>NZ_DAMBQF010000018.1:0-50639 GCF_032062245.1 Soonwooa sp.
TAAAATTGTGTTAATTATTTTAACATTTGTTGCACTAAATTTCTGAAACGGCGTTTTTATTTTCTTCCAAGATCCGTTAGCGGTTTTAATGTTCAAAGATTCTTCACCGCGATACCAATTAGGAACCATAACTTCTTCTAACCAAACTTTATCTGCGCCAGCTTCTTTTAGTTTCTGCTCAGCCCATTTTACAGCTTTCGCATTAGCGTCGGATCCGCTTAATCGATGGCCGATATTTTTCGTTAAATCATAAAGTTGATCGTAGGCTTGACCATCTTTCATAATTAAATTTGAAATTGATTTAAACTGAATCGAATCTTGTTTATTCTGTGAAAAGGCAAAAAAACTTGCTGAAATAGCTATGGAGAAGAAGAGTTTTTTCATTGATTGTTTTAAATTTAATTTAAGCGAATTTTTCACCGCATTGTTTACAATATCTTGCATCGTTGTCGTTGTCATCATTACCGCAACGACCGCACATAAAGTGATAACGTTTTCCTTTTCTGAACTCAGAAGTTACAATCCCAGTTGGTACTGCAATGATGCTATAACCGCAAAGCATTACAATAATAGATAAGAATTTCCCGACTGGCGTTGCAGGCGAGATGTCACCATAACCAACAGTTGTAATGGTCACAACTGCCCAATATATACTTTGAGGAATACTCGTAAAACCGTTTTTTCCACCTTCTATCAGATACATCATCGAGCCAATAATGACAATGAAAATCACCATAAACAAAAGGAAAATATAAATTTTTCTAGAACTATGGTTAAGAGCAGTCAAAATATATCGACCATCGTGCATATAATCGGCAAGGTTGAAAATTCTAAAAATCCTTAGCATTCGCAACATTCTCAAAATGCCGATGTAATGGATAATTGGGAAGAATAAACTTAGATAAAAAGGGATAATAGACAAGAAATCTATAATACCGATCGGACTAAAAATATATTCTTTTTTATCCTTGATACAAGCAATTCTTAGAATATATTCCACTGTGAAAATCATTGTAATAATGAACTCCGCAGTGTAAAAAAGATTATGATATTTAAGATTAACCAATGGGATTGTTTCCACCATTAGTAAGCCCACACTTATCAATATTAAAATAAGAAGACTAACATCAAAAATTTTCCCTTGGCGTGTGTTGTCAAGGTAGATAATGTTATAAACTTTTCTGAGCCATCCGTCTGCGGGTATTAAGTCGAACTCAGGTTTTATTATTCGTCTCATATTTTTTAAAATAACTGTAAATTTACACTTAGTTTTTAAATGAGAAAAAGTTCCTGTAAAAATATGAGCGCAAAAACACTAAAAGAAGTTTGTAGTCAGTTAGATAAAATTTTTAAAATTCGACAAGCCGAAGATTTTGACAATGTTGGTTTGTTATGCGGAAATCCTGATCGCGAAGTAACAGGGATTTTGGTGACGCACGACGCCTTAGAAGATGTTGTGGAAGAAGCCATTGAAAAAGGATTTAATATGATTGTTGCTTTTCATCCCATTATTTTTTCGGGTCTAAAATCTTTAACGGGAAAAAATTATGTTGAGAAAGCTGTTCTTAAAGCCATCGAAAACAAAATCGCTATCTATGCCATGCACACGGCTTTTGATAATGATTATTTTGGTGTTAATTATAAGATCTGTGAGGTTTTAGGTTTAAAAAATCAAAAGATCTTGATGCCCAAATCCAAGAATTTTAAAAAGCTTGAAGTCTTCGTTCCTAATGATCATGCTGACCAAGTAAAAAATGCAATTTTGGAAGCAGGAGCGGGCAGTATTGGCTTCTATGACGAATGTAGCTTTGCAGTGGAAGGGACGGGAAGTTATCGAGCGAAAGAAGGGGCGAATCCTTTTTTAGGAGAAATTAACGAACGTGAAGTTGTCAAAGAAAATGTGTTGTCTTTTATTTTTGAAAATTTTAGACAAAATGATATTCTAAAATCGATGTTCGCTGCCCATCCTTATGAAGAAGTTGCTTACAATATTATTAGTCTCGAAAATGATAATCAGTATGCTGGGCTCGGACGTTATGGCGATTTGGATACAGAAATGCCGTTGGATGAGTTTTTAAAATTTGTAAAGAAGATTTTTAATTTAGAAATAATTAGGTATAGCAATACCAGTAAAAAAACGATAAAAAGAGTAGGCGTGCTTGGTGGAAGTGGTGCTAGCGGTATAAAGTCTGCAATGGCAGTTGGTTGCGATGCTTATCTGACAGGCGATGTCAAATACCACGACTTCTTTTCGGGAGAAAACAAATTATTAATTGCGGATATTGGACATTTTGAGAGCGAACAATTTGTAACTCAACAATTATATGAAATATTGTCCGAAAATTTTACTAACTTTGCAATCGCTAAAACGAGCAAAAAAAACAACCCTGTAAATTATTTTATTTAAGATATGGCTAAAAAAGCAAACGATATCTCGGTTGAAGAGAAACTAAGAGCACTTTACGACCTACAAATCATTGACTCTAGATTAGACGAAATTCGCAATACGAGAGGAGAGTTGCCTATCGAAGTTGAAGATTTAGAAATCGAAATCGAAGGCTTAGATAAAAGAGCTAGCAAATTCGATGCTGAAATAAAAGAGCAAAATGCTGAGATTAACGCTAAAAAAGAGTTGATCGCACAAGCTCAAACACTTATTTCTAAATATAAGTCGCAACAAGATAATGTTAGAAATAACAAAGAGTACGAATCTTTAGATAAAGAAATTGAATATCAAACTTTAGAAATTGAGTTGGCTGAGAAAAGAATTAAAGAATTTGGTTCTAAAATTTCTCATAAAAACGAGATGCTAAGTGAGTTGACAACTAAGATTGAAGAACTTCGTAATCACCTGGCACACAAGAAGAATGAGTTGGATGAGCTAATTGCAGAAACTCAAAAAGAGGAAGAATTCTTGTTAGCAAAATCTGAGGAATTCTCAGAAAAAATTGACTCTAGATTGTTAAGCTCTTACCAAAGAATCCGCAAAGGTTCTATCAATGGACTTGCTGTTGTTGGTCTAGAACGAGGTGCGCCAAAAGGATCTTTCTTTACAATTCCACCACAAAAACAAATGGAGATTGCCCAAAGAAAGAAAATTATTATCGACGAAAATAGTGGTAAAATCCTTGTTGACGACGAATTGGTAAACGAAGAAAATGCTAAAATGGAAGAAATCATCAACTTCGGTTAAGATTTCGAAATTTAAAATATGTAAAAATCCGAGTGGTAAAACGCTCGGATTTTTTTATTTTTTCATTATGCCACAAGTTTTCATAAAAAGCCGAACCAACTCCGACTGTTCACCTTTTAAAACGATGAACTGAAATTGTCTTTTAATTTCAAAATGTTTGATATCGATAATGTTTAACTTGTTGTATTTCAGTTCGTTTGTGATGCTGCTAACCGACAGAAAAGCCATAGCATCCGATTGCGCCAAATAATTTTTGATGCTTTCTGTACTGTCAAGATTCATGATAACATGAAGCTTTGATGCTAGAAGTTTGCTCTTCTGAAGTTCGGAATCGATAAAATCTTGCGTGCCCGATCCTTTTTCACGGCTCACAAAATCAAGTTCTGTAAGATCTTTAACAGAAATAGTTTTGCTAGACAAAGGATGCCCAACTCGTGCAACCAACACAATTTCGTCTAACATAAACGGAATATAATCGAATTGCGCCGATTGAAAAGGACCTTCAATAATACCAATATCTATTTTGTTTTTCTTCAATAAATCTGAAATTTTTTCGGTGTTTTGAGAAGTCAAATCGATATGGATATCTTCATAATAAGAATGAAATTTTACCAATATTTCTGGTAAAATATATTGAGCGATGGTTGTGCTAGCACCAATTTTTAAATTGCCTTTTAGTTTATTATTAACTTTGTTAATTTCGAATTCGGTTTCGCGATAGATTTCAAAAATCTGATTGGCCTTTTCTAAAAGAATTTTTCCACTTAAAGTTAAATCGATACTTGTGCCATTTCGGGTAAAAAGTTTGGTGCTAAGTTGTTGTTCTAATTCTTGAATGTGCTTTGTAACAGCTGGTTGAGATATGTACAGCTCTTGGGAAGCTTTTGTAAAACTAAGTCGTTTTGCAACCGTTGCAAAGACTTTTAATCGAAAATCAAGCATTTGATTTTTATTTAAACAGTAAATATAGGAAAATGCTAGTCATTGTTTTTTTTGAAAAAGTAAGCCGTTGTTATCTTTCGTAATATCAGATGAAAAAATTATCCAAGATCCCTCGAATATTAAGAGGATGAACTATTTTTGAAACAATAGTAGACAGATAATATTAGTTTTTACGGTTATTATGATGGAGTGACTAAGTGTTTTTATTATCAAGTTTAAAGCTATAAATCTTTTCTAAATTTTTAACATAAAAAAAAGGTTAGTGTAAATATTTACACTAACCTTTTTTGTTACTTCACAAAAATTTTACTTGACGCTTTCGAAGTTCCGTTGTTGAAATTAAGAATATAGACGCCAGGTGCCGCCTTTAAAGAAATTTTATTTTCACCTTTTATAACAATGGCAGAATGAATTAACTTTCCCGATAGGTCTGTTACAACAATATTTCCAGAAGTTTCTGATTTGAAACTAAAATCACCCTGACTTGGATTTGGATATACTTGCAGTTTTAATTTATTAACATCATTAACAGCTTGTGTTGCAGCGCAGTCATAATGTTTAAAATTAACCAAACCATATTTAGTATCATCAACCTGATGCGTTACAACATCTTCAACCATGATGTCATTTGATAATTCGCCCTCTCTCCAGCAGTTGAACTTGGCCTCCAAATTATTCGGTGTATTGTTGAAAAGCGCGTAAGTCACCCCGTTATTAATATTATCTTTAAAAATATTTTTACCGATATTTTCTTTACCAGGCAAGTCGCTTCCAAAGTTAGCTTGCGCTGTTCCTTGCAAAGTTACACCCCAAAGATTTCCGCGAAGTTGGTTTTCGCTGACTTTAACATCCATCACAGTGGTGCCACTCCCGATAAAGTTGATGCCGCTTCCGCCAAGCATTGGGTCGTTTTGGGTATTGTTATTTTCGATAATGTTTTTAGCAACGGTTCCGTATGATGAGTTCCCAGCGACTGTAATTCCGTAACGATTATCACGAATGGTGTTATTTTCGATTTTTACATTGTTAGCGCCACCCACAAGTGCTGAAGCCGAAATTCCGCCTGTCATAGGGAGATTTCTGTTACCAATAATTTGGTTGTTTGTGATGATAATTCCGGCACTTCCGCCAGGTCCCATATTAATTTGCGGACGGTTTTGATTACTTGTATTGTTTCCGTAAAAATAGTTGTTATCGATAATTCCGGATACGCTGATGTTAGCGCCAGAACCGATCGCTGATCCAACATTTTCTAAAAATTGTGAGTTTGTAATGGAAATTCCAGTAGTGCTTCCAAACTGAACTGCTGCGCTCGAAGCCGCTCCGCCACTTACGGTTTGGTTATTTTTAATAATACAATTATCCATAATAAAGTTGGATGTATTAACGCGAAGTCCGCCGCCGTTTTCGATGGTCGTATTTTTTAGACTAACATTAGAAGTGTCTTCGAAGCGGATACCTTTGTAAGCCTCACCTGCAATATTTGTGGTATAAATTAGTTGTGTTGCATTGGTTTGATATTGTCCAAAAACGAAAAGCATGACGTCTTTACTAAGTTTTACAGTTGTATTTTCGTCGATTATAAGCTTGTCGTTGGCAGAAATCGTTACATTTTGAGATATTAAAAAATGATCGCCATTGTTAGTAACAGTCCCCGAAGCAGCTTGCGCTAAGCTTGTTAAATTATAAGTTATCCCAGTATTAGGACTTGTAAATTGCGCATTAAGCCCAAAATAGGCTACTGCAGCGAAAAGTGTAAAGGTCTTTTTCATAACTAAATTTTAAATCAAATTTATAAAAGAATTAATTAATCAATAATTTTTTTTAAAATAGTAGGTGAATTGAAAATAAAGTGTAAATTGCAATGTTTTTATAGTCGAAATCCAAGTGTTCAGTCAGTTGTTGTTTTCTCCTTATAACAACAAATTTTTTATACCAATTTAATTTTTTTATACAATGAACATTTTTGTTTCAAACATCAATTACGCAACTAAAGAAGAGCAGTTGTTAGAATTATTCCAAAATCAAGGAGAAGTTACTTCTGCAAAGATCATTATGGATCGCGAAACTGGAAGATCTAAAGGATTCGGTTTCGTAGAAATGCCAAACGACGCTGAGGCTAAGCAAGCTATTGAAGCGCTTAACCAACAAGATTTTAACGGTAAAACTCTTAACGTTAGCGAAGCTAGACCAAGAGAAGAAAAACCAAGAAGATCATTTGATAATAATAGAGGTGGTGGTTATGGTAACAACGGTGGAAACCGTGGTGGTAACCGTTGGTAAAATATCATTAAAAGATAAAAAAGCGATTCTTAGGAATCGCTTTTTTTTTGGGTTGAAATCGCTTTCTATTAATGAAATAATTTAAAAAATAGAAATTCTAACGCAAAAAAAATATTGTATATGGAAATATTGATATACTAATAATTTTTTTCATATTTATCTTAGTTTAATATTAATATTGTTAATCTTTATAAAATTTATTATGTATGTGTTCTAAAAATTATTAATTACATATTGTGTGTGTCGTGAAAATGATTTAGTTTGGTCTCACCATTCAAAAATTAATAATCATGAAAAAACAATTTTTTATTTTAGCGGTAGCTTTACCGTTAGCATTTAATGCGCAATTTTTTCAGAATTTTGACGCTAATACTAATATTCCCACAGGATGGGCTGTCATTAATGGTGGAGATACTAATACTTGGCAGATAGTAAATTTTACAGGATCAACTGGTATTGCTGCCTACAGTGGTACTAATACAGTTTCTATTGGTTACAATGCTGTTGCGCATGATGATTATTTAGTCACTCCTGCTATAGCTGTAACAGCAGGTGTTAATGATTATTTTAGCTTTTATGCTAGAAGTAGAGATCCTTTATACCCTGAAAAGATTGCTCTAAAGTTATCAGAAACTACACCTACTGCAGCTGCCTTTACAACTGTTTTAGCGGCTAACGTGGATCCCGCCAGTGGTGCTAATTTTTATAAGTATGAATATGATTTATCATCTTATGTAGGAAAAACAGTGTATATCGCGTTTCATTCGACAACTCAAGATAAATTCTATTTTGATATTGATGACGTTGCGTCTTTGGCGAAACCTTTATGTAATATACCTGTAAATGTGACCTATAGCAATGTTACTAGTAACTCCGCTAAGATTAATTGGGCTGCAAATGGAACTGGTAATAACTATCAGGTAGAATACGGGCCTGCTGGATTTTCACATGGCGGGGGGACAGTCTTATCAGTTTCTGACGAAACTGCTAATCTAAGTTTAACACCAAATACTGCTTATGATGTGTACGTTAGAAAAAACTGTAATCCAACATTCAGTGATTGGTCTAATAAGATTAGTTTTACAACAAATTGTTCAGCCAATACAGTTTTCCCAATGATTGAAAAATTTGATGCCAATGCAGTACCCACTTGTTGGAAAAATGAAACAGTGAGTGGTGGTGGATCTGCAGTTTGGACGTATGTGACAACAAATGGTAATGCTACGATTACTCCTAAATCTGCCCCTCGAATGGCAGAATTCAGAACAACGACAGTAGGTAACAAATCGATGCTGGTTGTAAAGCCGTTAGATTTATCTTCAGTAACCAACCCAGTTGTAAAGTTTAGTTATGCCAATACTAATTGGTTTGGAGATGTTGACGAACTAAGAGTCTACTATAAAGCAAACAGTTCGGATCAATGGACGCAGTTAGGTCCTGCTTATACTACTGAAAAAACTGCGTGGACTGATGTTACTTTGCCACTTCCAAATAAATCGTCTAATTATCAAATTGCATTTGAAGGTATGTCAAATTGGGCAAGAGGAATTAATTTGGATGATGTAATGGTCGGAGATGCGACTACTCTTGCAGTCGGAGATTTATTGAAATCTAAAGTGAAATTATATCCTAATCCGGTAAAAGATGTTTTAAATATTGACGTCAATACAAACATCAATAGCATTGAAATCTATACAATAACAGGACAATTGGTTAGATCTTTAGATAAAAAAACGAAGCAAGTGGATGTTTCGCACTTAGCAAATGGTGTTTACATTTTAAGACTTAAATCTGATTCTACTGATGAATCTTACAAAATTGTAAAAGATTAAAATTACAATATCATTAAAAGATAAAAAGCGATTCTTAGGAATCGCTTTTTTTATGATTGTTTTTCTTCTTTTCTTTTTTCTCCTTTTCCTTTTTGTCTTTCTTCTTTTTACCAGATTTTTCTGATGGTGTGTCTAGTGTAAGGACTTGTGCATCCAGTATCTCGATCTCTTTTTGTAGAGCTTCGTCATTGGATTGCGTCGTTTCTTCGATGATTTCTGCAATACTTTTTTCTTCAATTTCTATAGCTTTTTCGGGGACTTTTAAGTCTTTAAGAAGAAGATCAACATCATTATGATAAAATATTTCTAATAAATTTTCTAACTGAAATTTTCGATAATCCTCAAAGTTTATTTTAGGAATATATTTAAAGATGCGACCTTTCTTTTCAATTTTTAAATAATTTTTTTCAACTAAAATTTTCAAAAATGTCGAAACTGTATTTTGATGCGGTTTCGGTTCTGGATAAGCCGTCATGATGTCTTTCATAAAGGCTGCTTCCAAATTCCAAATCACTAACATGAGTTGTTCTTCCGAACTTGTCAAACTAAGAATTTTCATATTTCTATTTTTAGATTACAAGATAATAAGCCAATCCGACCAAGCTTCCCAATACCGCTCCAGAAATGACTTCTGCTAAGGTATGTCTTTTTAATATAATTCTTGTAATGCCGATGATAATTGATAAAATTATCCAAAATATTCCCCAAGGCAAGCTGAATTTTAAAAATAAAAATGCAACAAAAAGATTAAGAGAAGTGTGCATTGAGCTTTTAATAAAGAAGTTGCTGATCTGCATCAAAATCAACAATATCAAAAGAAAGAAAACTGTCGTGTCTTTGTTTCCGTTTCTAAAAAATTCGTAGGCTAGATAAATCGCGCAAAGAATGACAATGACGATGTACAGGCTGTTCCGTTGCTTTCTGTTGGAAACATCCATGTTGGTATAATGCCCTTTTTTGACGTTCCAAATTATCCAAACCACAACTGGTATAACAAGGATAAAAAGAATAGGGAAGAAATCGGTAACGTTGAGATTACTCGCATGTGGCGTATAGGAGAGAACAATATAATAGATGATTAACGATACAATCGGATTGGAAAAATTTGATATAACTTTTGATATTTTTATTAAAAGTGAATCCGAAGTTAGGTTGTCTGTCATTTTTTAAAATAAAGATTATGTTGCAATTTACATTTTAGAAATTTAAAATAAATCATCTTTTAGTTAATTAATTTTATCGATAGCGGCAAGATATTAATTTAAGCATAACACTATTAATAACTAAAGATATTTTCTTATTTTTGCTAAATATTTCGAAATCATATGAAAGAATTTTCCAAAGAGATTTACCTTAAATGGTACGAGGATATGACGATGTGGAGAAGGTTTGAAGACAAATGCCGTTCTCTTTACTTAAAACAAAAAATCAGAGGTTTTTTACATTTATATAACGGACAAGAGGCAATTCCTGCAGGTTTTACCCATGCGATGGATTTATCAAAGGATAGTATGATCACAGCTTATCGTTGTCATATTCATCCAATGGCAATGGGCGTTGATCCTAAAAGAATCCTTGCCGAACTTTGCGGGAAAGCTACGGGTACGTCAAAAGGTATGGGTGGATCGATGCATATTTTTAGCAAAGAACACCGTTTTTATGGTGGTCATGGTATTGTAGGTGGACAAATTCCTTTGGGAGCAGGTATCGCTTTTGCTGATAAGTATTTTGACAGAAAAGCTGTTAACATTTGTTTTATGGGAGATGGTGCAGTACGTCAAGGTGCTTTGCATGAGACTTTCAATATGGCAATGAACTGGAAACTTCCTGTAGTTTTCGTTTGTGAAAATAACCAATACGCGATGGGTACGTCTGTTAAAAGAACAGCTAACCACGAAGATATTTACAAATTAGGTTTAGGTTACGAAATGCCTTGTTTACCTATTGATGCGATGGATCCTGAGAAAGTTGCAGAAGCTGCTTTTGAAGCAATTGAAAGAGCAAGACGTGGTGATGGCCCAACTTTTATCGAAGCTAGAACTTATCGTTACAGAGGTCACTCTATGTCTGATGCTGAGCCTTACAGAAGTAAAGACGAAGTTGCAGAACACAAAAAAGATGATCCAATCGAAATTGTAAAGCACAGACTTTTAGAAAACAATTGGGCTACAGAAGCGGAGTTGGAAGCTATTGACGAAAAATCTAGAGCTTTTGTTGACGAATGTGTTGAGTTCATGGAGAATTCTCCGTATCCAGATTTGTCACAAGTTTACGATTTCGTATACGCGACGCCGGATTATCCATTCTTAGATAAATTAGAAAATAACTAAAATTATTAATTTGGGATTTGATGTTTGACTTTCAATGAATTTCAAATCTCGAATCTCGAATCTCAAATCAATAAAAATATATGGCTGAAGTAATCACAATGCCTCGTCTGTCGGATACGATGACAGAAGGAAAAGTTTCCAAATGGCACAAAAAAGTTGGAGACGCAGTTAAAGAAGGCGATATCTTAGCAGAAATTGAAACTGATAAAGCCGTTCAGGATTTTGAATCTGAATTTAACGGAACTTTATTATATATCGGTGTTGAAGAAGGTGCACAAGCGCCAGTTGACAATGTTTTAGCAATTATCGGTAACCAAGGAGAAGATATATCTAGCCTTATTGGTGGCGGATCATCAGCGACGGCTGCAGAAGCTAAAGTTGAAGAAGAAAGTAAAACTCAAAATGAGTCAACACCAGTTGAGAATGCACCAGTTGTTGAGGCTACAATGCCAGAAGGTGTAGAAGTCATCACGATGCCAAGACTTTCTGATACAATGACAGAAGGTAAAGTTGCTAAGTGGCAAAAAGCTGTTGGCGATGCTGTTAAAGAAGGTGATATCCTTGCAGAAATTGAAACAGATAAAGCGATTCAAGATTTTGAATCTGAGTTCAACGGAACTTTATTATACCAAGGTGTTGCCGAAGGTGACGCTGCGGAAGTTGATAAGATTTTAGCAATTATAGGACCTGCGGGGACTGATATTTCTGCGGTTGTTGCAGGAGATGGAAAACCTGCTGCTGCGCCAGCGCAAACGACGCAAACGCAAGCTCCAACAACTCCAGCTGCAACGACATCAACAGAAACTGCTCCTGTACAAACTGGTGCTAATGGAGAGCGTGTTCATATTTCGCCTTTGGCTAAGAAAATGGCGGAAGATAAAGGTATCGATCTTCAATCAGTACAAGGTTCTGGTGAAGGTGGTCGTATCGTTAAAAAAGATATTGAAAACTATCAAGCACCGGCGCAAGCTGCTACCACTGCAGATGCTCCGAAAGTTGTTGCTGCACCAGCGCTTAATTTCACTCCAGGTGAAGATACAGAAACTGTAAATTCTCAAGTTAGAAATATTATTGCAAAACGCCTTGCTGAAAGTAAATTCACGGCGCCTCATTACTATCTAATGGTTGAGATTAACATGGATAAAGCGATCCAAGCGCGTAAAGAAATCAACAGCATTCCTGATACGAAAGTATCTTTCAATGATATGATTATCAAAGCGACTGCGATGGCGCTTAGAAAGCATCCACAAGTTAACTCATCTTGGGCTGGTGATAAGATTATCCACCACGGTAATATCAACGTTGGTGTTGCGGTTGCAATTCCTGACGGATTGGTTGTTCCGGTTCTTAAGAATGCAGATTATATGAACTATAATCAAATCTCTGCTTCGGTTAAGGATATGGCTTCTAGAGCGAAAAGCAAAGGTCTTAAAGCTAACGAAATGGAAGGTTCTACTTTCTCAGTTTCTAACCTTGGTATGTTCGGTATTGAGACATTTACGTCAATTATCAATCAACCAAATTCAGCTATTCTTTCTGTTGGTGCGATTATCGAAAAACCAATTGTTAAAGACGGACAAATCGTTGTTGGTAACACTATGAAGTTATCGCTTGCATGTGACCACAGAGTAGTGGACGGTGCAACTGGTGCTGAGTTCTTACAAACTTTAAGATTGTATTTAGAAAATCCGCTTTCTCTTTTATTAGGTTAAAATGTAGGTTTCTAAATCTTTATGATATAAATCCTCCTGAATTTCGGGAGGATTTTTTTTTTAGATTTTAGAAAAAGAATATCTTTGCAAAATGAAAAAATTCCTGCTCCCATTAGTTGTATTAATCAGTGTTTTTGGAAAAGCGCAAGACAAAGAGAATCTTTCTGGTTTTAACATGGTATCTTTCACTTATAAATTTGCACCAGAATGGATGGCTTACGCTGAATTTCAAACGCGATCAATAGAAGATTACACCTATATCGATTACTACGAGGCGAAAGGAGGAGTTGGCTATAATATTAATAAAAATAACCAGGCTTTCATCGGCGTTGGTCGATACGGAACTTACAAAAATCACAAGATTTCTCAAGAAGAGCATCGTGTTTGGTTACAATATACACTAACCAACCGTATCAAAAGTTTAAAACTTGATCACAGATTAAGAGCTGAGCAACGTTTTTTTCATAATTCAATCACGGATGTTAACACCAATACACAACGTTTTCGTTATCGTCTGAGTGGGACTTTACCATTAAATAATACAAAAGTGCAATCAGGAACCGTTTTTGCCAACGCTTTCGAAGAAGTTTTTGTCGGTCCCGAAGATAAATTCTTCAAGCGTAGTCGTACTTTCGGCGGAATTGGTTATCAGTTTAATGATAATATGAATGCCACTGCAGGTTATATGTTCCAGAGAGAATTTGCTTCTAAAGGAAACACCAACCTACATTTCTTATATTTTGCACTCAACTTTACCATCGATCCATCGGATGACGAAAAAGACATCCATATCCCAATGGCCGATTAATAGGTACTTGTTAAATATTGATAAGCTTTCAAATATTTGTTAAGACGTTTTAGATCTTTCGCTTCGATAGGTCGAGTGAAACGTCTCAAATCCATATTATCTTTAAGATCATTGATTTTTACTTTAACCGCAAGTGGATTTTGCTCTATTCTTTTAACAAAATCTTCATAAGGTTCATTAAGTTCTGGATCTTCGGATTCGCGCTTGGTAAGGCATTCGACAGCATCGATAATATATTGGGGAAATCCTTGTTCCAGAAGATATTCGAACGAAAATTCTGGATGATCTTCCACAACGTCGTGTAACGCGCCAACAATTTTTTCGTCGATAGTTTTTCCTGCTTCCATAACGCGGAAAACGTGTCCTAGATAAGGCGCATCGTATTTGTCGGTTTGTTTTTTGTGCGCTTTTTGTGCGATTTTAATCGCTTTATATAATAATTGAATATCTGCCATTTGGGGTTTTTGACTATTTGTCGGATTTTTCTTTTAAATCTTTTAATTTCAAGTTGGGAGTTGTTAACTCGATTTGTTTTTGTTTTTTTAAACTTGAATAATTTTCAGATTTAGGTTTCTTATTTAACATTTTGTATTGCGATGCTTTTGCAGAATCTATGTTTTTATAAAAAGGATTACTATTGGACAATTTTGGAGATTTAGTAAAAGGTTTCGCTTCCAAAATCTTTACAGAATCTTTTTTTGGTGTTTCTTGTGCAGCAATTGTCACGCCTATTCCTATTAATATAAAAGTTAGAATCGTTTTCATCACGTTCGGTTTTAAAAAGTAAATTTAAAAAAATGAATGTCGTGACAAAGATTTTTTTCGAAAATTTATCAACAAAAAAGCCATCATTTCTGATAGCTTAATTTTTTCTAAAAAAGTTTGATTTTAAACAAAACTAAAATTTATTGCTTATTATAAAGAATGTAATAGTTGTTATTAAATTCCACGGGATTATTCGATTTCAAATCTGTGGTTTGCCATTTTTCAGTTGGCGTAATCATTTCGCCAGAAGCTAATCTTAGAGGCATTTTAAAATCTTTAACCGTATGTGTCCAGCGATAACTTAATTTATTATTTTCTTGTTTATATTCCAAAGTTGGGATATAAGTTGTTCTCAAATATTGGTCAAAAATCGTTGATAAATCCATCCCTGATTTTTGACTAAAATAATCTTCAACTTGCTTTCCTGTAACCGTTTGATGATAAAAATCTTTGTTAAGTCCTCTCAAAATTTGACGAAATTTTTCATCATTATTTATCACTTGACGAATCGTGTGTAACATGTTTGCACCTTTGTAATACATATCACCGCTGCCTTCATTTCTCACGCCATAAGTTCCAATAATAGGAATGTCATTGTGAATATTTTTTCGCGTTCCAGTCACATATTTATCGGCATCTTCTTTTCCAAAAAGACTTTCGGTGTACAAGGTTTCTGAGTAACTTGTAAAAGCCTCATGAACCCACATATCCGCTTGATCTTTTGCCGTGATGTTATTAGCAAACCATTCGTGTCCAGTTTCGTGGATGATGATAAAATCCCACTTAAGTCCCACGCCAGAACCCGAAAGATCGCGACCTAGATAACCGTTTCCAAATTTATTACCATAAGCAACGTTGCTTTGATGTTCCATCCCAAGATGCGGCGATTCAACTAATTTGTAAGAATCTTCGTAGAAAGGATAAGCGCCAAACCAATACTCAAAGGACTTCATCATCGGTTTTACCTGTGCAAATTGCTTTTTAGCTTTGTCAAGATTGTAATCCAAAACCCAATAGTCTAGATCTAGTTTTCCCTTTTCGCCATCATAAGTTTCTTTAAAGTTGACATACTTCCCAATCGACGGAATGATAGAATAAGCGTTAATCGGATTTTTGACTTCCCACAGATAAGACTTTTTGTTACCAAGTGTTTTAGTCTCAACTAATCGGCCGTTGGCAACGCCAACTAAATCTTTCGGTGTTGTGATTTTAAAACCAATGCCATTGTCGGGTTCGTCACTCCAGATATCTTTACATGGCAACCAAATACTCGCGCCAATCCCTTCGTCGGCAGCCGTCATCCAAGGATTTCCGTTTTTATCTTTTTCAAAAACCCAACCGCCATCCCATGGTGCTTTTTTCGCAACAACAGGATTTCCTTCAAAAGTGACAACGAAATTTAGTTTTTCACCTTTTTTAAATTTTCTATTTGTTTTAATAAAAATGAAATCGTCTTCTTGTTGATATTTTGCTTTTTTGTCGAAGCTAGCGGCAAGTTTTGCGACTTTCATTGGCTTTTGCAAATCGATTTGGAAGGTCGGATTAACCACATCTTTTGTAATTTCAAAAGAGATTTTGTTAGTTCCTGCGATACTTCTATTTTCGAAATTTGCTTCTAGATTAATGTCATATTTTTTTACGTCCCAAAAATTTCGGAATTCGGTATCAGAACCTTTTAAAGTATCTTGTTTTGTAAAATTTTGAGCAGTGAGACTTAACGATACAAAACTTAGTAATAGCGTGGCTTTCTTCATAGTTTAAAAAAAATAATTTGTCCTAAAGACAGGATAAAGTTACAAATCATTTTTCATTTTTAATACTAATAAATTTTGTTAAAAGATAATTGAATTGTCTTATGACAAGTGCTTCGAATATTCTAAAGGATTAAATTTGATTTAATAATTTTAATTAATAATTAAAATATTAAAAATGGGAAAACTCACAATATCAGCAGAAATCAACAAGCCAGTTGACCAAGTTTGGGAAGCTTATAACGATCCAAAAGATATCGTGAATTGGAATTTTGCACACGAATCTTGGTCTTGTCCAAGCTCCGAAAACGATTTGCAAGTTGGTGGAAAATTCAAAAACAGAATGGAAGCCAAAGATGGAATTTTTGGGTTTTATTTTGAAGGTGTCTATGACGACGTTAAACCTTTAGAATTAATAAAATACCACATGGAAGCCGGTCGCGAAGTGGAAACAAATTTTAAAGCTTTGAATCTTAATAAAACAGAAATCTCAGTGAAATTTGATTTAGAAACTCAAAATCCAGAAGATATGCAATTGCAAGGCTGGCAGGCGATTCTTAACAGTTTTAAAAATTATGCAGAGACAAAACTGTAACTAAAAAAAATTTAAACTTATGATTAATCCAAATATTTTCCCTTGTTTTTGGTTCAATGGCAATGCGAGTGAAGCCGCAAAATTATATGCAGATGTTTTTCCAAATTCGCATGTTAGTGTAGATTCGCCAATGGTAGTTAATGTTGATTTAAATGGTCAAAAATTAATGTTATTAAATGGTAGATCAATGTTTCAGCCAAATCCTAGTATTTCGATTATGGTGATGTGCGAAACGGACGAAGAAGTCGAGGATTACTACAATAAATTATCTTCTGATGCTAAGGTTTTAATGGAATTAAATTCTTATCCGTGGAGTGAAAAATATGCATGGATTAACGATAAATTCGGTGTAAGTTGGCAGTTCTACAAAGGTGATAAAATGGAACAAAAGTATATCCCAACCTTTATGTTTATTCAACAAAGTAATGGTAAATGTCGCGAAGCAATGGATTTTTATGTTTCAAATTTCCCAAATTCTGAAATCAATGGAATAATGGAGCATCCTCAAAATTCTGGAGATTTAGCAGGAATGGTGGCACATGCGCAATTTACAATCGACAATTATGCTTTGTATGCGATGGATGGCGGCACGACGCATGATTTTAATTTCACCGAAGGCGTTTCTATGGTCGTTATGACGAATGACCAGACGGAAACCGATAAATATTGGAATGCTTTTACAGAAAATGGTGGGCAAGAAAGTCAATGCGGTTGGCTCAAAGATAAATATGGTGTAAGCTGGCAAATTGTGCCACATCGATTGATTGAATTGATGGGCGATCCTAATCATGAGAAAGCGCAAAAAGTTGTTGAAGCAATGCTAAAGATGAAGAAAATTGTCATCGCTGATTTAGAAGCGGCTTATAATTCTTGAAAATGTTTTTGAATTATGAATTATGAATTATGAATTATGAATTATGAATTATGAATTATGAATTATTTTCACTAATCACAAATAACACATTATAAATATCAACGAAGTTTACGTCAATCTCCCAATAAAAGATGTCGAAAAAACAAAGGCTTTTTGGAAAGCTTTAGGTTTTGAAATTAATCCTCACATAACCGATGAAAAGGCGGTTTCCATGATTCTAAAGGAAGAACTTATCAATGTTATGTTTTTAACCGAAGAGTTTTTCGAAACTTTTTCTGAAAGACCAGTTCCAAAAGGTGATACGACGCAAGTTTTGGTTGCGATTAGTCTTAATAGTCACGAAGAAGTGGATAAAGTCGTAAATGCCGCACTTGCTAACGGAAACAAATCCAGTTTGTTGGTTCGAGATTTATGTTCAAGATATGAGCAGACCTCAAAAATTTTATTAAGAAGTTTTGCAAAAGAAAATTATGCAAATGACCGATCCTACGTACGAAAATATGAATATGGTTGGCTTCCCAATGGAAGGCGCTAACGATGAGATGCTTCCTGGTTGATCTGCCGCTTTAGTCCAGATGCAAGGCGTGCCAAGCGGCAGAAATAGCACCATTGTATATTTTAGTTGCTAAGATTGTAGTGTGGAAGAAGCTAGAGTAGAAGCTGCAGGAGGAAAAGTTGTTAAACCAAAAATGGGGATCGGTGAGTTTGAATTTATGTCTTTGATTACCGCTACAGAAGGAAACATGGTTGGACTTCATTCTTTGAAGTAGAAGTATATAATTTGAAAAATATCTAGAAACGAAGGGAAATCTCTCTTCGTTTTTTTATTTTTGTACTAGAATTAAAATGAAGAACTATTATTATTTTTTAGGTGTTAGCGAAGATGCTTCCGCAGAGGACATTAAAAAGGCTTATCGAAAATTGTCGATGAAGTATCATCCTGATAAAAATGATAATGATGAGTTTTTTGAATTGCGTTTTCGCGAAGTTCAGGAGGCGTACGAAGTTTTGATTGATGTGGATAGACGCAAATCTTACGACAACCAATTTAATTCAGTTCAAAGAAATATAAAGTCGACGCTACCTCCGAAGATTCAGAAGTTTCATTCAGATAAAATTCGGGCGCGTGTTGGTGATGAGATTAGATTGTATTGGCAGACTTACGATGCTGACTTGGTGAAGATTATTCCGTTTGGACTAGAAAAAGTAAATGGAGAAAGACGCTTTAAGATTACACAATTTGATAGCCAAGGCAAGTTCCAGTTGTTGTTACATGCGACCAATACGGCGATTCATAAAACTGTTGTACAAGCCATTACCATTACACAATTACTAGTTGGAGAGGTTGATGAAGAACCTCAGGTTAAAGAACGTCTTAATAATAGGAGAGAAGAACATCATCCTAGACAAGCGAGTTCTCCATTATTTATAAAAGATAAACGGTTTTTAGCTTATAGAATTAAAGTTGTAACAATTGTTCTGTTAATTGCTTTTATTCTGTTGGTACTAAAAAAAGTTTTTGCTTTGTTCTAAGCCGTTTTGGCTCTACCAGGACATTTTTTGCAACGTTTCCCTTTTTTAAATTTTTTGCAACAATTCTTTTTTTCGCAATACAATTCGGTATTGTTAGAAAATGCTGGCGTCAAAGCTGGAATTTTAAAAGCAATAATTGGGTGATTCATACTGCAAATATAAATTAATTTAGAATAATTACAAACAATATTTTTAATAATTCTAAATTAGTCTTTCAGATTTGAATATTTTATAAGTTTTATCAATTGTTGCGATTGCTAATATGTCATGAATAATAGGCTTTGTAATTTCTGTTATTTATCGTAAATTTACGCTCATTAATATTTGATAATTCCTAATAAAAAGTATAAATGAATACACAGCAGTTTGTGAACCGTCACATAAGCCTGAACGACGCTGATAAAGCGGCAATGTTAAAAAGAATAGGCGTTGATTCTGTAGAACAACTTATTTCGCAAACCATTCCAGATGCTATTAGACTAGAAAAAGACCTTGATATTTCGGCGCCACTTTCGGAGTACGAAATGTTATTGCATTCTAAAGATTTGGCGTCTCAAAATGCAATGTTTGACAACTACATTGGATTTGGATATTTTAATACAATTTTGCCATCGGCTATCCAAAGAAATATTTTGGAAAATCCATCTTGGTACACAGCTTACACGCCTTACCAAGCTGAGATTGCACAAGGTCGTCTAGAAGCTTTACTTAATTTCCAAACGGTTGTTTGCGATTTAACAGGTTTCCAATTGGCAAATGCATCATTATTGGATGAGTCAACTGCGGCTGCTGAGGCGATGCACATGTTCTATAACAACAGAACTAAAGATCAAAAAAAAGCCAATGCTAACAAGTTTTTTGTTTCGGATTTGGTTTTGCCACAAACGATTTCAGTTCTTAAAACTAAAGCAGAAGGATTAGAAATTGAGCTTATCGTTGGCAATTTTGAAGAGCATCAACTTAACGATTCTTATTACGGTGTACTTTTACAATATCCAGGAAAAAATGGCGTTGTTATCGATTACACAGAAAAAATCGCTGAGTACAAAAACTTAGATCTTCAAGTGGTTGTTGCTTGTGATCCAATGGCTTTGGTGAAATTAAAATCACCTGCTTCGATGGGCGCAGATTGTGCAGTTGGTACAACACAACGTTTCGGTATTCCGATGGGTTATGGTGGTCCACACGCAGCTTTCTTCGCTTGCAAAGAGGATTACAAAAGAGATATTCCGGGACGTATTATTGGGGTTTCTCAAGATATGTACGGAAGACGTGCGCTTCGTATGGCATTACAAACGAGAGAGCAACATATTAAAAGAGAAAAAGCAACATCTAACATTTGTACAGCGCAAGTATTGCTAGCGGTTATGGCTGGTATGTACGCTGTGTATCATGGTCCAAAAGGTTTAGATTTTATCGCTAACCAAATTCATTATAAAGCGAATGCCCTTCGCGATGCGCTTAAAGTATTAGGTTATGATGTTGTTGCTGAGCCAGTATTTGATACGGTTAAATTTAGAATTCATGAGGAAGAGAAAGCATCTTTAAAGCTGTTAATGATTGATCAAAAGATTAACCTTAACTATTTTTCGCAAGGCTTTATAAGTATTTCGATCAACGAAACTTCTACGATTGATAAACTTCAAAAATTAGTTGAAGCTTTTGCTAGTTTTAAAGGTAAACAAGCTTACCAATTAGAATTAAAAGAGGAAATCACGATTCCTGCTGATATGCTTAGAAATGATGAAATCCTTAAAGAAGAGGTTTTCAACAAATATCATACAGAGACAGAATTGATGCGTTACATCAAGCGTCTAGAGCGTAAAGATTTGTCATTAACGCATTCGATGATTTCTTTAGGTTCTTGTACAATGAAGTTAAATGCAGCAACGCAAATGATTCCTTTATCTTGGGGAGAATGGGGAAGTGTTCATCCATTTGTACCAAGAGAGCAAGCTGGAGGTTATCAAAAATTAATTAAAGAATTAGAAAAAGATTTAGCAGAAATTACAGGTTTTGCAGGAACTTCACTTCAACCAAACTCTGGCGCGCAAGGTGAATATGCAGGATTAATGGTAATTCGCGAATATCATAAGTCTAGAGGAGAACTTCACAGAAATGTTGTGGTTATTCCTCAATCTGCACATGGTACTAACCCAGCATCGGCTGCAATGGCAGGAATGAAAATCGTTGTTGTTAAAAATTTAGAAAATGGAGAAATCGATTTCGAAGATCTAAAAGCTAAAGTGGAGCAACATTCAGAAAACCTTTCTGCGATTATGATTACATATCCATCGACTTATGGTTTCTTTGATAAAAACGTAAAAGAAATTACAGATCTTATTCACCAACACGGTGGACAAGTTTATATGGATGGCGCGAATATGAATGCTCAAGTTGGCTACACAAGCCCAGGTAACATTGGTGCTGACGTTTGCCACCTTAACTTGCACAAGACTTTCGCTATTCCTCACGGTGGTGGAGGTCCAGGTGTTGGTCCAATCTGTGTTGCTGAGCATTTAGTACCATTCTTGCCAAGCAACGCGAATATCCAAACTGGTGGTAAAGAAGCTATTGACGCGATTTCTGCAGCACCTTACGGATCAGGTTTAATCCTAAACATTTCGTATGCTTACATCAAATTGTTAGGAACTTCAGGGCTTATGAAAGCGACTGAACACGCGATTCTTAACGCTAATTATCTTAAAGAAATTCTTGCGGATCACTTCCCAATTTTATATTCAAATGAGCACGGAAGAGTAGCACACGAGTGTATCGTAGATTTCCGTCAGTTCAAAGCTTTAGGTATTGAAGTTGCTGATGTTGCAAAACGATTGATGGATTACGGATTCCATGCGCCAACAGTGAGTTTCCCAGTTGCTGGAACTTTGATGATCGAACCAACAGAATCTGAATCTAAGTCAGAAATTGACAGATTTGCTGAAGCTTTAATTTCTATTAAACAAGAGATTGACGAGATTGCAAATGGTGAAGCTGACAAAGAAAATAACGTGTTGAAAAATGCGCCTCACACAGAGCAAGTGATTATTTCTGATGCTTGGGACAAACCTTATGGTAGAGAAAAAGCGGCTTATCCATTAGATTGGGTACGCGATCATAAATTCTTCGCAACGGTTTCTAGAATTGATGAAGCTTACGGAGACAGAAATTTAGTTTGTACTTGTGAGCCAATCGAAGCTTATATGTAATTAATTTTTCTCAACGAAAAATTTAGATATTAACAGCAGCAAATTTAGTTTTGTTGCTGTTTTTTTATGATTAAATATTATCTTTCAATCTATTAATCTTCTTAATGTCAAAACGGAAATTTTCACTTGATAAGCTTCTAAAAGATCCACTATTTTGGAGCATTTTATTATTGAATCTTTTCGTGGTTTTTCGTTACGGAAGTAATATTGAGTTTCAGTACAATCTTGTTGTTATTCAGATTATCCAAACTTTCTGTTTGATTGTTGCACATTATTTCTTAATCCGAAATACACCGATAAAATATCTCAAAAAGAAATACAAACTCAACAGAACCCGCAAGAAAACAGATAAAAATAGAAAAGAATTTGGATCTTACATCGACAAAGACGAAACGGGAGATTCAATTTTTGCTGCTATTTTTTTAATAATGGGATGCTTTGTCAGTGTTTTCTTGTTAGCCATTTTTTATGCATTTAATCTTTGGAAAAATGAAGGGGAATTTATTTTTCAATGGTCAGATTTGTTGTCTTCATTTTGGGCAATCGCGAATGGAATTACATATTATCAAAACAATAAAAAACGCTTAACATATTCCAATGCAAGTGCTTCAGATCTTATCGCAATACCATTTTTTAAGTTTTATATTCCGTTGTTTGCAATGTTGTCTGGTTATATTTTGGTAATGAAAGTTGTCGGCGATATTATTAGTTTTATCCTTTCAAATCCTAAATATTGGGAAAATATGGAAGAGGAAAATGAAGTTTAATTTTAACTCAAAGCCTCATTTAAAAACTGATTAAATGGATAAATTTCTTTAAAAATCTTAACAGCTTTTTCCACAAATTTTTTGTCTAAAACATCGTCATCCGTCAATTGATGAAAAACCGTGAACTGCTTGTATTTAAGGTAATCTGCCATCGGATCTTCTTTGTCAAATCCTTGTGGAACTTTAACCAGTCGATCACCACGAAGTTCTAGATTTTTCTTAAAGTTTTTGTTATTTAAAATATTTAAAAATTCTTCGGATTCATCACTTATTTTTTGTCGAATTAATTTTAGATTAACCGTTTCGGTCATGTAAACGCCGCCAGCTAAAAAAGATTCACCAGGTTGCAGATGGATGTAATAACCAGCGTGACTCAGCGTTTTAGTTCCTTTTTCTGCTAAAGAAGCGCCCATATTGGTTTTGTAAGGTGTTTTATCTTTTGAAAATCGCGTGTCTTTGTATATTCTAAAAACGCAATTTTTAGCTTCCAATTTTTGAACGCTACTGTCAAAATTTGAAATCCCTTGAATAATATCGTCAACAACTGTAATGAAATTCTGTTGCGCTTCAACGTACAAATTTTTATTTTCATTAAACCAATCGCGGTTGTTATTGATTTCAAGCTTTGAAAGAAAATTTAAAGTCGTGGTTTTAATCTGGTTTTCCATCTTTAATATTTTTTATAAAATTAAATGTTTTAAAAATTAGATTGACTTTTTATCGAATTTTTTTCTAGCATTTCGTTACTAAATTTCTTTCTGAAAAAAAATCTTAACAAATATTTAAGGATTCAAAATATTTCGGTTGTTGAATGCAATTAAATTGCTATTTTAGGGACTTTATTTCAAAAGAAAAGAATTTGGAAACACAACAACAATCTGGTGAATCTAAAACCGAATTAAAAAGAGGTCTCAAAAATCGTCATATTCAGCTAATTGCCTTAGGAGGAGCAATCGGTACAGGTCTGTTTTTAGGGATTGGCCCAGCTGCTGTTTTGGCGGGGCCATCAGTAATTTTGGGTTATGCTTTTGCAGGACTTATCGCTTTTTTTATCATGCGTCAACTTGGAGAGATGGTCGTTCAGGAGCCAGTTTCAGGAAGTTTTAGTCATTTTGCGTATAAATATTGGGGCTCATTTGCTGGTTTTGCTTCTGGTTGGAATTATTGGTTGTTGTACATTCTTGTAAGTATGGCAGAGCTAACGGCAATTGGCGTTTATGTCCAGTTTTGGTGGCCCGAAATCCCATTATGGATGTCAAGTTTATTTTTCTTTTTTGTCATTAATGCGTTGAATCTTGCTTCGGTTAAAGTCTATGGCGAAGCCGAATTTTGGTTTTCTATCGTTAAAGTTGTTGCAATCATCGCGATGATTATTTTCGGAAGTTATTTGTTGATTAGCGGAACTGGCGGTGATCAAGCAACTATTTCTAACCTATGGAATAATGGTGGTTTCTTCCCAAAAGGATGGATTTACACTGACGGAAAAGGTGGTTTTGTAGGGCTTTTGGCTGCAATGGCTCTAATTATGTTTTCATTCGGTGGATTAGAATTGGTTGGTATTACGGCAGCAGAAGCTGAGAATCCAGAAAAAAATATACCTAGAGCGACCAATCAAGTTATTTATAGAATTTTAATTTTTTATGTTGGAGCTTTGATAATCTTGTTTTCGTTGTCGCCTTGGGAAAAAATTACAGCAGGAAGTAGCCCATTTGTTATGGTTTTTGAAAGGTTAAATAGTTTTCAATTTGAAATATTTGGTACGACAATCCAGTTTACAAAATTAATTGCTAATGTTCTTAATATCATTGTTTTAACAGCTGCTTTATCAGTTTATAACAGTAGTGTTTATAGTAATAGTAGAATGTTATTTGGTCTTGCCGAACAAGGTAATGCTCCTCGATTTTTGTCTAAATTAAATAAAAATCACGTTCCTGTAATGGCGATTTTGGTGTCAGCTGCGTTTGCTGCAATTTGTATCGTTATTAATAAAATAATACCAGAGCAAGCTTTAGAAATCCTAATGTCATTAGTCGTTTCTTGCCTTGTAATCAATTGGATAATGATTAGTTACACGCATATTAAATTCAAACAAGCTTATAAAAATTCAAAAACCTTATTCCCATCTTTCGCTTATCCTTTAACCAATTATATCTGTCTTATTTTCTTATTAGGAATTTTGGTGATCATGTGGTTCACAGGACTAAAAATTTCGGTAGAACTTATTCCGATTTGGTTGGCATTCTTATTTTTATGTTATCTAGGTGTTAAGAAGAACAATGCCAAAAAGCTTTCAAAATAGTTAAATTTAAAAGTCTCATTTTTGAGGCTTTTTTTATTGAAAATACTTCTGCGATTGCTTTTCATTAAAAAGGTTAAATTGATTCTTGTCAGTTTTTGAAAGATTGTTTTGTTATGTTAATTGCGTCTTAGCTTGTAGCAAAAAATAAAGAAATGAAAAGTACATTAACTGGCGGAATGCTTTTAGGATTGAGTTTATTATCAGGTTTAGCATTTGCTCAGTCGACGCAAAATGTTGATATTATACCTTTTCCAAAAGCAGAAAAAGGCATGAAACAAGTGGTTATCGAAGTGCCACATTCTAACAATGAAGTGAACAAAAAGATCGAAATATTTGTTGTTAAATCCATGCAAACGGATGGTTGTAACAGAATTGGGTTATCTGGGCAATTTTCTAAGTCTTAGTTGAAAGGTTGGGGTTACGATTATTTAACCTTTAAGACTGATGGATCAACTCCTTCGACCAATATGGCTTGTCCAAATGCAGCGCCTAAGAATGAGTTTGTAAAATCACAAGGATACTTCACAGACTATAATGGACGAATGCCTATCGTGTTATACATTCCTGATGGTTACGAAGCATAATTTAGAATTTATAAAGCCGAAAAGGATCTTTATAGCGCACCAGAAATTATTTCAAAATCGAAATAAAATTTATAAATATTCTACATAAAAAGCAGTCAAAGGAGTGTTTTTTTTTTATTTAATTCTCATCATGGTTACAAGCGAAGTTGCAACATGCGATTCTTTTTGATTTTCGGAGATGCAATAGATTTCGGTGCGGACAACGCTGATGCTTTTTCCACCTTTTATAACATAGGATTTGCTAAGAAGTGCATCGCCAATTGCAGGTCTTAGATAATTAACTTTTAGTTCAACTGTTACAACATAACAATCGTCGTCATAATGTGTAACCGCCGCATAACCTGAAGAAACATCGACCAAAGACGCCATCATTGCACCGTTAAACATTCCAGCTTTGCGCGTCATTCTGTCTTGTTTGGGGATTTTAATAGAGATATAATCGGTGTCCAATTCTTCCAAAGTTGCTTTGTAGAACTTTAAAGTTTCGGAATTGTTAAAACTTTTCTCGACCAATTGTCGTTTTTTGGGTGTCATAATTTTAATTTAAGTTTTCCTAATTTCTGAAAAAAAATCAAAACAAGACCAATTGTCTTTTAATGAAAAATTGTCGACCTTTGTTTGTTCAAATTTAGAACTGAAAATCTATGAAGTTGTGTATTGCCGAAAAACCAAGTGTTGCCCGAGATATCGCCAAAGTTTTGGGTGCAGATATGCCTAAACAAGGCTATTACGAAGGTAACGGCTATTGCGTAACTTGGACTTTTGGACATCTTTGTACACTAAAAGAACCACATGATTACAGTCCACATTTCAAATCCTGGGATTTAGTTTTTTTACCGATTATTCCACAGAATTTTGGAATTAAATTAATCCCTAATAACGGCGTTGAAAAACAATTTAAAACCATAGAAAAATTAGTTGAAGATTGTGATGAAGTCATCAACTGTGGGGATGCTGGGCAAGAAGGAGAGTTGATACAACGTTGGGTTTTACAAAAAGCAAAATGTAAAAAACCGATGAAGCGTCTTTGGATTTCGTCTTTGACAGAAGATGCGATCAAAGAAGGTTTTGAAACTTTGAAACCTGCGGAAGATTATCAAAATCTTTATTTGGCGGGAAATGCGCGCGCGATTGGTGATTGGCTTTTAGGAATTAACGCGACAAGATTGTTCACAAAAAAATATGGTGGCAATAAAGCGGTTTTATCAATTGGACGCGTACAAACGCCGACTTTAGCGATGTTGGTGCAACGTCAAAAAGAGATTGACGCTTTCCAAACAGAAGAATATTGGGAGCTAAAAACTAAATACAGAGATGTTGTTTTTAATGCTGCAATCGACCGTCTAAAATCTTTGGACAAAGCTGAAAAAGGTTTAGAATATCTTAAACAACATTTATTTGAAATTTTATCTTTTGAAATAAAAGAAGGTCGCGAAAAAAATCCTAGATTGTTTGACTTGACGGCTTTGCAGGTCGAAGCCAACAAAAAATATGGTTTTTCTGCGGAGAACACTCTAAAATATATCCAAAGTCTTTACGAGAAAAAACATACAACTTACCCAAGAGTTGACACGACATATCTATCCGATAGTTTGTATCCCAAAATCGTTGGAATCCTTTCTTCTATGAAGTTTTATACAGAATGGACAAATGTTTTGCTGAGTCAGCCAATTCCCAAGTCTAAAGCGGTTTTTGATGATTCTAAAGTAACAGATCACCACGCAATTATTCCGACTGAAATTCCGCCAACTTCAAATCTTAGTAAAGAAGAAAAGCTGATTTATGATTTGGTAGCAAAACGTTTTATCGCTGTTTTTTATCCAGAATGTAAAATTTCGAACACTTTGGTTGAAGCGCAAGTTGGGACAATTCCTTTTAAAGCTTCAGGAAGACAAATCCTCGAAATGGGTTGGCGCGAAGTGTATGCGAAAGATAAAAAAGATGATTCTGAAAAGAAAGAAAAAGACGAAGAACAATCGATTCCAGAATTTGTTATTGGTGAAAAAGGGGAGCACGAACCTCTGATCCATCAAGGAAAAACGAGTCCGCCAAAACCTTATACCGAAGCGACTTTGTTGCGCGCTATGGAAACTGCGGGTAAACAAGTTGAAGATGAAGAACTTCGCGAAATGCTCAAAAACAACGGCATTGGACGACCATCAACAAGAGCGAATATTATTGAAACTTTATTTAAAAGAAAATATATTGATCGCAAAAAGAAGAATATTTTTGCAACAACAGTCGGCATTGAGTTAATTGACACGATCGAAGATGAACTTCTGAAAAGCCCCGAATTAACTGGAGAATGGGAGTCCAAACTTCGTAAAATTGAAAAAGGGGAGTACGAGGCCAATCATTTCAAAGATGAGTTGATACAAATGGTGACAGATTTAACAAGGAAAGTTATCCATGAGAAACCAAAAGTTATTGTACATCAAGAAGTTGAAGCTCCAAAAGAGAAGAAAGAACGCGCTCCGCGAAAATCGACAAGCATAGTTTGGGAAGAAGAAGATTGTCCAAAATGCAAAAAAAGCAAGCTAATGAAAGGGAAGACCGCAATTGGTTGTTCGGATTTTAAAGTTTGTGGTTTCAAAGTTGGATTTGAGGTTTTTGGAAAAAAGCTGACCGAAAAACAGATTGTTGATTTAATAAAAAAAGGAAAAACCTCGAAGCTAAAAGGTTTTACAACTCATCCTGAAAATATTGAAGAAGGTGTTTTAAGTTTTGACGAAAATTTTAGTTTAATTTTATAAACATGAAAATGAATTTTCTCGCTTTTAGCATCATTAGTTACGCCATTAGTTTGGTGACGCCTGTGTTTCAGATATTCCGCCAGATTTTACGAGATCAGAAACTTTTGGTTATCAGTATGCAGGTTTGGGTTGGATGGCATTTTCGACAGTGCCAGATTTTGTAACCTGGTTGTGTAATTTTACTTTAATAATTTCTTGAATACTTTATACTGCGAATGTTGGAAAATATTAAGCTTATTTTACAATAATTACAATGTTGGTTTATGGTCTAGATTATATTTTAAAACTAGATTTTTATGCAATGACAGAATATCATAAAGTGCCAGTTGGTTATATATTTTGGTTGCTTTCAGGATTATTGAATGCTTATTATTTCTATAATAAAACTAAAATATCATCCATTTAGTCGAGAGTTATTTAGTCTCTATTTCAATTATTTGTTTTCCAATATTTCCAAGAAAATATTCTAGAATTGGGGCAAAAACCGCGTAACCATTATCTTTGTTTGTGAAAATTAGCAAGCCTGATTTTGTCTCAGGAAGTAGAAAAAAAATAGTCTGTACACCTTTGTCAGATCCGCCATGAGAAATTGCGATTTCGTTATTTTTAAGTTTATAAATTTCGAAACCTAAACCAAAAGCTTTGTTATCTTTTGTTTTCACTTGTTCGGTTATTATTTGGTTAAAGCTGTTTTTATTTAAAATTTGATTATTTAGAATTGCTACTAAAAAATTGGCGTAATCATCGATCGTTGTTAGCAAATCATCGGCAGAATTGATGTTGTTATTTTTTACAATACCATAATTTTCTCCAGAATCGCTAAAGCCACTTAATAATAAAGATTTGTCTTTTACTTTATTAAAAGTGAAATGTGTATCATTCATTTTTAAATTTCTGAATACATAAGATTCAGCCAAGTCTTCCAAAGACTTTTTAAATTTAAACTCAATAGCTTTTCTCAGATATTCGAAACCTTCTCCAGAATATTGGTACTTTGTATTTGGTTCAAATTTAAAATCCAATTTTTTATCATGGTTTTGCCATCTCCAGTTAGGAAATCCCGTCTGGTGGCTTAATACGCTTCGAGTTGTAACTTTGTTTAGATAAGGATGATTTTTGATATCGGGATCGATCCAATATTTAGAAAGAGGTTCATCTAGATTCCAAAGTCCGAGTTCTACAAGTTTTAAAACCGTAACCGCAGTAATAGGTTTTGTTAAAGAAGCCACATTAAAAACGCTATTTTGCGGTGTTTTGATACCATTATTTATTTCATCAAAAACTTTAGAAAAACTAATTTTTCCATTTTGAAATAAAGCAAAACCTAAAGTGGGAATCTTATTTTTTATTCTTAAATCATCAATAAATGCAGAATCCAACTGTGCTTGACTTTTTTCTTGATGATTATAGCTTAAGACTTCACTTAACTTCCAGTCATTTTTATTTTTCAACCAAACGGAAGTGAATTGTGCCGTTCCCGTTATACTATCAGATTTATTATTCTGTCGGATAAAAAAATCATGTGTTCCTGTTTGTATTGCACCATAAAGTTTTCCATTATTATACAACGGAAAAACGTTTAAGCTTTCAACATTAGCTTTTCTAATAGGTTTCTTATTGAGATTAGAACAAATGTATTTTTTAGTTCGCGTTATAAACTCTTTTTTATTTTGAAAACCACCAGTATCATGAAAAAATTTTAAATTATCAGCTGTTGTATTTTCTAAATATTGGATGTCACATTGGTTGAATCCTCTCTCAAAAAGTAGACTGTCTTGCTTTTCTAAATCTAAAAAAAGTGCATCAGTTTTTGAAATCTGAGCATTGAAAAAATTGGTAAAAAGTAATAGAACTAAAGTTGATTTAAATAGAATTTGCATTTTGTTTTTTTTGCAAATATTCTTTTAAACTAGAATTTAATGCAAAAAAAGAAGCCGACAATAACCCGCCAAATTCCTGACAAGTTTTATAACATATTAAAATTCAGCTTAAAATATAGTTTTTGTTTTCTGTCGATTTCCATTGCATTTCTGAGAATTATGAAAATATTTGACAGAACTAAGACGATCATTGTGATAATTGTGGAAGATTTGCCGAGCTTCATAAAGATGATAATCATAAAAATAACAGGTGCCAAAATTGACCACAATATTTGTAAAGAAATTATCTGCTTTATGATGTTTGACTTTTGTTTATAAACCAACTTTAAGATTAACGGTGGCAAAAAACATAAAATCGGAATGAACGAAACTGGAAGCGAAGAAAGGTTAATGATTTTAGTTAAACCAAAATTAGCATCGATTTTTTCTTCTGAAGTAGTGATCGGAATTTGAGAATTGTTAACAAAACTTTCTTGTATTATTGGAGTTATTTCTAAAAAATCTTGCGCAGCAACGTCCAAAGATTTCGCAAGCGCTTTTAAAGTAAAGCCTTTTGGAGGCGTTCCAGCTTCTATGCGTTGGATGGTTCTCACCGAAATTCCTGACAATTCTGCCAATTCTTCCTGAGTTAGGTTTTTCTGCTCACGTATTTTTTTGAGTTTCGACATTTTGTTTAATAAAGATTAAATAAACCATTGATCCATTAGCGAATCGTCTTTAAGGTCAAATTTGTAAACCTTTCCAAAGCCAACTTGGATTTTAAAAATGTTCTCTAACGGAATTTGTAACATGTAAGCTATCATGCAACGGATAACGCCAGCATGTGCAACAATCACAATATCTTGATCATCATACATTCTTAAAGTATCAAAAAATTGACTGGTACGTTCAAAAAGTTTTAGTAGATTTTCTCCTTTTGGCGGTTTTTCGGTAACAAAATTTTCGCCCCAAATTTTTAGTTCATGTTCTGGGATATCTTGCCAAAGCATGCCTTCCCAATCTCCAAAATTGAGTTCTAAAAGTGCTTTTTCTGTTTTAAAATTAGGACTTAAAAACTGTGCTAATTCTGTACAACGTTGACTCGGACTGCTGTATACAACATCATAAGACTTCGGTAAAAGTCGTTTTAATTTCGCAAACTCTTTCTCTGCATTTTTCTTCAAAGGCACATCTTTTTGCCCATAACAAGTCCCTTTCGGAACATCCACTTCTGTGTGACGAATTAAATATATCGACATACTGCAACAATCGTTAATAAAATAAATACTTCCGCAAACTGCTCAACAGTACCCAAACAATCGCCTGTAAAGCCATCTATCCATTTGTTAAAATAGTATTTGGCATACATAACCAACATCATTAAAACGGGAATAATTGCGAAAAAATATAAAGAGAAAGATACTAAAAATAACAACGTTAAACAACCAAAAAAATAAGCGCCAAAAACTTCCTTCCAAGTATAAGAAACTGCCAAAGGTTTACTTTTACTACTGGCATCTTCGCGAGAATAGGGTATAAGAAAACTTAGTGTAATACCTGCAGTTCTGGCCAAGGCATGATAACAGATAAATCCAACAAAAATTAAAAACCAATCTGTATTTGCAAATTCAACAAACTGAAGAAGTGCATAAAATTTAAGAGCAAACATTAGTAAAAGCGCCACTGTTCCGTAAGTTCCGAGGCGACTGTCTTTCATAATGTCTAGGATTTTGGTCTTCGTCCAACCACCGCCAAAACCATCAAAAACATCAGCGAATCCATCTTCGTGAAAAGCGCCTGTGGTCAAAATACCAGCAACGAAAGAGAAAATAATGGCTATTTCTACTGAGAAAAATAAACTCGAAATCCAAAATGCTAAAAATGAAATACTTCCCACCAAAATCCCTATCAATGAAAAATACCGCGTACATTGGTTAAGTAGTTTTTCATCGTAGTTTTTGAAACTCGGGATCGGAATCCTAGTGAAAAACATTAAAGTCGTTAAAAATATATGGAATTCTCTTTTCATTGATTAAAATAACGATTTACGAATTTTGAAATAAGATTTGTAAATTTATCATAAAAGATAATGACACAATCGTAAATCAAAAATCTATTTATTGCTGACACCAGCGCTTTCAAAACTCGCCATGTCATTTAAAAAATTAACAGCAGCCTCGATCAAAGGATAGGCGAGTGCACAGCCTGTACCTTCACCCAAACGTAAATCCAAATCTAACAAAGCTTTTTCTTCAAAATAATCAAGCAGCAATCGATGGCCAACTTCCTGACTTTGATGACAAAAAATAGCATTATTTTTTATTTCAGGATTGATTTTGTAAGCGACTAAAAAAGCTGCACTTGCAATAAAGCCATCTATCATCAACAATATATTCTTTTCAAATGCAGCCAACATTGCACCTGTAATTTGGGCAACTTCATAACCTCCAAAAGTCAATAAAACTTCTTTGGGATCAGAAATATTCCCGTGAAAATCTCTAGCTCTCGTAAGAATTTCTAGTTTTTTAGTAACGCCTTCATTATCCAAACCAGTTCCTCTACCAACACATTCCTCCAACGAAATATCTGTGAGTGCATTAACTATCATCGAAGCGGAAGAAGTGTTGCCAATACCCATTTCACCAAAACCGATAATATTGGTGCCTTGTTTTGCAATGTCGTTGACTAAGCTTCTCGAATATTCAAAACATTGTTCTAAATCTTCGTTTGACATTGCTTTATCAGACGAAAAACTCTTTGTTCCTTTTGCAATTTTATGATGAATTAAATTCTTATTTCCGTCAAAATCTCCATTAACGCCAGCGTCAACAATCGATAAATTGATATTATTTTGTTTACAAAAAATATTTATTGCAGCACCATTATTTAAAAAGTTTAAAACCATTTGGTAAGTCACTTCCGGCGGATACGCGCTGACACCTTCTTTTGCAATGCCGTGATCGCCAGCGAAGACAATTAAATATGGATTTTTAAGTTCTGGTGTTAAGGTATTTTGTGCTAAACCAATTTTTAAAGCTAATTTTTCAAGTTGTCCCAAAGCTCCCAAAGGCTTGGTTTTAAAATCTATTTTATGTTGAAGATCTTCTTTTAAAGACATTTTTTACGAATTGAATTATGAATTAATTTACTAAAAACTATATCTATTTAATGCCAATAAAAATTTCAATTTTGGCATTATTTGGATCTTGAGCTTTTTCGCCATAGACTTCATAATCGTAAAGATAAGTTCGGTTAAGTTCTTTATCTTTTGCCCAAATTTGACCCCAAGTTTCGCCAACGGCTTTATGGATTTCACCTTTTGCAACAAACTTTTCAGATTTTTGTGCTGCAAATTCTCTTCCGATTAAGCCATCGGGGATGTTGTCTAAGTTATCAACTTCACATCCTATAATTGTGGTGTATTTTCCTTTGTAATCGCTTTCATAATCGGTATAGACTGCGTAGATAGTATCAGAAATTTTGTTCGGAATTTTAGAAGCAATATTTTCGCTGAAGAATTGTCCCCATAATTTTCCTAAGTCCTCGATGGCGACACCATTTTCGTTAGAAGTTCGAGTTTCAATACCGATAATTTTTAAAGCTTTCATAACAATGTAATTTCTACAAACATAAGCTTTATCAATCGCGTTTACCAAGCTTTTCATGGTTGAATTTTTATATTTTTGTAAAAAATAAAAGATGACTAAAAAAAAGACTTTTTCAGAATTTTCATTAAGATTTTAGCTCTTCTTGTGTTTATTCAAACTGTTTTTTCGTTAATAAAGACTATTGCGAATTCATTGACAAGCGAAATTCGGTTTTACTTAATAATAGTAAACTTAGTAGCAATTTTAGCTGTTTTACTACTTTTAAAGTTTGTAATAACAAAACCTGACTTTATTATTAACTTATTTAAGCTGGATAAAAATTTCGATGATGATAATATAATTTTAGGAAATCTTACTTCTCAAAAACTTTTGAATCTCGGACTTTTTACAGTTGGTGTTTATTTTGTGATAACTAGTCTTAGTTTGTTGATTTCCAGTGTGTTTTTGCTTTCTGGTGATTCTTCAATAATGCAGAATCCATATTTTAAACATATATGGTCAAAACAAGAATTTATAATTTAGCTTATAAATATACTAATTGGTTTAATATTAATAATTTACAAGAAAAATATTACAACATATTTTGAAAAATAAAAGACCATTTAAAAATGGTCTTTTATCTTAAACTCTCTCCGCTGTACATTCAACTTCGATAAGGCAACCACCATTTAATGGACCAATAGGAATGATGCAACGCACCGGCTTATGATCACCGAAAAACTCGGTGTAGACTCTGTTAACGTCTGCCCAATAAGCAATATCTGTTATATAAACCACCATTCTGATAACCGATGTTTTATCTTGTCCAAAAGCTTTTAGGACATTTTCAACATTTTCTAGAGATAATTTGGTTTGTGATTCAATACCTTCAGGAACTTCTTTCGTTACTGGATGTTTTGGAAGTTGACCAGATAGGTACAATACACCATTATGTTCTATAGCTGGCGAAAAATGCCCTGCTGGAGCTGGAAGCGAAGCGCTTTCTAAAATTTTCATTGAGATTTATTTTTTAAAGTTCGAAAATACTTTTTCTAAATGACATTTTTATTATCAAAACTAAAAATCTTACGATACATCAATGTAATCGCCTCAAAAGTCTTCTATCTTTGCAGAGTAAAATTATTAAAACAATAAAAAATGAAAATATTAGCACTTTCTGGAAGTAATGCAGAAAATTCGATGAACAGCATTTTGGTTAAATATGTAGCAAAACAATTCGGAGAAAACAATGAAGTAGAGTTCTTTGATATGAACGATTTCGAAATGCCAATCTACAAACATGAAATCGAAGTTAAATCTGCTGTTCCTGCAGAAGCTCAAAAATTAGCTGATAAAATTGATGCTTCAGACGTTATTTTGTTATCGTTGCCAGAACATAACGGGACTTATACAACCGCTTTCAAAAATGTATTTGACTGGGTTTCTAGAATTAAGGACAGAACCGTTTGGAGCGAAGTGCCAATGTTATTGATGTCAACTTCTCCAGGTGCAAGAGGTGGTGCAGGCGTGTTAGAAGCGGCTAGCAAAAGATTTCCTTTCCATGGTGGTAATGTTGTTGAAACATTTTCAGTACCTTTTTATCAAGATAATATTGATAAAAATGAAGGTCTAGTTAACGCCGATAAAATCAATGAGTTAAAAGAGAAAATTGCGAAGATTAAACAACTTGAAACAATTTTAGAAAAGTAGAATTAAAATTTGTTTAGGATATTTATTCAAAAAGTTTTAATTTTGTCAAAAAGAACGAAAGTGAATATGCAGACCAATTTCTTGAAGCCGAGCTATTATTTCAATAAAGGGAAAGCTGTGGGCTCTGAAATCCTGAACTAAAATACTGGCCGATAATCTGAAAGATTGTCGGCTTTTTTATTGTCCTTTTTTGGATGATAATTGGCTAGCAAACAATATAGTTTGAAATAAATCTGAAAGTCCTAGCAAATTGTTGCAGGCAAAATGAAAAGTGAACATGAAATGCGGCATTGTCGGATTTCGACCTGGAGCTAAAGGCGTAAGACTTAATCTATTTTGCGTCTTTGGTTTTCCAAAACAATCTAAAAAGTAAAAAGAATCATGAGCAACACTTACAAGTCAGCTGGCGTTGACAAAGAAGAAGGTTACAAAACCGTAGACAAGATAAAATCTGCCGTAGCAGAAACGCATAACAAAAACGTACTTAATAATTTAGGAAGTTTTGGTGCATTCTATGAAATTGGAAACTATAAAAATCCAGTTTTGGTATCGGGTACAGATGGCGTTGGTACAAAGCTGAAAGTGGCTTTGGATACCAAACAATACGATTCTATCGGTGTTGACTGTTTTGCAATGTGTGCTAACGACATCCTTTGTCATGGTGCAAAACCTTTGTTTTTTCTAGATTATTTAGCTTGTGGGAAGTTAGATTCTGACATTGCTGCCGAGATTGTTCTTGGCATGGTGAAAGCTTGTAAGGATAACGAATGTGCATTAATCGGTGGCGAAACTGCAGAAATGCCGGGAATGTACCAACCTGGCGATTACGATGTTGCAGGATTTTGCGTTGGTATCGTAGAGAAAGACCAAATTATTGATGGTTCAAAAATCAAAACTGGAGACAAAATTATTGCATTGCCGAGTTCTGGTTTCCATTCTAATGGTTTTTCTTTGGTTAGAAAAGTATTCCCAAATTTTGAAGAAGAATTTGAAGGAAAGCCTTTGTACGAAACGCTTTTGATACCGACAAGATTATATTATCAAGATATTCATAAATTGTTAAATGAAGTGCCTTTGCACGGCATCGCACACATTACTGGTGGTGGATTGTATGAGAATATTCCTAGGATTATTGGTGATGGACTTTGTGCAAGTATTGAAGCTTCAAATATCAAAATTCCAAGTATAATGTTGGAATTAGAAAAACGTGGAGGCATCGCAAGAGAAGAGATGTTCGGGACTTTCAATATGGGCGTTGGGATGATCGTTGTTGTTGATGCAGATCACGCACACAAAGTTCTTGAACTTCTTGATGACGCTTACGAAATTGGAGAAATCACAGAAGGAAACGAGAAAATCAAACTAGTTTAAAAGACTCTAGATTTCAGATACTAGATCCAAGATTTTTCTCTGATCTGATATCTAAAATCAGATATCTAATATCTAAAATGAAAAAGATTACAATTTTAGTTTCTGGTTCTGGCACCAATTTGCAAAGAGTTATTGATTGTATTGAGGCAAACGAAATTCAAAATGCGAAAATCAACCTTGTTGTTGCAGACCGCGAATGTTTTGGATTGGAAAGAGCTGCTAAACATCAAATTGACAATGTTTTAATCCCGAGAGGGAAAGCTTCTTCCGAAGAGTTGGATAAGATAATTCCGAAAGATACAGATTTGATTGTTTTGGCGGGTTTTCTGTCAATTCTTAAATCAGATTTCTGTCAGAAGTGGGATAAAAAAATGATTAATATTCATCCGTCTTTGTTACCAAAATTTGGTGGGAAAGGAATGTGGGGACATCATGTTCATGAAGCGGTTATTGAAGCTAAAGAAAAGGAGAGTGGAGCAACTGTTCATTATGTGACTTCTGGTGTTGACGAAGGTGATATTATTTTGCAAGGAAAAGTTGCATTAGATGAAAATGAAACTGCCGAAAGTTTAGCTCAAAAAATTCACCTTGTTGAATATGAAATTTTTCCTAAAGCAATCAATAAAGTCCTAAATTCATAAATTATTTATTTAAAGTAAAATTTGTTTAAAATCTATAAAAACCTGTTTGTCAGTTGTTAAAGTGGTTTTTAATTAAATAAAAACTTTAAGTAAAATTAAAAATAGAATAAAGTAATAAATTTATAAATCCGGAGGTGAAAGAACCGGTAAACTGCAGTTTTGAAATAGCTGTAAAAAGTAATATTGAAATGAAAAAAAGAGCATTAATTAGTGTCTCAGACAAAAGTGGATTGCAAGATTTTGCAAAGTTTTTAGAGCAAAACAACTGGGAATTAATTTCTACAGGAGGAACTTTTAAACATCTAAAAGACGCAGGTCTTAATCCAATTCAGATTGATGAAGTAACCGATTTTCCAGAGATGTTGGACGGTCGCGTAAAGACATTGCATCCAAAAGTGCACGGTGGACTTCTTGCAGTTCGTGATAATGAAGAACACATGAATACGGTTAAAGAGCACGAAATCGGACTTATCGATATGGTTATTGTTAATCTTTATCCATTTTTCGAAAACGCTAACAAAGATATTTCATTAGATGAAAAAGTAGAATTTATCGATATCGGTGGACCTTCTATGCTTCGTTCTGCTGCTAAGAATTTTAAATCCGTTACAGTTATCACCAATGTTGAAGATTATGACTTGGTAAAACAAGAAATGGAAACTTCTGGCGATACAACTTTAGAAACGAGAAAAACACTTGCTGGTAAAGTATTCAACTTGACTTCGGCTTATGATGCGGCGATTGCTAAGATGTTGTTGGATGAAGAATATCCGCAATATTTAAATGCTTCTTATAAAAAGGTGGCTGATCTTCGTTACGGAGAAAATCCGCATCAATCGGCTGCTTATTACGTTTCGACAATTGAAAATGGTGCGATGAAGGATTTTGAACAACTTGGAGGTAAAGACTTGTCTTTCAATAATTTAAGAGATATGGATCTTTGTTGGAAAGTTGTTACTGAGTTCAAAGAAGAGATGGCTTGTTGTGCGGTTAAGCATTCAACGCCTTGCGGTGTTGCGATTGGTACTTCGGCTTTAGAAACTTATCAAAAGACTTTCGAGTGTGATCCAGTTTCAATTTTTGGTGGAATCGTAGCCATGAATTATACTGTTGACGCGCCAACTGCTGAAGAGCTTAACAAAACTTTCTTAGAGATTGTTATGGCACCAGATTTTACAGCAGAAGCTTTGGAAATTTTAAACAAGAAGAAAAACCTTCGCGTTATCAAAATCAAAAATGCTGTTTCTGACAAGCAAACTTGGGTTAAGGTTGATGGCGGAATACTGGTGCAAGATAATGATAATCAGTTTTCTAACGATATTAAAGTTGTTACAGAAACGCAACCGACAGAAGCACAAAGAAAAGCTTTATTGTTCTCGCAACGTGTAGTTAAATATGTAAAATCAAACGCAATTGTTGTGTCAAATGGCATCCAAGCCTTCGGAATTGGTGGTGGTCAAGTTAACAGAATTTGGGCAACACAACAAGCCATTGAAAGAGCAAAAGAGAAATTCTCTGGTGATTTGGTTTTGGCTTCTGATGCATTTTTCCCTTTCAGAGATGTTGTTGATTTCTGCGCTCAGGAAGGTATTACAGCAATTATTCAACCTGGCGGAAGTATGAAGGATCAAGAAAGTATTGATGCTGCCAACGAGCACAAAATCCCAATGATGTTCACAGGAATGAGACATTTTTTCCATTAAAAAAATTAATAGATTAAGTAATAGTTTGTTGCATCGCCCGAGTTTTTGACTTGGGCGATGTTTTTTTATTTAAGACAAAAAACTAAATTGTAATTTTTTTTAACTTTTAAAAATGATAGGACCAATATAATTAAGAGACGCCGATCGAATTTCTGAACTTTTGGTGCAAATGGACTATCCAAATACAGAATCTTTTATGTCTTCTAAAATTTCAAAATTAATCACTAGATTTTTTTGAGTTTTTGAAGAAGAACTAAATTCTTCTTTTTAATTTTGTGAAAAATAATTTTTAAATGAAATATTTTAATTGGATTGTTGGTGGTGCAATGTTGGTGGGAGTAAGTGCTTGTCAAACAACACAAAAGACTGTAGAATACGCACAGCATACAAAACCAGCTTATCAAAATCTTCAAGTTGATGGAAAGCTTTATGCTGCATTTTTTCAGCAAAGAGCTGCCGAATATCAAGCTTTGTGTCAACAAGCTTATAATGTTGCACAATTCCGATTGGATGAAGCTTTAGCAAAAAAATCGGCTAAGCCTTTAGCAATTGTAACCGACATTGACGAAACCTTTATGGACAATTCTTATTACGCTGTGGAAATGGCTAAAGAGGGAAAAATCTATGATTTGCAAAGTTGGAAAAATTGGACTTCAAAAGGGATTGCAAAACCACTTTCTGGCTCTTTAGATTTCTTTAATTATGCGGCATCAAAAGGTGTTCAGATTTTCTATATCACCAACCGAAACGAAGACGAGCGTGCTGGGACAGTTGCCAATTTAGAACGTTATAAATTCCCTATCCAAAGTCCTCAAAATGTGATTTTGCGAAGCAAAGAAAGTAGTAAGGAAAATCGTCGTCAAGATGTAGCAAAAAATTATGACATCGTGATGTTGTTAGGTGATAGTTTGACAGATTTTTCGTCTTTGTTTGATAATCATCCAAGTGAAGAAAAACGTGCACAAGCTGTACAAACGCTTAAAAATGAATTTGGAAAGAAATTTATTGTTCTTCCAAATGTGGGTTATGGCGACTGGGAAGCTGCGGTGTTTGACTATAAAAATGATCTGCCACAAGCCAAAAGAGATTCGATTTTATATAATGTTGTGAAATCAAATCCTTAAAAAATTTATCATACAATAAAAAAGCAGTTTTTTAAATAATCAAAAACTTATTTTTTATTGTTAGTTGGTTGATTATTACAATATTCCGCCACCAACGATAAGTCTTGCAAATCCTAAAACCATTGCAATAGAACACATGATAATGCCTGCCATTGCATTGGATTTTGATGTGCCATCTTCTTTACCATGTGCGACGATGCTTACAACTAATCCGATTAATGCAAACGGAATGTTGATCCAGTTAAAAGCGCCTAGGCATGGGATAAAACCAAGCAACATACCGAAGATGGAAAGGATACCAAGAATTAATGCGATTGTTCTCATAAATATTTATTTTCTTAAATTTTTAGCGTGATAGGTTATAAAAATTCCAGCATTAATTAACAGTCCAAAGAATATAAAAATACTAGCTTTATTCAGTTGAAAAGCTTTTTGGAAGTTAAGATTTTTAATTTCGAAAAAGGCGCGTGAAGAGCCACAAAGTACACATGTTTTCCCTTGTAATTGTGAGGGACAAGTCGGTATTTTACTAAGTAAAAAATCTTCCGTTGTAAAAAACACCAATACTAAAATCAAAATTGAAATAAGCCCTGAAATTTGCCAAACGATGAAGATGGCTTTTTGTAATTCAGTGTTGGTTTTTAAGGCTTGGATCAATTTGTTGAGAAAAATATTTTGTGTTTTAAGTGGACTAAAATAGTTTATTTTAAAATATTTTCCAAGTTTTTGATGAATGTTTTTTACTAAATTAAGTGTATTTTTCTTTTTTAATTTAGTTATGTCATGTAGTCTTATGTTTTATTAATTTTCTATCTTTATCACTGGATTTGCGTGAGGGCGAAGCGCATTGTTGGAGCTCGTTTTTTTTGAATGGAATTCGAAATGGCAAAAAAACAGCGACTGTGCGGAGACCGACCGCTTGTAGCGGGGGGCGAGCGAAGCGAGCCTAATGGCGGCAAGTGGGCACGCCCAAAATTTTATAAATTATGAAATATCTACTGATTATGTTATTTGGATTGTTTAGTTGTACGAAGGGAAATTCGCAAGCGAAGTCGATACATAGCTTTAAAGTTGAGGCATTGGATGGTAGCACGATTGATTTTTCGAACTTCAAAGGGAAGAAAATTTTGATCGTGAATACGGCATCGGAGTGTGGTTTTACGCCACAATATAAAGAGCTTGAGGCCTTGTATAAAACCTATAAAGACAAATTGGTGATAGTTGGTTTTCCTGCTAATAATTTTGGAGGTCAAGAACCAGGCACTAATCAAGAAATCGCAAGTTTTTGTGAGAAGAATTATGGCGTGACTTTTCCTATGGCTGCGAAAGTTTCGGTGAAAGGAGATGACATGGCGCCCATTTATAAATTTTTGACAAAAAAGAAAGAAAATGGTGTTAGAAATACTTCGATCTTATGGAATTTTACAAAAATTATGCTAGATGAAGATGGCAATATCATCGATAGTTTTGTAAGTACAACAAAACCTAATAGTGATAAAATTACAAAATATCTGAAATAAAAAATAACCTCCATTGAGGTTATTTTTGTTTAATACTGCTCTCTTTTCGTTTTAGAGATTTGCTTGATTAACGTATATTTTATCGAGCTAGAATCTGCTGGTGGATTTTCTATTTTTGCCGTGCTGACAGTCAATACATAATCATAACCTGGTTGGTAAGTAAATCCATCAATATTGCTATAAAAATAAGACCATTGATCTGTTGGTTTCTCTCGAACCAACATACATTTTTGGGTTCCGGCACCATTAGAACAGTCTTTTTGTTCTGCGCTGACAAATAAAGTTTTGATACTTGTATTTTCGGAAGTTTGGACGCTACATTGTGCTAAGGAGAATAGTAAAACTCCTGCAAATAGGCATTTAATAATTGATTTCATAAGCGTTTATTTATTTTTAACTGAAGTTTCAAGTATTATGCCATCAAAGTTTTTAAAATAAAAAATCGGAAGCTTATCAAAGTTTCCGATTTGTATTTTTTTTGTTTTAAAAGAGATTAAGCTTTATTCAGCTTGCTATGTTTTCTACCATAAGTAAAATAAATTACTAAACCGATTGCGAACCAAAGTCCGAACCAAAACCAGTTGTTATGTGTCATTCCTGTTAATAAATATAGACAAGAACTTAAGCCTACAAGTGGAATTAAAGATAGATTTTTGCTAAAAGCTAAGTAGCAAAGCACAAAATTTAATATAATATAAATACTCATTGACAGTCGGAATTCGCCTTCAACTTGATCGCCCCAATTGAGCAAAGTATGGAAAAAATCGGGCTGCCAAAAGTAGAATAATATCAATCCGCCAAGGAAAACAATCGGGAAAATATACTTCGAATTAATGTACGGCATGTGGAATCTTCCTTTGATTTTTTCTTTTGGAGGAAGCGTTAAAACACCAGCACAAACCAGCACAAATGCGAAAATTGTCCCAATACTTGTGAAGTCAAGAATGAAGGTTTTATCAGTGAAAAAAATCGGAATTCCAACGACAATACCCGTTACAATTGTTGCAAACGATGGTACTTTATTTTTGTTGTGTACTTCTTGGAATTTTTTTGGAATCAAACCATCTCGACTCATCGCCATCCAGATTCTTGGTTGTCCCATTTGAAAGACCAAAAGCACCGTTGTAATTGCCACAATCGCAATTAAAGCCACGACAAATTCCATCCAAGGGAGGTTAAGATTTTCTTTTTGAAACACAAATGCCAGCGGATCGCCAACACCATCAAATTTTCTATAATCGACTAATCCTGTTAATGTTAAGGTCAAAACAATATAAATTGCTGTACAAAGTCCTAACGAAATCATCATACCTCGCGGCAAGTCACGTTGCGGATTTTTAGTTTCTTCTGATAAAACACTTAACGCATCGAATCCGATATATGCGAAAAATACGCCACTAACAGCACTCATAACACCAGAAAAACCATTAGGCATCATGCTTTTAACACCTTCGTTATTGGTCGGGAACCAGTTGCCTGTGTTAACATATGCGACACCAACCGCGATTACTAATAGGATCACGAATAGTTTTAATAATACAAAAAAATTGTTAAAATTTTTACTTTCTTTTATCCCTTGATAACACAGCCAAGTGATAATTCCGTTGATCATTAAAGCTGGTAAATCGAAAATAACTTTAAGATTTCCTACAACTGGCGCGGTGTTCCATGCATTGATAAGTTCTTTATTGAGAGAGTCGCCAGCAACAGCTTTTTTGGCTTCGGTATAGCTACATGTCAGATAATCAGGAATATGGATACCAATTCGACTCATGAAACTTGTGAAATAATCGGACCATGAAAATGCAACGTAAATGTTTCCAAAACTGTATTCCATAATTAAAGCCCAGCCAATAACCCAAGCGATTAATTCTCCAAAACTGGCATAGGCATAAGTGTAAGCACTACCAGCTGTTGGTATTCTACTCGCAAATTCTGCGTAACAAATGGCTGTAAAAGCACAAGCAAATCCACAGATTAGGTACAAAATAATAACACCAGGACCTCCACGGAAAATCGCTTCGCCCAAACTGCTAAAACTCCCAGCACCGATGATGGCTGCAATCCCGAAAAATACGATGTCCCAAGTGCCTAAAACACGATTCAGTTGACCTTGGTTAGGATCCGATGAATATTGTTTTCTTCTAAAAAGTGAATTCATTAATAGTCGTTTATTTTTGAAAATAAAAACAAATGTAACAAAATTTTGATAGGCTGTTAGCTTTATGTTAATAAACTTAAACTTTGTTAAAGTTAGATTTGTTCAGATATTTCAAGAATTAACTATTAAGTTTTTCTTTTTTAATTATAAAATCTTTTAATCATTGTTAAACAGAGAATTTGTCTTGTTTTTAAAAATAATTTGGATGAAGATTTTTTAGTCGGTTTTTGAGGATTTTCTATTTTTAGATTTTTGGAAATGTTTAACACAGAAAAAAGTGATTTTTTATTAAATTTTAATCATATAAAAAGCTTTTGTAAGTTGCTTAGATAATAAGTTTTCCTTATTTTCGTTACCTAACTAATAACATCAGTTTCAGCAAAAAAGTTTAAGACTTAGATGAATTCAAAAAAAATAATTCTTGCGTCGTTGATTTCTTTCTACGGAATCTCCCAAGCGCAACAATCAAAATACTTTAACGACAAAGAGGCTTATCGCTACAATCTAGCCGAAAACCTTTATCAATCAAAAATCTACAGTGCATCTCAATACGAGTATGCGCGACAGTATTTTTATAACCAAACTTTGTCGGAGTCAAAAAAGGAAGCAGCTTTGTTTTTTAACCAAGTTATTTCGATGATTCTTCAACAAAATCATTCGGAAGAAGGTTTTGAAGCGTTTATGAAAGAATATCCCAATTCTTCATTTTTTGCACAAGCTAATGGACCTTTGGCGGATTATTATCTAGCGAAGAAAGATTTCCCGAAAGCTTTGGAAACTTTGCAAAAGATTAATCAATATCAATTAAGTCAGGAAGAAAACACGCAGTACATCATGAAGTTGGGTTATGCCAAATTTATGACTGGTGATTCTGCTGGCGCAATCGAGCCTTTGGAAGAGGCGCACAAAAATGCTTCTAACGAGAATGATAAGGCGGGAATGGCTTATATGTTGGGGCATTTGTATTATGCGAATCATGAAAGTGATAAGGCGTTCACGTATTTTGACCAAGTGAAATTCAATGAGCAATATGCGACAATGGTACGTCCATATTACGTTCAGATGTATTTTAATAACAAAGATTATGATAAAGCAATTTCTGAAGCAAAAGATCTTTTAGCGTCAGGAACTTCGTCGGCTTACGAAAACGAAATCCAAAAGATAATAGGAGAGAGTTACTTTATGAAAGGTGACTATCAATCGGCTTATCCTTATCTTAAAAAATATATTGACCAATCAAGTAACGCGACGGAAAGTGATCTTTACGAAATGGGATTTGTGGCTGCAAAAGCTGGAAAGTCCGAAGAAGCAGTTAGTTACTACAATCAATTGATTAATAGTCAGTCGCCTTTGGCGCAGAATGCTTACTATCAATTAGGGAACGCTTATTTGCAAACCAACAAAAAGCAAGAAGCGCTTTCTGCTTACAAGAATGCAGCTGAAATGAAGTACGATGCTAAGCTTCAACAACTGGCTTTGGAGCAATATGCAAAATTGAGTTACGACATCGGAAATCCTTTTGAGACGGCGCCTAAAGTTATTCAACGTTATATTGATAAATATCCAAATTCTCCAAAATCTTCTGAAATGAAGAAGCTTTTGGTGAAATCTTATCTGTATTCTGGCAACTATCAAGAGACTTTAAATGTCTTAAAAAAGATGGATTCCAAAACGCCAGAAACTTATAAAATAGAACAAGATGTTGCTTATCTTTTAGGTACGGAAGAGTTTAACAAAGGAAATTATGACGCAGCAGAGCAATATTTTAAACAAAGTCTTCAATATAATTTAAATAAAGATTTTGCTAAAAAAGCAAGATATTGGTTAGGTCAAACTTATTATCAAAAATCAGATTATCGTTCCGCAATTATTGAATATTTAAAACTTGAAAACGAAACTGCCGAAAATTTCCCAGAGCGCGAACAATTGGATTACGATTTGGGTTATGCCTATTTTAAAAATAAAAATTTCGAATCAGCGCAGGAGCATTTTAAAGAATATTTGAGATTCCCGAGACCAGAATTTAAGGCGGATGCAGAATTACGTTTGGCGGACACTTATTATGCGGACAACAAACTGAATGAGGCGATTGATATTTATAATAAAGCTGAAGGTGCAGCAGATTATGTGTTGTTCCAAAAGTCGATGGCTTTAGGTTTCAAAGGCGATACTGTTGCTAAAATTGCGGAGCTTAAAAAGTTGATTTCGTCTTACCCAAACAGCGATTACAAAGACGATGCGCAATACGAAATAGGAACTGCTTATTCTGCAAATGACGATTTTGCAAATTCGAATTCTTATTTTGATCAAGTTATTAAATCGAGTTCGGACAAAGATTTAGTAGCAAATGCGCAGATCTATCGTGCCCAAAATTACATTGAACAAAATCAAATTGACAAAGCTTTAACAGAGTTAAAACAGCTTGGTACGCAATATAAAAATTCGGCTTATGCTGATAAAATTGTAGCAGCTTCGCGTCCAGCTTTTGTTAAAAATGGCGACGTTGCAGGTTACGAAAATTTTGCAAAAAGTCTTGGCGTTAATATTTCGAGCACCGAAAAAGATCAACTTAATTTGACATTAGCGCAAGATAGTTATGCTAAAAAAGACTTTACAAAAGCCATTACTTATTACGAAAAATATCTAGCAAACGATCCGACGGGTTCTAATTTTTATCAAGCGCAATACGAGTTGGGCGAAAGTTATTATCAAACTAAAAACTTGAACAAAGCTTTGTTAATTTTGCAAAATGTTGCCGATTTCCAAAATGATTATCAGCAAGATTCGCAAGTTAGATTGGCGCAAATCTACATCAATCAAGGTAAATCTGCGGATGCACAAAAATATCTAGAAGCGGTTGCAAATTCTAACGATGCGAATATCAAAAACTTTGCGTCTTTAGAATTGATGAAAATTTATGCTGAGAAAAAAGAATTTTCGAAAGCGGAACAATATGCAGATATCGTTCTTAAAAATACTAAAAACTCAGCAGCAGTTTTGGAACAGGCTAAAATTATAAAGGCGAGAGGCGCAATGCAAAACGGAAAAGATAAAGAGGCGCAAACCGCATATACTGCATTAGAGAAATCTTCGAATCCGGCTGTTGCTGCGGAAGCACTTTATGCTAAAGCATTTTATCAAAATAAAGGAAAAGCTTTCAAAAGTAGTAACGAAACGATTTTCAAACTTGCAAACAATTACGCTTCCGAAGAATATTGGGGTGCAAAAGCTTTGGTGATCATGGCAAAAAATTATTTAGCCTTGAAAGACAATTATCAAGCGTCTTATACTTGTGACCAAATTATAAATAACTATGGCGATTTCCCAGATGTTGTGGCAGAAGCAAAAGAGGTTAAAGCTCAAATCAAAAAGTAATACGAGAAGTCCCGAAGGGACGACTTAATAAAGAATAGGACGAAGTCCTATTATATTCAAATAAAAAAAATGAATCACATCACAAAAATATTATCAGCAGCAGTTGTTGTAGCATCACCGTTTTTATTTGCGCAGAAAGACCTTAGTGCAAGGATTCAAGAGATTGTTAAAAACAAAAAAGCGAATATTGGTGTTGCAGTTTGGCATCTCGAAAAACAAGACACCTTGAGTGTTAATGGACATCGACATGTTCCTATGCAAAGTGTATTCAAACTTCCGATTGGTTTAGCGATTTTAGATTTGGTGGATAAAGGAAAATTTAAGATTGATCAAAAAATTAAATTCTCTAAAGAAGAATTACTACCAAATACACATAGTCCGATGCGCCATGCCCATCCTAATGGCGGCGAATTAACACTGCGCGAAATGATAAAATATACTGTGGCAAATAGTGATAATAATGGTTGCGATATTTTATTAGACAGAATTGGAGGTGTGGATGTTGTTCAAAAATATATGAACAGAATCGGAATTAAAGACTTCCAGATTGCTACCAACGAGCAAGAAATGCATGTCGTGACTGAACTTCAATATCAAAACTATTGGAACGCCAACTCTGCGAATGATCTTTTAGAAAAGCTTTACACAAAACCGATTTTAAAAGAAGCTTCAAAAAAAGAAATGATTAAGATTCTTGAAGAAACCAATACTGGTGTTAATCGTCTAAAAGGTGAATTGCCGCAAGGGACTTTGGTGGCGCACAAAACAGGAACTTCTTATACGGATGCAACTGGAAAAACTGCGGCTACTAACGACGTTGGCGTTATTACTTTGCCTAATAAAGAACATGTTATTGTCAGTGTTTTTGTGAGCGATTCTTACGAGAAGGAAGCTACTAATGAGAAAATTATCGCTGATATTGCAAAGGCGAGTTTCGATTATTACTCGAAATAAAATTTAGAAATAGAACTCAAAATTACTTAAAAAACTGAAAAATAATTATTAGAAAATACTTCTACTAAAGACGATTATTCGATTTTTTAATCATTTAAAATAAAAAATGAACAAACTAAAATACATAGCAGTTATTGCATTTTTGAGCGGATTCGGAAACCAAAATTCTTTTGCACAGCTTAAGGAAGAAAAATTGGTTTTGGATAGAAAGCGTGAGCCTGAAGTTAAACGTATCGAAAAAAAGAAAACTTCGGTGCAACAAGAGAAAAATTATCCGCCAGAAGCCAAAGCTAATGAAGTTGTAAAGTACGATGTAACGGACGTTCCACCAGTTTCGGATTTTAAAACTTCGGAAATCCAAGCGGAAGATATTTCTCCAAAATTCAATTTCGAAAAACAGAATAACTATTTCCAAATTGGTTATGGTAATTATGGGAAATTCCTCGCTGATGCTAATATTTCGGGAAAAGTTAATGATAATGTGGAAGTTGGTGCCGATGTTCATTATTTGTCGACAACCGGCTTGAAGAAAGAATATGATTGGTCTTCGAAGCAAAGTCAATTGGGCGCTGGTTTGTTCCTTAATGTTTACACCGAAACTGGAAAATTCAATATTGATGCTAATTTTGGCATGGATAAGTACAATTATTATGGTATTTATGCTTTAACGCCGAACGCTGATGTTGATTTGGAACAGAAAGTTAATCATTTCAAAATTAATGCGTTTTATGATCATTATTCTAATGAATATCTTAATAATGTTCGTGTAAAATCTTCAATTCTTAGCGATCATTTCGATTCTAAAGAAACACAAGCCGAAGTCTTAGCAAATCTTTCTATGCACGATGTTGACGTGTATACAGATACAAAAATGAATGCTGATTTGGGCGTTGGTTTGGATTTGGTTAATTCTAAATTCGGGATTTTGGATAAGAATGAAAGCAATTTGTTCAATTTTAATTTAGCTCCAAAGTTGAAATTTTATAAAGGAAATTCTTACTTAACTATTGGTTCAGATTTCTCATTTTTTAATCAAAAACATCAAAGTTTAGTTTTAGAACAAGAAAAAAATAGCAAGTTTTATTGGTTTCCAAATGCTGAATTACAAATCTCAGCAACCGATCAATTCAAGTTTTTTGGCGGTGTTGAAGGTGGTTTAAAACTAAATTCTTATAATCAATTATTAGAGGAAAATCCTTACATGATTTCGGATTTATACTTAAAACCAACCGAAACAAAATACCGAATTTATGTAGGGATAAAGGGCGATGTTGACCAAACTTTGAAGTATAACATCAGCGCTGGATTTAGTAAACAAAATGACATTTTATTCTTCCATAACAGTAGTTTGATAGATCCAACGATGACGGACACGCGCAAAGCTTATGATTTTGCAAATACTTTTGGAGCCATCTATGACAACGGAACAACCAGCGAAGTTAAAGCAAGCGTACAGTTTTTTCCTTTAGAGAATTTAGTTTTAGATGGCGAATTTAAGTTCGTTAAATATAAACTGGATAATCTTAAAGAAACCTATTACAAACCTTTGGTACAAACAACTTTTGGTGCAAAATATTCTATGCTCGGGAAGAAGTTAAATCTTGGTTTTAAAGGGATTTTTGTAACGGATAGAACAGCTAATAGCTACGAATTAACAGAAAATATGGCGACGTATCCAACGACTTATGATATTAAAGAAAATGAAAATCAGAAAGTTGGCGGTTATGTTGATCTAAACTTGTCTGCGGAATATAAAGTCCACAAAAATTTCAGTATTTTCGTGCTCGGAAATAACCTTCTAAATACCAAGTATCAAACATTTTATGGATACAAAGTTTTAGGTGCTCAAGTTATGGGAGGAGTTAAAATTTCCTTTTAAATAAAAAGCTTTTAAATCGCTTTAGAAATATTGTTGGCTGCGTAGTTCAACTGGATAGAATATCAGATTTCGGCTCTGAGGGTTGGGGGTTCGAATCCCTCCGCGGTCACAAAGTGAACAATGACTTACTTTTAAATTATTGAAAATCAATAGTTTAATTGTAAGTTGTTTTTTTTATAGTATCACAAATAGTATCCCAATTTAGAAACAGTAAGTATTTTTGTGGAAAAGTACCTTGAAAATTTTTATATTAAATGGTTTAATTAGTGCTTATTTGCACAATAAAGATAAACTTTTTAAAAACTAATATAAAAAATGGCAACTAGAATTGATACAAATAGCATCTTTGCTGATTTTAATGAACATTTTTTGTAGACTGATGATCAAAGAATTATTTTCTCATCTGCTTTTGGAACAGGTAAATCTACTTTCCTCACTGAATATTTTAAAGACAATAATGTATTATATAATTGTAAGTCTCCCCAAAAACCGGACATTTTATAACCCTAAAGTTATTAGCAAAAA
>NZ_DAMBQF010000019.1:0-49368 GCF_032062245.1 Soonwooa sp.
TAATTCATAATTCATAATTCATAATTCATAATTCATAATTCATAATTCATAATTCGTAATTCATAATTCATAATTCACAATTAAAAAACTACTGCATCGTATCCCACAAGCTCATCACTTCAATTTTATCCAAAGCTTTTGAAAGTTTAATTGTTCTTTTCTCGTTAGGAAGTAAATCAAAGAAGTTATCGGAAAAATGTGTGTCGCCCATCAAATAAATATCTTTTGCTAAAACATCTGTAGAAACTTCGATTTCGGTTGGTGAAATTTTCTTGATTTTGATATTGGGTTTTGGAAGTTCCAAATCTTTTGGTTTTTCCAGAAACAGGTTATTTTGAACTAATAATTTATCATTTACATCCAAAAGTTTTACAACAATCAAACTTTGTTTTCTTTCAGTTTCATCAAATAAATTTTCCACTTCTATTGGATCAAATTTTAATTGATCTTTAAGAACCTTCCCATTTGGAGCGCTTGAAATTTCATTAATTAATTTACCATCAAAATCAAGAACCTTAATTTCTATTCGAACATCTTTATAAGTTCCTAACCCGTCATTTACAGCATAAAAATTCAGAAGATTATCCTTTTCAAAACCAAAAACAGCAATATTCTCAAAACTTCGTTTTGTTTGATAATGCAAAGCTTTCCAGTTTCCCAAATAGTCAATCGCCGACCACGAAACCACTGGCCAACAATCGTTAAGTTGCCAAATTAAAGTTCCCATATTGTAAGGCTTGTTTCGGCGGTGCGCTTCGATGGCGATTTGCATTCCGCGAGCTTGCAACAACTGCGAAACGTAATTGTATTGCACAAAATCGGTCGGGACTTTATAATCCTTTTCCATATATTTATTAATGATTTCCCAACCTCGAGGCTGCTTGTGATGCGCCTGAATAATTGGAATTTTCAAATTCAAATCTGGCGTTCCCGAAAACATTGCTTTTATAGCTTCCAAGCTTGGCATTCCTTGAAAACCATATTCCGAAGCGAATATGCGGTACTTTTTCATTGTAAATTTCAAAAGGTTGTTCGCCCCACCAAACGCCCAATTATGTGAATCGCGTTCGGTAGGACTTTCTTTATGTCCCCAACCAATCGATGGCGAGCTCGTCCCGTAAATCGCATTGGGAGAAATTTTTTATAAAGTTTTGGGAATTACTTCATGAAAAATCGTTTTTTAATCCTTCCAAACTTGTAAAGAATCGGCTTTTTAATAGTTGAATTGTTTTTGATAACCCCAATTGACAATCGCTTCGTCCGCTTCATTATTTCCACACCACAACGCCAACGACGGATGATTTTGCAAACGTTTTACTTGACTTTTAACTTCTTTTTTTACATTTTCGTGAAAAGATTCATCGCTCGGATAAAAACTTCCCGCAAACGCAAAATCTTGCCAAACGAGAATTCCATTTTCGTCGCAAGCTTTGTAAAATTCTTCATCTTCGTAAATTCCTCCACCCCAAACGCGAATCATGTTCATGTTGGCATCTTTGGCATCAGCAATTAATTTATGGTATTTTTCTTTCGTAATTCTAGGTAAAAAACTATCGGCAGGAATCCAGTTGCTTCCTTTGATGTACAAAAGTTTTCCATTAACTTTAAAATAAAAAGATTTTCCTTTTTCATCTTTTTCTTGAACCAATTCAATCGTACGAAGTCCGATTCTTTCGGTTTGACAATCGATGACTTTTCCTTTATTAATAACAGAAACTTTAAAATCATACATTTCTGGTTTCCCTACACCATTGGGTTACCACAATTTTGGTTTTTTAATTTCAAAAGGAAAAGAAACTTTGTTAAGTTCACTTTTTAGTTTTAAATTTTTATAGATTTTCCCATTAATAGAAACGTGAAGTTTTTCTAAATCATCATTGCCAATTTCAGGTGCATCTATTTCGGTATGAAAAACTAGATCTGCTTTTTTAGTATTGATCGATTTTGGGTCAACTCTGATATTTTCAATTTTGGCTATGTCCCAAGTAATGAGTTTTACATCTTTCCAAATTCCAGCGGTTACCAAACGAGGTCCCCAATCCCAACCGAACTGATACTGCGCTTTTCTGACCAAACTTCTCGGACTTTCGCACAACTGAAACGGAATTTCCTTTGCTAATTCTTTTCCTTCTTTAACGCCTGATGTAAATCTTATCGTCAAAACATTTTCACCTTCACGGAGATAATCGCTCAAATAAACAACTTCTGGCGCAAACATATTCAAGGTTTTCGTGAGCGGACGACCATTGATATGGATTTCTGAAAACGCATCTAAACCTTCAAAAATCAAGACTTTATTAAGATTGCTCCACTCTTTATTGGTTATCGTATAATGACTTCGATATTCCCAATCTTCATTTTCTATCCATTGCACTTTTTTCTCATTTTCGTCTAAAAAAGGGTCTGGAATAATTTTGTGCGTCATTAAATCGGTATGAACTGTCCCAGGAACTGAGGCTTTCAGCCATTTTTCATCCTAGACATTTTTGAATTCCCAGTTTGAGGAAGAAAGACTTCACTTGGTGGCTTGAGACGACATAAAATTTAATCCTATTAAAAAAATGATGAATGAAAAAAACTTCATGGCAAATTATCTAAGTTGTTGTAGTAATTTCCTCAATTCTTCAACATCGATATTTTCTGAATCTGCCGAAATACAAGCCGAATGCAAATAATCAAAATCTTGCTTTAGCTCTGCGATATTGGTCGATCTAACGCCACCGCCCACTAAAATTGTTATACGATCGCCAGCCAAGTTTTTAAGTTCTTTTAATTTATCCAAACCTTGCATTGCCGAACTTGTGCCGCCAGAAGTCAGGATGGTTTTAAAACCGCATTTGATAATGTCTTCCAAAGCTTCTTCTTGATTCTCGATGCGGTCAAAAGCGCGATGGAATGTACACGGAATGCCTGCTGCGTGGCTCATCATTTCAAGATTTTTGTCAAAATCAAAACGATTATTTTCATCCAAAATGCCGAATACGAAACCATCCGCACCAACTTCTTTTAACATCATAAGGTCGGATTTCATTTGTTCTAATTCTTTTTCATTGTAAAGAAAATCGCCACCACGAGGACGAATCATGGCATAAATAGGTACGTCTGATTTTTGTTTTAATTTAAGCAAAGTTTCGATATTTGGCGTAATGCCGCCCAAAGAATAATCTTCGCAAAGCTCGATTCTATCGACATTTTCTTGAATGGCTAAAAGTGCGGAAGCTTCGTTAAAACAAGCGATTTCAATTTTTGACATAATTTGACTTTTCACAAATATAAAAAGTAAAGGCTCTCAAAATTTGAAAGCTTTATGGGTTTATTCATCTTCTAAAACATCGGCAATTAAAAACTTGCCATCTTGCGCTTTGACTTTGATAATGCGCGGATAATTCTCATTAAAACCGACATCGCGAATATTAACATCAAAAATTAGAGTATCATTTTTCTGGCTAATTACATCAGATTTTGTTACTTTGATGTCTTGCCAATCTTGACCAGAAATTAAAAATCCAGTGCCAATTCCTGCTTTTTTAGTATCAAATTTTGGTTTCCATTTTTTATCAAACTCTGCTTGTGTTAATGCATCATCGACATCCAAATCAACATTGGTTGCATCCGTTTTGTAATCGTAATAATCATTAGTGGTCATCGTTTGCATCGCTTTGTTATAATCGTTATCCGATTTAAAAAATGCTTCGATGGTTTTCTTAAGCCAATCTTTTGCTAAAGTTTCGTTTATTTTAGGCGGATCCATTGTTTCAACTTTTACAGAATCTTTTTTAACAATAGGTTCAGTAGCAATCGTCTCTTTTTTATTTTGACAAGCTAAACAAAAAATTAAAATAACAGGAAGTAAATATTTCATCGTATGTGTCTTTAAAAATTGCTTCAAATTTAATTTAAAAAATAAAAAAACGTTTATTGTTTATGAAGATTAAAAGTTACATCGGTCTCGACGCGATACATTTTTTTAATTTCTTCAAGAGATTGACCTGTATAAAAAACCAACATTTGATAATAGTCATTTTTCAGATTGGTCAATTTCATATTTTTTCCATCGTTAAATAATTCGACAGTCATCACGCCGGGATACCAAGTTACCGTCACTTTATTATCGTTAACATTGTATTCTCCCATGTCGTTTACTTCTATGTCACCATCATACAAATATAATCGGTTATCTTTGGTGAAATAAAATGTTTTGCCTTTCCAATAAGTATTCAGAGGGACTTCGACCTCGGGCGTACCTGGAACAGTCATATAAAGTTTGCCGTCGACATTGTCAACAATCCACTTGCCACGAAGACTTTCTCGAGTTATAGTCGGTGGTAAATCGTCATCTGTTTTGTCACCGCAACCCACTAGAACAGCAATGCTAAGACATAACATCGAGATTAAAATTAGTTTTAAATAATTGTTTTTCATAATCTAATATTTTAATTGAAAAATGAATTAATATTACTAGTAATAAAGTTTTTGTAATCAGCGGCATTGGTACAATGTCCTTCTCCAGGCGCAATTAAGAATTTACTTTTAGCTTTAACATTAGCGTTTGTATTCGATTCAATCCCAGCTTTAAAATCTGTCCCATTACCGCCTGTCGCCCCGTCAGTCGCATTTGCCATGTACAACACGGGCAACTTTAGTGCGCTGCCTTTCCATTGGTCGCCGCCGCCACACTCAATAATTAGCCCTTTGATGCCCTCAATCGGTTGGCCGCCGCTGCCCATCTGTCCCGGAAGGCTGATGCCAAGACTAAGGTTACCACCTTTAGAAACGCCTCCTACAACAACATTGGATCTTGAAATGTTGTACGCAGGAGCTTCTTTACTTATAATTTCCTCAATATTTTGTTTGAATTTTATATTGCCGTCTGCGTAAGAGCTTCCTTTCTCATAAGTCGTTACAATGGCAACAAATCCCATTTTAGTAATGGCTTCGCATTGATTGTTTAACGAGGCATCATTAACATTTCCGCCATCGCCAACACCAAGAATGACAATACCTCTGCGCGCATCTGTTACAGTTGATTCTGGATAGTATGCTCGGTAATTAAAATTGCTTGCTTGGATATCTTTTGTCAAAACCTTGTATACTCTAGGCAACGGAAGCGGTCTTTTTGTTGCTCCCTTTTTTAAAAGTTCGTAATATCTATCTGTTATTTCTTTCGAAATAGTTTTTTGACTTTTAAAATTTCCAATTCCTAGAAGTGACGCCATAATGACGAATAATTGTGTTTTTGTTTTCATGGTAATTATTTTTTTAATTAGAGTTTTTAAATTGTAAATCATAAATGATATTTGATAAAGTTTTAGCATTCTTATCCGTTTTAATTAGTCTCGCATAACCTAAATTGTTATCTATAAAAAACCAATACGAATTGTCTAGTTTTAAAAAATGAGCATTTAGAATTTGTCGTTTTGAAATTGTGTTTGAATCCAAATTAACCGTGTATCTATCAAGAGCTGATATTTTAAAAGTTTGAAGTAAATCGCCTTTCTTATTATATTTTTGAAATCCATTTTTGGAAGAAACTTTAACAATATTTTGTTTTGAAAGACCTAATGGATTAATCTTTTTGGGTGCGTCAATAACTTGATAAAAATCTCTATCCGACAACAAATTAAAATCTCGAATCCACAAAGTATCGGTTACAATTCCTTTTTTTGAACCTTTCATTAATCCAGCATAACCGTAGCTAAGGTGTGCTTTTGTTTCGCAGTTTACGTCTTTGTAAGCTTGAGATGATCGATCTGGTGTTGCAAATTTTTGTTTGTGCACCAGCATAAAAAGCATCTCGCCCTCAACATCTACTTTGTACAAAGCGTTTGCAGTAGGATCTGTATCTATAATCTCTTGAAAGCATTTTGGAATAGTTTCTTTTTTTTGTCCAAAAGCAAAACATGAAAAAAGTGCAAAAAGAAGCGTAATTGTTTTAAAATTTAGTATCGTAATCATTTTTTATTTTAATTCTAGTTCGTATTGTAACATGATTTTTTCTTCGCCTTTGTTAAAACTTAAATTTCGATAATGCGTCACTTTTCCTTTATTGAGAAGTGATTTGACAAGATAATCGTCTGCTGGATGCTGATCTAGCACAAAAGAACGGCCGTCTGCAATTGTAACTTTGGCGCTAGAAGTCGCAAAAATGATATTGGTATAATCATCAATATCTGTTATTAAAAGAGGAAGCGATATCCCAAGATTAGCAATATTTGCAGAACTCGTAACTTCCAAAGGCGGAAGATTGTTGGCTGAACAATTTTTCTCCGCGGCTTGTGGCGCAAGTTGATAACCAAAATTAAAAGTCGGACAAAACTCCGCATAACTCCATGTAGAACTGTGGAAGGGATACAACAAAGTATTACCGCGCATCACCGCAATGGCTTCGTAAATACTTAGGCTAACTTTGGAAGACGAATTGGTCTTGTGCCAAACCTTTACCAATTTGACACTTAGTTTTTTTCTAAGCTTAATGACCTGTCCTGTAATAATTGGTTTTACCTCTATTTTTTTTACATTCTCTATTTTTCGAGGTCCGCTTTTTTCTTGTGCAGAAAATGTTTGGCTTATTCCGACAAGTAATAATGCTAGGATAACATTTGATTTTTTCATGATATGTGTTTTTTAAGATTTTTAAATAATTTTATTTTTTAATTAAATGAAAAACAATATCACTAGGCACTCGATAGATGCTCTTCACTTTGTCTAAAGGTATTTTGGTTTGTGAAGCCAGAATTGCGTAGAAAGATTCTGGACTTTGTGTCATCGTCATATTTTGTCCAGAATTTGTTACCGAAAACGGCATCGAAAATTGGCCACTGTATTTTGGAATGCTGAAAGCTTTGCCATTATCAACAATTGTATAATCGCTACTAATCATCACCGAATTACCATTAATAACATCTACTTTTCCATTGTTTTGAAACTTAAATATTTTCCCAATCAAAAAGCTAATCGGCGCCTCGATTTCCATGCTACTCTTCTCAGGTTTTACATAGATATGACCATCAACTCTTGCTATTTCCCAAGAACCAATAACCTGCATTGGTAAGAGATTAGTATTAGCTTTAATATTTGATGTTTTCGGGAGGTCTTTCACCTTCTTAACACTAACTTTTTGCGCATTGGCAAAATTGGTTGACAAAATCCCGAGCAACAACATAAAAATTTTAATCTGAGTTTTCATGATACTTGTTTTTATAGTTTAAATGTCAGAAGATTTGTTGCTAAGTTTCGGTACCAATTGTCTAATGGTTGCTTTGACTTGTCGAATGGCGAAGATTTGCACACAAAACACAAAAATGCCTCAGAATAACTTCCAAAGCATTTTTTATTTTTTATGAATTAAAATTTATTTTAAACTAAATTCTGGTTTTTCTAAACGATTTCCCTTTTGATCATGCACTGCAAAGCTAAACCCATCCTGAATACAATATGCGCCATACTCACCTATTTTGTTTAAGGCTACAAAGCCAACTTGGATATCTTTCAAATTTTTTCCTCGACGTTTTGCACTGTTTACAATACGTTCCACAGCTTCTTTACAAGCTTTTTGTGGTGTTCGGCCTTGTCGCATCAATTCTACAACGAGATGCGTCCCGACGGTTCTTATAACTTCTTCGCCGTGGCCAGTTGCCGTTGCTGCACCAACTTCGTTATCGACAAATAATCCAGCACCAACAATCGGCGAATCGCCTACTCTCCCATGCATTTTGAAAGCCATTCCGCTGGTCGTACACGCACCCGACAAATTGCCATTCGCGTCCAAAGCAATCATTCCAATTGTATCGTGATTTTCGATGTTGACAATCGGTTTGTACTTACTTTCTTTTAACCATTCTTTCCATTCTTTCTCGGATTCTGGCGTTAGAAGATTTTCTTTTTTAAACCCTTGCGAAATCGCAAATTCTAAAGCACCATCGGCAACTAACATCATATGTGGCGTTTTTTCCATAACCGCACTTGCCACCGAAATCGGATTTTTCACATGTTCCAAAGCTGCAACCGAAAGTGCCATCATTCTTGGAAAAACCATATTTTCAACATGTTTGAAATCCAAAATATATTCTGTCCAAAGGTTTCCTTGTGTTCCCCAAATAAGTTCACTTTCCTTCTCCGACAATTCACTTGGAATTGGGTTATAATTATAAACTTTTTGCAATCTCACATCGCCACCAATCGCGATTGGTTCTGTATCTGGACTTCCTTAATAGTAACCGAAATAATTGGTAGAAGTTGGCGTCATAATCGCTTTGTGGCCATTTTTTGCAGCATGAATTCCACCTTGAATTTCGGTCCAGCTCATCACCGTTGCGTTGGGCGCTAAACCGTCTTCCAAAATTTCGTCCCAACCGATGATTTTTTTGCCTTTGGAATTGATATACTTTTCCATTCTTGTAATGAAATAGCTTTGCAAGCAAATTTCGTCTTTTAAGTTTAGTTTTTTAATCAAACTTTGACAAAACTCGCTTTGCTTCCAACGGATTTTAGGTGCTTCATCTCCTCCAATATGGATATATCGATACGGAAATAGTGGCATCACTTCATCTAAAACATTTTCTAAAATCAGATTGATGCTCTTCGATCAATTGTAAAAGTGTCTGCACACCGCGGAAAATTCCAACATTGGTGTAAGCCGTGATCGAAATTCCGTTTTTATCGATTTTAAGACTGTACGATTCTGCCATTTTATCGGAAGGTTCTTTTATTCGTAGAACCGCCAATCTAATTTTTCCAGATTTTCCAATTTTAAAATCTTTTACAGTATTTTTTTAAGTTGATTTTTTAGATAATCTGCTTCTGAATGTGAATCAAGACTTTGAATTCCAAAATCATGGGATAATTGTAAAAAACCTTCATTAATTTTGACGGTTTCAGGTTTGGGAATAAATTGATTTTGCGTTATAATTTGACTTGACAACAATAAGACAGCAACTGAAAGCAGAACCTTCTTCATTTTAAAAACTTTGATAAAATAAATATACTTATTTAACACAAAAAAATCCCCATCAAAATTTGATGAGGATTTGCTTTTTATAATTATAAGTTTAATCTTTAATAAGACGTAAGACTTTAGATTCTGTATCAGTTTTAATTTTAATAGTATAAACTCCAGATTTCAAATCAGAGACATTGTAGTTTTCTGAAATTGGTAATATTTTTACCAATCTTCCACTAGCATCAAAAATCTCCACATTCTTACTTAAAATTTCTTTAGGAATACTTAATTTGAAATCATTTTTAGCAGGATTTGGATACAACCTAACACGATTATCATATTGTAAAACTTCTGTGGTACCTAGAGTCGTTTTAGTATATGTTATTACAAAAGGCATATCTAGTGGATAATCGGGCGCTGAAGCTGGATTTCCATTATCAATTATTGAAGTCCAAGTATTACTAATTGCATCATTTTGTTTTGCATTAAAAGTCGGTAATCCTCTAGATCCGACAACCGTTACTGAAGGAAGAAACCCCGCATTAGCCATTACAATATTTTGAAGTTGATATTTTATCCAATATGTTCCAGCATTAAGTTTTACAGGAGTATTTGCTTTAACTTTCCAAATCGCACGCGTAGTGCCTGGTGTAACAGTATTTGGCACCATTGTGTTACTTGTTCTGTACATTAAAGCATCTACCGAGGAGGCAAATCGATTAGTTGTATCATCTCCAAAAACAGATGTTGCACCTGAGACCGACGGATCCGAGCTAAAAATATTAACTCTTACTGTGTTAAAAGGGCTCGTAGTACCTGTATAGCCAGTTTGATAAGCAAAAAAATCTATGGAAACGATATCCCATTGCTCACCTGTTGGGATAGTAAAATCATCTGCCAAAAAATAAGATGCTGTAGAAGAAGAAGAAGTACCTCCTAGTCCAAGACTTGTATTAGATTCGGTAGTGTTTCCTGTATTATTTTGCAATTCTGACCAAGTATAACCTGCTGGTGCCATTGTTCCATTTTTTGCAGTTGATCCAGTTGATAGCTCTCCGTTACTATAAGATTGTGCGATTGTAAAGTTGGCCATAGCAATAGCCAAAAGAATAGATGTTCTTTTCATGGTAAATAAATTTTAGTTTTAACCAAAGTTAATACTATTTTTAAATTATGCAAATAATTTTAACAAAAAAATCCCCACCAAAACTGATGAGGATTTATTTATGTTTAAAACAAAACTTAAGCTTGTTTTCTACGTTTCAATTCTTTTTCGATAAGCCCAAGCTCACGCCCAGTTTGTCCAGCAACAGACGTATTTTCTTGTGCTCTTCTTGTCAAATATGGCACCACATCTTTCACAGGTCCATAAGGAAGATATTTCGCAACATTATAACCTTTGTCCGCGAGATAATAACTGATGTTATCACTCATCCCGTACAATTGTCCAAAATATACATGCGGATTGTCGTGCTCCAAACCTTTAGCTTGCATTTTGTCCATAATTAGTTCAGTTGACTTTTCGTTATGCGTACCAAAAAACGCAGAAACTCTATCAAGATTATTCATCATAAAGTCGATACCAGCATTGTAATTAATGTCCGATGCTTCTTTATTTGGCTGGATTGGATCTGGATAGCCTTTTTCCGTAGCACGCGCTCTTTCTTTCTCCATATAAGCGCCACGAACAATTTTATAACCGATGAAGTAGCCTTTTTCCTTCGCTCTTTCAAGATGCTCAGCCATATATTCTAAACGACCAGTTCTGTACATTTGGATGGTATTCCAAACGATTGGTTTTTCCTTATTGTACTTCTCCATCATAACTTCGCAAAGTTGATCTGCAGCACCTTGCATCCAAGTTTCCTCAGCATCAACCATTACTTTTTTGTCGCTTTCGTAACACAATTTACAAACATCATCAAAACGCTTAACAACACGCTCCCACTCTGCTTTTTGACTTGTGGTCAACTCTGCGCCTTTACCCACTTCTTCATATAAGTCGATTCGACCAAAAGCGGTCGGCTTGAAAACCACAAACGGAATCGCCGGATTACCAACCGAAAAACGAACAATATCTTTAATTTCTTTACAAAAAGCATCAAAAGTCTCTTCATCAACTTTTCCTTCGATAGAGTAATCGAAAATACTTCCTATCCTGTGTTTGAATAAAGTTTTTACAACTTTCATACTTTCCTCACGCGTCTCGCCACCGCAAAATTGCTCGAACAAAGTTTGCTTCACAATACCATCAACAAAAGGAAAATTATTTCTAACCACAAAGTTAAGCATCGAAACGCCCACACTTGTCAAACTTGGATTTTCGATCGCCTTGAACATCCAAAAAGCCTTTTTAAGTTGTGCATCTGTTTTATCTGCAAAGGCCAATTTAGTATCATTAAAAATACTCATATCTTGAATAAAATTTGAATCTTCAAAATTAAGCATTCCTACGCATTAAAACTTGTATTAAACCAAAAAATAATACATTCTAAAAACCTATTCTTGCTGAAAATTCTCATATTTTTGCAAAAAGGCATTTTATGATTACTTTATTAGACGATGATTTCTCGGGATTAAATCAATTTTTAAAAGAAAATTCGGCGAGCAAAATATTTATTTTGGTTGATGAAAATACCCACGAATATTGCCTTCCTACTTTGCTTGGCAATATGGAAACCAATGTTCCGTTTGAGATTATCGAAATAGAAGCTGGTGAAGAACATAAAAATATCGGAACTACGATTCAACTTTGGGAAATCCTTTCCGAGTTTGAAGCTGACAGAAAAGCTTTGGTCATCAATCTTGGAGGCGGCGTTATCACTGACATGGGCGGTTTTGTCGCGTCGACTTATAAAAGAGGAATTAAATTCATCAATATTCCGACAAGCTTATTAGCAATGTGCGATGCTTCCATTGGTGGGAAAACAGGAATCGATCATCAATTTTTAAAAAATATAATTGGCACTTTTGCAGAAAGCGAGCAGGTTTTCATTTATCCTAAATTTTTAAAAACATTAGATTTTATCCAACTCAGAAGTGGTTTTGCAGAAATGCTAAAACATGGTCTTATTGCAGATGCCAAACATTGGGAAGATCTCATTAATATTACAGAACTGTCCGAAAACAGTCTTGAACCATACATTCTTAAAAGTACAGAAATAAAACAAGACGTTGTCGAAAAAGATTTTAAAGAACAAAATATTCGTAAAAATCTAAACTTCGGACACACCGTTGGTCACGCCATCGAAAGCCTTTACCTCGCCAATCATCAATTACTTCCTCATGGTGAGGCTGTAGCTTCGGGCATGATTATCGAGACGCATTTATCTTACCTAAATCAATTAATAACTGAAGAGATGAGTTTGGAAATCATTAATACTATCCGGAGATTTTTCCCTTACGTTGATATTTCTCAATATAAAGAAGAAGATATTTTGGCGCTGATGTTTAATGATAAGAAAAATACGGAAGGCAACATCAATTTTTCATTAATAGAAGGCATAGGAATTGGAGTTTTTGATCAAAAAGTTAGCGAATCTAAGCTAATTTCTGCCTTAGATTTTTACAAAAACCTAAAAAATCAGTCAAAATTGGGGATGATTATTGAGTAAAACCAAACTGTTTTTTAGATTATTTTAAACAAATCACAACCCATTAAACATCAATATTTTAAACTCTAAATTTTAACAATCAATGAAGAATAATTAAATTAAATTTCGAAATAAATAAAGATTTTGGCAAAGTATTTGAAAGTACTCTTGGCGTAAAACAAAAAATTAAAATTGAAATTTAAAATTTAATATTATGAAAAAGTTATTTGTAGGATTAGCAGTTGTAGTAGGATCAATGTCATTCGCACAACAATTCGGTATCAAGGCGGGAGCTAACATTTCATCAATTTCAAAAGACGGGTTTGAGGACTCAAAATCAAAAGTAGGATTTTACGGTGGTCTTTTCATGAATGCACCACTTTCTGAACAATTCAGCATCCAACCAGAGGTTTTATATAGCCAACAAGGTGCTGAGGTTAAAAGAACTTACACAGCTTTAGGGAATACAACAACAATTGATGGTAAGTTAAATTTGGATTATATCACAGTACCTGTAATGTTCCAATTCAAAGCGACTCCAGAATTTTATATTGAAGCTGGACCAGAATTTGGTTTCCTAGTTAACGCAAAGCAAAAAGGAGATATCAAAGTTAATGGTAATACTGTAGCTTCTAATACTTACGATGCAAAAGACAACTATAACAGCTTTAACATGGGAGCAGCTTTAGGTGTTGGTTTCAACGTTACAGAAAACTTCGGAGTTAATGCTAGATACGTTGCTGGATTTACAGACATTAATAAAGATGGTAACACATCATTGCAAAATGATGATAACAAAAACAGAAATAATACGTTCCAAGTTGGATTGAATTATAAATTCTAAAAAACATTAGTTTAATATAACAGGAAGCTCCAAGAGGGCTTCCTTTTTTTATGAAAAATATCAGCCTTCTATCATTGAGTAACATAAAATAGTTAAATTGCAGAGCATTTAGTATAATTCAATAACTAAACAAATATCTATTTGAAAGTATTTTAACTCTATATTATGAAGAAATTATTTTTAGGAATTGCGACAACGATAGCTTCGTTAAGTTTTGCACAGCAATTTGGTTTTAAAGGAGGACTTAACGTATCATCAATAACTAAAGAAAAAGATTTGGATGACACAAAGTCAAAAATTGGCTTTCATGCTGGGGTTTTTCTTAATATACCTTTCTACAATTCGTTTAGTATTCAACCAGAAGTTATCTATAATGATCTAGGATCAAAAGTTACCTATCCTAAAGATAAAGGTTCTTATAGTACTAATTTGGGATATATTTCTATACCAGTAATGTTTCAGTTTCGACCGGTTCCTAATTTCCATATAGAGGCGGGACCAGAATTTGGATTTTTAGTAAATGCCAGTACAAAAGTTAAAGATAGCAACGGTAACTCGACGACATCTAACTTTACTAAAACTGCTAAAGAAGATTTTAATAATATAAATATGGGATTAGGAATCGGAACAGGATTTTATTTCTCTAAGAATCTTGGTTTAAATATTAGATACACTTTAGGCTTTACAGAAATCGGAAAAGCAGACCGTCCACTAGGAAAGGTTTACAAAGACTCTAAAAACAATGTATTACAAATAGGATTAAATTATAAACTTTAATTCAACAAATAAAAAAAGGCTGTCAATTGACAGCCTTTTTATTTAGTGTTAATTCTTCACGAACTTAGAAGTCGTTTGTTTAGAATTTTCGTCGGTTACTGTGATCATGTAGCTTCCCGCTTTAATAGAAGAAACGTCGATTTTATTATCTTTCAAACTTTCTGCTTTTATCAATCTACCAGAGAAATCGGAAATTTTCGCCTCTGTCAATTTGGAAGAAGACTTAATGATTAACATATTCTTGACTGGATTGGGATATATTTTAACATCATTTTTAGCAACATCAGAAACCGCTAAAGTACCTTGGGAAATTTTAAAATCATCAAGTATTAAATAGAAATCCCCTGTCCCAGCTTGCTCTCCAGAAACACGAAGTTTGAAACCCGCATTTTTAAGCACCTCACCTTGCGGAATTTGGTAAGAAAAAGTTGTGCAAGTCATCACTTTATCCAAAGTAAAATTGCCTATCTCCTTATAAGTTGTACCACCATCGGCAGAATATTCTACTTTCATACTTCCTTCTACTTTCCCAGAAGTACCCAATAGGTAAGTTCTGTATTTGAAATCGACAGTAATTGAAGCTCCATTAGACGAAAATGATGAAAAAGTCGTAGAACCAACTTTTCCACCGCTCCAAAAACTACGGATAAGAGCATAAGAGCCTTCACAAACTGGTGTTGTTTTACTTCTAAAAAAACTAACATTACTATAGTTTCCATTATCAACTTCAAAACCTTGGTTATCGTTAATTTGACCAAAAGATAAAGCAGCAATCCCGACTGCTAAAGAACATAAAACTTTTTTCATGAAATTATTTTAAATTTAGGATTGCAAGAATAATCAAAATTTTAGAAACAAAAAAATTCGCAAGTAAAAACGAGCGAATTTCATAATATTTAAAGCAAAAGCTTATTAATTTAGTTTTTTCTGCGGTAGATTCATTAAGACTATCGCAAATAGTATCATTGCAATTCCGCACCATTGGATGGCTTCTACTTTTTCATTTAAAAGGATGAACGCCATGGCAACAGAAACTGGCAACTCCATAGAGCTGATAATACTTCCCAATCCTAAACCGGCTTTTGGAAACCCAGAATTAAATAAAATTGGTGGTAAAATTGTTCCAAACAGAGATAGAATTAATCCATATTTAATAAAAATACTAAAATCAAATGCTCGGATATTAGCGGGATTATCCGAAAAATTAAAATAAAAAGCTTTTAATCCATCAAAATAATAAGGTCCAATCTGTCCAAAGAATAAAAACAAACTTACAATAATCCCTCCACCGCAAAGCATGAATAAAGTTTTACGAAGTGGTGAAGCATAGGTTGCAATCGTATTGGCAGCAAACATTGTTGTAGCAAACGACGATGCAGCTAACAATCCCCAAATAATTCCTCGCCAATCCATTGCAATATCCTGATTGATAATGTTGGTTGCCAAAAGTGTCCCTGCAAGTACAATTGCGACAGAAATCATTTTTCTAAGACTTGGTAATTCTTTTTTAATAAAAGCTTCGATTACAACGCTGATCCAAACCGACTGCATCAATAGCACAATCGCCACCGAAACATTAATATATTGTACCGCTAGATAATAAAACAAACTGGTACATCCCATGGAAGTCCCTGCAAGCAGTAACTTCTTTTTATCAACTGCAGTGATGCTTGGATAAGCTTTTTTTGAAAATTTAGCTTGATAAAGATTTAACAATAGCATACCTAAAATCCCTAAAACAAATTGAGAAGTTGTTACTTCGGCGGTTGTATATCCTTCTTTGTAAGCCAACTTAACAAAAGTGGCTAACATCCCATAAAAGCTGGCTCCTAGTCCTACTAAGATCACACCTTTCAAAACATTATTCTGTTGCATAATTTCTTTTTAATCCAATGTCTTTTTGATATTTAAAAACAAAGGGCGACAAAATTACGCCTATTTTTTGAATCCTAAAAACATCCCACAAAAAAACCGCTTCATTTCTGAAGCGGCTTAGTATTTAAAAGTGGATTAAGGATTATTTACCTTCTTCCATTCTCTTTTTCAATTCTGCTAGAGCGTCGATATCTCCAAGAGTTGATTTTTCTTCATTGCTAGAAGATCCAGCAACTGCTTTGTTAGAAGATTCTCTTACAGCTTTTTTCTCCTCATCTCTGAAGATACCTGTGTGAGATACAACTACTCTCTTGAATTCTTTGTTGAACTCGATTACTTTGAACTCAGCAGTTTCTCCTTTCTTGATTTTAGATCCGTCTTCCTTCTCTAATAATCTTGATGGGCAGAATGCTTCAACTTCAGCATCTTCGAATTGTACAGAAGCTCCTTTATCATGAACTTCTACTGCAGTACCAGTGTGTACAGTTCCTTCAGCATATTTAGTTTCGAATTTATCCCAAGGATTTTCTTGAAGTTGTTTGTGACCTAAAGAAAGTCTTCTAGCTTGAGTATCTAATTCTAATACAACAACATCTAACTTATCTCCTACGTTGCAGAACTCAGATGGATGTTTGATTTTCTTAGTCCAAGAAAGATCAGAGATGTAGATAAGACCGTCGATACCTTCTTCTAACTCTACGAATACACCAAAGTTAGTGAAGTTTCTTACAGTTCCTACATGCTTAGAACCTACTGGATATTTAGTTTCGATATTTTCCCAAGGATCTTTAGATAATTGTTTGATACCTAAAGAGATTTTTCTTTCTTCTCTGTCAAGAGTTAAAACTTCTGCTTCAACCTCATCACCAACTTTCACGAAGTCACCTGCAGATCTTAAGTGAGTTGACCAAGACATTTCAGAAACGTGGATAAGTCCTTCTACACCTGGAGCGATTTCTACGAAAGCACCATAATCAGCAAGAACAACTACTTTACCTTTAACTTTATCACCAACTTTTAGGTTAGCATCTAGAGCATCCCAAGGGTGTGCTTCTAATTGCTTCATACCCAATTGGATTCTTGTTTTCTCATCGTCGAAGTCAAGGATAACCACTTTAACTGTTTGTCCATCTTCAAGGATTTCTGATGGGTGGTTAACTCTAGACCAAGAAAGGTCAGTGATGTGGATAAGTCCATCAACACCTCCAAGATCGATAAATACACCGTAAGAAGTAATATTCTTAACTGTACCTTCAAGAACTTGACCTTTTTCAAGTTGAGCGATAATTTCTTTTTTCTGTCCTTCGATATCAGCTTCGATAAGCGCTTTGTGAGATACAACAACGTTTTTGAACTCAGGGTTGATTTTAACAACTTTGAATTCCATTGTTTTACCAACGTATTGATCATAATCTTTGATTGGCTTAACATCTATTTGAGAACCTGGTAAGAATGCTTCGATACCGTGTACGTCAACGATCATACCACCTTTAGTTCTTGACTTAACAAAACCGTTAACGATTTCTCCAGTTTCGTGAAGCTCATTAACTTTATCCCAAGCTTTAAGCGTTCTAGCTTTTCTGTGTGATAATTGTAATTGTCCTGTTTTGTCTTCTCTTTTGTCAACCATTACTTCAACCTCGTCACCTACTTTTAGACCTTGGTTGTAACGGAATTCGTTAAGAGAAATTACACCTTCTGATTTGAAGTTGATATCAACGATAGCTTCTTTATCTGTTAATCTTACAACTTTACCAACGATAACGTCGTTTTCTGCAAGATCGTTAAGAGAACCATTGTAGATTTCTTCTAATTCTTTTTTCTCTGATCTGTCTTCTGCGTTAAGACCTGATTCGAAAGAATCCCAATCAAATTGTTCTGGTGCTACGTTTTGGTTTAATAAAACCTCTGCTGAATTTGTCTCTTTTGACATAATTCTAATTTTAATTTGTATTCCTATTTCTTTTTAGTTTCAGCTAAAATGGACTAAAGAAATTCGGAAGATGTTAATTTATAATCATTTACCTCGCTGAAATCACTCCATAAAAAGTGGTGCAAAAATACAATTATTTATTGACATAAGAATATATTTTATTTAATGTTTTAAGTTTTTTTGGTTTGGTTTGAAAATATTAAACTTTAAACCTTAAACTTAAAACTAAAAACGAAACCTTATCTTTGCAGCATGAATTTAGAAGCTATTCTTAAAAACTTGCAGATTCAGGAACTGAATCAAATGCAAAAATCAACATACAAAACAACCGAAAATTACCAAGACACGGTTTTGCTTTCTCCGACTGGATCGGGGAAAACATTAGCTTTTTTACTTCCTGTTCTTCGAAATTTAAAACCTAAAACAAAAGGTGTTCAAACTTTAGTTTTGGTTCCAGCACGCGAATTGGCTTTACAAATTGAGCAAGTTTTTAAAGCCATGAAAACAGATTTTAAAGTGACCGTTTGTTACGGTGGTCATGACAAAAAAATTGAAGCTAATAATCTTATTGAGGCTCCAGCTCTTTTGATTGGAACACCTGGAAGAGTTGCTGATCATTTAAGACAAAATAATTTTGATCCTTCAAGCATTAAAACCTTGATTTTGGATGAATTTGATAAATCATTGGAGTTTGGTTTTCAAGAGGAAATGAGCTTTATTATTCCGACTTTAGAAAATCTTTCCCAAAGAATTTTGACTTCTGCAACGGCAATGGAAGAAATTCCTGAATTTACAGGTTTACAAAATGAAAAATACATCGATTTTTTGAAATTGGGTGAAGCAAAACCTGATATTCATTTCAAAAAAGTGATGACAACGGCTGAAGATAAACTAGATACGCTTTTCCACTTAATTTGTAAAATCGGAAATAAAAGAACCTTGATTTTCTGTAATCACCGTGAAGCTGTAGATCGAATTTCCGAGCTTTTACATGAAAAAGGAATTGAAAGAGAAACTTTCCACGGCGGAATGGAGCAAGACGAACGTGAGCGTTCTTTGTTGAAATTTAGAAACGATTCGGCGAGAATTCTAATAACAACCGATTTGGCTGCTCGTGGTTTGGATATTCCTGAAGTGGAATCGATTGTTCATTATCAACTTCCTGCAAAAGAAGACGCGTTTATCCATAGAAACGGACGTACAGCCCGTATGAATGCGAAAGGTTTTGCGTATTTAATTATGAAAGAAGGCGATAATTTTCCTTTTTTAGAGAAAGATATTCCCGTTGTTAATGTCAATGAAGAAACTCGAATTCCTGCGAAAACACCGTTTGAAACGTTGTACATCAGCGCAGGAAAAAAAGATAAAATCAACAAAGTAGATATAGTTGGATATTTAATCAAGAAAGGTGAATTAGAAAAAGATGACGTTGGTTTAATTGAAGTGAAAGACACGACTTCGTATGTTGCGATTTCTCGAAAGAAAATAAAAGACGTCATTAAAAAATTAAGCACCGAAAAGCTTAAAGGCAAAAAAGTAAAAATGGAAATTTCTTATTAATTTCTCATTAAAAAAGCCAATAGTTCTTTGCTATTGGCTTTTTATTTTGAATAAAAATTTCAATCTTTTTTTAAAATTAAAACTCGACAATAATTCCCATATAAGGCAAAACGTGCTGTCTGTCTTGCTTTTCGTAAGTTAATTGATAAGTTTGATCCTGAATTGGCGCCGAAGGATTGCTCACAATTCCGTTACCGTTGCCATCTCTTTCGATGTTGATGACGGGTAAATTACTAGGACTTTGGGATCCGTAAAGATTTACAACATCTACATAACCAGTAATTTGCCATTTCTTGAAAATCCATTTTTTCTCTGCACGAACATCTAATTGATGAACCAAACGGCCTCTTCCGGTGTTGAGTAAATTGTAATCATACACTGGTCCGTTCGCAACATTCCAAATACTTACTATGCTGGATCTAGAAGTATCATATGGTGTTTCTGGGAAACCGCTTTGCATTCTGAAACGGGCGCTTACGTTCCAATTTCGTCCAAAATATTTGCCAGCCGTTAAAGATGCAATATGTCTTGCATCCCAAGATGAAGCTAGCATTTTGCCATTTTTGTCATTAAATCTAGAATACCCAAACGTATAAGCGAAAATTCCGTAAAAATCATTATCTGTACGTTTTTGAGCTAGCAACTCAAGTCCATAAGCTTCACCTTTTGAACGCGAATCCAAAGGTTCGAGACCAACAGCACTTCCCGAAGCTCCTAGATTGGCTAGACTGACTTGATTTCTCAATGAAAAAGGATACTGACTGTATTTTTTGTAATATCCTTCCAGCGTGATTCGTAAATTTTGATCGCCGTTATATTCTGTTCCCACAACAAACTGATGATTTTTAATGTATTTTAAATCAACTTTATTTATGTAAGCATTGTTAATTGTAAATCCTAAAGCAGTAAACGGCGGTAACTGATAATAAATTCCTGTATTGAAGCTTATTCCCCAATGATCATCAATTTTATAATTGAAAGCGATTCTTGGTGAAAATTGCTCCAAAGGATTGCTTGTTAATTTTGAGTAGGAAGCTGCATCTAGCCGAATTCCTGCCGAAACACTCAATTTGTTATCGAAAAATTTATTGGCAGTTTGCGCATAGAAACCGTACTGCATAAAATTCATGTCGGTTTCGTAATCGTCATTATTTATGTTATTTTGAGAAATGTAACGGTTTACGGAATGGTTGTAATAATTTAAAAGTCCAAGATTTGCTCCCGCACTCCATTTAAAACTTCCCATCGTCCAATTTCGGTCGATTCTTAACTTATGTTCCAGTTCTTTGGAATGATAATCGAGGATTAAATTTTGAGGTTCTTCAATATTTTTAAAATACTTTTTGGCTTTATTATCAAGCCAATTTCGACTGAGCGTAAAAAGCCAATTTCCATTTTGTGCAAGATGACGGTAACCAACGCCTAACGTATAATTTCTTTGCGGAGAAATAGGAAGTCTATCCAGCAAAGCGTCATTTTCAGGTGTTTTCTTTGCATTAAAGTTAAGTTTAAAATCATCAATAGCTCCAATTCCTAAAAAATACAATTCGTCACCAGATTTATATTTTTTTGATACCTTAAACTGTCCGTCATAATATGAAGGCAAAAACGGCAAGCCAATCGATTTAAACATCATCTGAAGATTGGAGCGACGCGCAGAGAACAATCCTGTCCAAGATTGATCTTTACTCAAAGGACCATCCGCCATCAGCTGCATATCATCTATTCCCAAAACAAATTTGTAGCCTAATTTATCCTTTCTTGCTTCTCGAAAATTAAATTCAAACAAAGAAGAAAGTACGCCATTTCTTTTCGCCGGAAAAGCGCCACTGTAAAAATCAACATCTTTCAAAAAATCAACGGTGATAATGCCGCGTGGCCCACCAGAAGCACCTTGCGTTTGAAAATGATTAATGGTCGGAACTTCAATGCCATCGATGTAATATTTATTTTCCATGGAAGAACCACCACGAATCAGTAGATCATTTCTGAAACTTGTGGTTGTAGCAACACCGGGAAGCGATAAAAGAGCTCTAGAAACATCTCGATTAGAACCTGCATTTTTCTGAATTTCTTCGCTGGTAATAGAACGCAGAGAAACTGGACTTTCGGGCGTGGTTTTGTATTTTCTTTTGCTAAGGACGACTTCCGCAATATTAGTTTCGGTAGCTTGCAGCTTTGTTAAACCTACAGAATAACTTAATTTTTGGTTCGGAACAATGTCTACATCATACAAATAAGACTTTTGATAATCGTCTGCAATAATTTCGAAAGTATAATTTTTAGCGTGTAAAGAATCGATAGAGATGCTTCCAACACCTTCGTACACGCGGTCGGTCTTTACATCTCTTACTTTTCCGGAAAGTGGTTTGTTATCGAATTGATCGTGTAAAGAGATGCTGATTCCACCAGTTTGCGCCATTAATCCCGCAGAAGCGAAAGAAACTCCCAGAGCTAATAAACTTTTTACTTTCATAATTTTTTTATTTTCTTCAAAGATAAGATTTACTTATTCAACATTCTTTAGTTGTGGTAATTTCACTAATTTTGTATTTATTTACATTTTTCATGAAGATTAATCTACCGGACAAACTTTATTATTCTATTGGCGAAGTTGCAAAAGCATTTGACGTTAATACTTCTTTAATAAGATATTGGGAACAGGAATTCCCGATTATTAAACCTAAAAAGAATAAAAAAGGGAACCGATATTTTACGCCAGAAGACATAAAAAATTTAAAGATGATTTACCATTTGGTGAAAGAAAAAGGATATACGTTGGACGGCGCACGCATTGCGTTAACTACAAATACAAAAATTTCTGAAACTGTAAGTATCCTCGACCGGCTAGAGTTTGTTAAAGCGGAACTTAAAAAACTAAAAAAATCATTGGACACACTTCCTGAATAAAAAAATGCTAGCCTTGTGGTTAGCATTTTTGTTTAAAAATTAAAGAGATTGTTGTGTACTTACTTTTATTTCTACTCGTCTATTTTTTGCTCGTCCCTCAGGGTTGTCCGATCCATCGGGATTCGTATTAGGTACTATTGGATCTTTTGCACCTTTTCCTTCTGTCAAAATTTGATTTTTAAGACCTTTATTTTCTAACCATTTTTTAACGGCATTTGCTCGTTGATCCGATAATCTTTTGTTATAATTGTCAGAGCCTTTTGCATCGGTGTGACCTACAACCAAGACAGTGGCCTCCGTTTTTCCATTGATGTCGTCAAATGCTTTTTGCAACTCTGCATCAGCTTCTGGTTTCAAAACCGCTTTATCAAAATCAAATAATTGGTCGGCAGACAAATTGATTTTAATATTAAGGTTGCTAACATTTCCTGTCAAACTACTTCCTCCATTATCAGAAGATTCCATTGTAGTCGTAGGTTTTGTTTCTTCAACCATTTCGTTTTGGTTATCCGTCAAAACATGTTGTTGGACAGAGTCGGATTTGATAACAACTGTCGTTTTTTCGGTTTTAGTACACGCCATAAAACCTAAAGTAGACACTGCTAATATATATGAAAACCTCATGACTATCGTGTTATTGGGATTGCATCAAATGAATCAAAATCTGGGATATTTAACGTAATCGTTTTGCTTGTTTCTGGCGGCGGTGCAAATTTTAAACTAACTGAAACGCCATTTTTTTTATATTTTGTTGAGAATTGTATTCTGTCGGAACCAGAAGATTGTAGAGGCGATGCTTGATACTTTCCTTCATCATCTTTTAGAACATCATGTTTTTTTGCTTCTGCATCATCCACGTAGTTAATTTGGTTAATATTGATTACATGAAGAGGCGTATGCTCATCACTTTCTTTTACTGCCTTAACATTTAATTCGACATATAAAACTTTACCAACAACTTTAGCCTTCGTTACAGAGATTACCTCGCCATTTAAAGATTTTGTGCTTAACGCAACAGGCGTTTCAACTTGAGTTTTCACAATCTCCTCGGGAGCTTTCTCTTCAGGCTTTGTAATTTCGGAGCTTGGGGCACTTTCTACCGATTTTTCTTTCTTTGCGTCTTTACACGCAACAAGCGCGAGAGAAGCAATGACAAATACTAACTTTTTCATAATTTTTATTTTTTGGTGTTTGTAAATTTTATTTTAAATCATTACGAGCATTTCAGTAAAGTATTCGTAATTAAATTTAATCTTAATTAAAAAAGAAAACAAGTGAAATATATTCTATAAATATTGTAATTTTAACAATAAATACTAACATCATGAAAACGCAATTTTCCTATCAAATAAGACGGAAACAAATAATTGCTTTATTAATAAGTAGTTTGTTTCTTTTAAGCCTTCAAATTACATTCCATTTTTACAAAAATCAATTTTCTAAATCCTCAGAAAACATTGAAAATCTGACTTTTGCGCCAACCGAGAAGATACAAAAATCAATAACGCCGTTTAACCCGAATGATTTACACATCGAGGATTGGCAAGATTTGGGGTTTTCGGAAAAGCAAGCTTCAACCATTCTGAAATACAAAGATTTGGTTGGTGGAAATTTTATTTCGAAAGAGCAACTAAAAAAATGTTATGCTATCTCGGACGAAAAATTCAAAGAGCTTGAAGCATTTATTTTGTTGGAAAATAAAGAATCGACAGAAAAGTCTAGCCACTCAAAAATTGCAAAAAATTTAAACATAAATGGGAAGTTCAATCCTGATAAACTCTCGCAACAAGATTGGCAAAATATGGGATTTTCGGAAAAGCAAGCAGCAGCGATTTTAAAATATAAAAACTATCTCGGCGGAAGTTTTGTGTCAAAAGAAAAATTAAAAGATTGTTTTATCATTAATGATGAACAGTTTTCTCAAATGAAACCTTATTTACTTCTTCCTGAAAAAACGCCTGACAATTTCAAAGCTTTTGCTAAAACTAAAACAGAAATTAAATACAAAAATTTTGATCCAAATCTTTTAGAAATTGACGATTGGAAAAAGCTTGGTTTTAGTGATAAACAAGCGCAAGTTATCGTTAATTATCGCGATAAAAACCTTAAAGGAAGTTTTCGAAGTTTAGAAGATTTTAAGTCGTGTTTTGTGATTTCTGAGGAGAAATTCAATGACTTAAAAGCTCATATTATTCTCAATCCTAATAATTTTAAAACAACAAATTCTGAAAAAATCATTGCAAAACAAGAAACCGACTTTTCGAAATTAGACTTAAATAAAATTACATTTAAACAGCTAATTGAATTTGGTTTTGATGAAAAAGCAGCAGGAAGTTTTATTGGTTTTCGCAAAAAACTTGGCGGATTTATGAACACACAACAGATGCTTGACACTTATAATATTGACAAAGACCTCATGCAAAAGTTGATAAACACTTGTAAATTTTCAACAGACGATGTGCAAAAATATACTTTGGTTGAAGCGCCTGAAGAATGGTTGAAAAATCATCCTTACTTCAAATACTCAGCGGACAAAATTATCTTCTACCGAACAACATATCCAAATGATGAAAAAATCTGGAAATTTTTAAAACTAAAACCAGAATACGAAACGAGAATGCGTTGGTACACGAAATAGGTCTTGGTTGATGGTTTAATAAGGTTTAAGGCAAACTTAATTCATAATTCATAATTCATAATTCATAATTCATAATTCATAATTCATAATTCATAAAAAAATTAATCAAATGTTTTGGAAGAACCTTCTAGAAGTTGATTAAGTTCTGATAATTCTTCTTTTGTAAGATCTCGCCATTTGCCAATCGGAAGATCAAGCTTGATATTAAGAACTCGAATACGTTTTAACTTTTTAACATCGTAACCAAGATACTCGCACATACGACGAATTTGGCGGTTAAGACCTTGTGTCAACACGATTCTAAAACTCATGGTATCGATTTGTTCCACCTCACATTTTTTAGTCACTGTGTCCAAAATAGGTACACCATTTCTCATTTTATTTAAGAAAACAGGCGTAATTGGCTTGTCCACTCGGACAATATATTCTTTCCCGTGGTTGTTTTTAGAACGAAGGATCTTGTTAACAATATCGCCATCAGAAGTCAATAAAATTAAACCTTCACTAGGTTTGTCCAAACGACCAATTGGGAAAACACGTTTTGGATGTTGGATGTAGTCGATAATGTTGTCTTTTTCGCGCTTTGTATCTGTAGTACAAACAATGCCGACAGGTTTATTAAAAGCGATGTAGACATGTTCTTCTTCAGTTTTCCTGATTGAAACACCATCCACACAAATTTCGTCTTCGTCAGAAACTTTAGTTCCCAATTCTGGTTTTACACCATTTATTGTAATTCGTCCTTCTTCCAAAAGCTTATCAGCAGCTCTTCGCGAGCAATATCCAACTTCTGACAAATATTTATTAATACGTGTTTTTTCCATTTTTAATATCTTTTATTTGAAAACAAAATCAAACCATAAGTTAAACCTACAAAGAAAGTTCCTTCGCCATCCAAAACTTGATTCTCCAAATTAACCGAAAAATATTGTCCTAGATTGTTAGTCATCGGTTTTATTTTTCCTAAACTTAAACCAATAAAACCAGCATTCTTCGCAGCTGTTCGATTGATTTTATTACCAAATTTTGCACTGATAAAAAAGAAATCATCATCCGTTATATCATTTACAAAAAAGTAAGGCTGAATTGTAATATACAACAAATGATAATTGGGATCGATGTAACTGTAACGTAAACCTCCTGCCAAAGCAAACCAACTTATCGGCTGATAACCAACTTGCGAAGAAAATCCGTAATTATATTTCCCTGGCGGAACTTGCCTCAGTTCGTAATCTGTTTTGGCTTGACTATTTTTAATAATGGAAGCCAAATCGAAACCAACACAAGCATCCAAAGTTGTAAAAAATCCTAATTTCTTCCTTGGCGGATAATCTTGCGAAAAAACAAAACTTGAAAATACCAGCAACAAAAAAAATAAATATTTTTTCATTTACAAATCTTCAAAATGATAGTCGTTATCAAGAAATTTCGTAGAAGCATTTTCTAAGCTGTAATCGCCGATTTTGGTACGACGCAATTGCGTGAGATATGCACCGACTCCCAAATTTTGACCAATATCATGTGCCAAACTTCGGATGTAAGTCCCTTTGCTACAACCAACGATAAAGCTAACCATAGCGCCATCAATTTTAATATCATTAATATAATGAATGGTCGTTTTTCGGGATTTCATTTCGACTTCTTCACCAGCGCGTGCTAGGTTGTACGCACGTTCGCCATCGATTTTTAAAGCTGAGAAAACAGGTGGTTTTTGATCGATTTCGCCAACAAATTTTTCTAAAGTTTTATGAATATCTTCTTCTGTAATATGTGAAAAATCCTGATGTAGAATTTCGGGTTTTTCAGTATCATAAGATTCTGTCTGAACACCAATTTTCACTTCTGCCCAATATTCTTTTGGTGCATCTTGAATTTCGGGAATTCTTTTCGTAAACTTCCCTGTACAAACAATCAAAAGTCCAGTTGCGCGTGGATCCAAAGTCCCAGCATGACCAATTTTGAATTTCTTAGGAAGTTCTTTATATTCTCTTTTTAGTTTGTATTTTAGTTTGTTAACCGCTTGAAAAGAAGTCCAATCCAAAGGTTTGTCCACTAAAAATATATATCCTGATTGTAATTGTTCTGACGTCACAAAATTGTGTTTAGTTGATGGTTGACAGTTTTTGGTTTTTAGTTTTTAGTTTTGGGTTTAATGTTTAAGCAAAGTTAATTAGTAAATCGTAAATCCTAATTCGTAAATCTTAATTTCTAAATCCTAAAAAGTAGAATTTTTCTACTGCTTAGAATCGGCAGCCTGACTTATATCATTTCTTCCGTTTTTTTTTTGATTCGATGAATCTACTTCCTCGATTTGAGCGGAGATATTTTTGTTTTTTTTAGAAAACAAAAAAGTGAGAGCACTTCGACTTCACTCAGTACAAGCTTAGGCGGAAAAGCTGTCCAAATAATTCTATTTATTAAACCATTGGAAGTAAATCAACAAAGCAACACCGACAAAAATCCTATACCAACCCCACGGTTTGAAACCGTATTTGTTAAGCAAGCCGATGAAAGATTTGATAGCGATAAGTGCCACAATAAAAGCCACGATATTACCAACAATGAAAGCGATAATATGATTTTGAGATTCCATAATCATCTCATAACCTTTCATAGGTGTTGCCGTTTCTTTACCCCACGTTTTTACAAAAACTGAATAAACGGTCACCGCCAACATCGTAGGAACCGCCAAGAAAAATGAAAATTCAGCCGCCGCTTTTCGTGTTAAACCTTGCGTCATACCACCAATAATAGACGCGGCACTTCGACTCGTCCCAGGCATCATCGCAAGACACTGCCAAAAGCCGATGGTAACAGCTTTCTTGATAGAAATGCCTTTTTCGTCATCGATTTTGGGATTCTTGAACCAACTATCAGCAAACAATAAAATAACACCGCCCAAAACCAAAACCGATGAAATTGCTATTTGGTTACCAAGAACAGCTTCAATTTTATCATCGAATAAATAACCTAAAAATAAGGCTGGAATAACCGCAAAACCTAGTTTAAAATAGAATTTAAGATTATTAAAATCAAAAAACTTTTTCCAATAGGCGACAACCACAGACAAAATTGCCCCAAACTGAATCGACACTTGGAACATTTTTAGAAATTCGGTTTCTTCCATCCCCATAAGGTTGGCAGCGAATCCCATGTGTGCCGTTGAAGATATTGGCAAATATTCGGTTAAACCTTCAACAATAGCGATGATTATTGCTTTTATTAAATCCATAGTTTTTTGTCGTTAAATTGAAAAAACTTTGAAAAAGAACAGAACTCTTCCAAAGTTTAATATGATTTTATTTTATAAAATTCTAGTTATTTTTTGTCACGTTTCAGGATAGCATAAATCTGAACCACAAATCCAGCAATCACCAAGAAAGGTGCGATACGGATTCTGACTACAGAAAAAATCCCTTCGTTCCAATAATTAGGATCAAACTTCCCTTCTGGTGTTGTGTTAGCGTCAGCACCCATCATCAGGACAAATCCTAAGATAATACAAGCCAAACCAATCAACATCCATTTGAAGTTAGTTTTCCCAAAATAAAAATTATTTTCTTTTGGCGTTGGCGCAGAAGCTGGGCTTCCGAATTGATCCGCTGAAAATTTATTCTTTTTAGCCATAATTATGAATAATACAAGTCGTCAACATGAGATCTTAAGAATCTCCAAGTTGCAAAGATAGTACTTAGAACTGTAATTAAAACACCCACTGCAAAAACAGCAATCACTAACAATAAGTATTGATTAGGATCATTAACGAAAGGCGTTCCGATCTCGTTTGTGAAGAAATACCAAAGTCCACCCAGCGCCGCAAGCCCGATTAAAGCGCCTAACAAACCTAATATAATCGCTTCGATTACGAAAGGCTTCAAAATGAAACGTCGTTTCGCACCCACCAACTGCATCGTCTTGATAATAAAACGCTTAGAATAAATCTTAAGACGAATCGAGTTATTAATTAATACAATCGCTAATATCAAAAACAAAATAGAAAATCCGAAAATCCATTTCAAAATTCTGTTAAGATTATTGTACACATATTTGGTTAGCGTGTCGTCATTTTTAACTTCCTTCACACCTTGCACTTTAGAAAGCTCTTTTACAACTTGTTCTATTTTTACAGGATCCACGTACTCTGGCTTCAAGGAAACCTCTACAGATGGCGGAAAAATATGCGAATCAAACAAAGCTTCGGAGTCAATTCCCATACTTTTTCTAGCTTCTACAGAAGCCTGCTCTCTTGAGATAAAAGTTGCCTTTTTCACAAACGGAAGCGTTTTGATAAGTTCATAACTCACGTGATTGGCTTTTTCGATTTTTGCAGAATCTTTTAAATCAAGATTCTCATCAAAATAAGCTTGTACAACCAATTGCTCCTTAATATAATCCGAATATTTTTGAGCATTAATCAGGATTAACCCGAATAAGCCCACAAGAAAAAGAACTAAAGCAATACTTATAACTACGGTAATGTTACTGGATCGTAATCTACTTTTGTTAATATCCTCTACAGTCTTTGGCATTAAATAAAAATTTTCTGCTAAAATAGAAAATAATATTCACTTAAGCCTTGAAAATAGGGCAAAGTATTGTTAATAAAATCATAAAAAGCAAACATTCTAAATCAATTTTCGAGGATATTTTTTGGGCAATCCCGCAAAAACCAAAGCTTTAGGCCAGCCCATTTTGCGGTCGGGCTGTCCGCTATATCTTTGTAGTGGCACTCGGACGACTCCGCTACGCTCCGTCGCCTCGCGCCACCACAAAGGATGCCGCTGCCATCCTTATTGCAAAATTATGCTGATCAAAGTAAAAAAAATGGTCGGAAGCAAAGTTTCCGACCATTTAACCATTATCGATTAAAGAACTATTTCTTAATCATTTTTTCTGTAAAAATACCGTCGTTTGTGGTGATATTTAACATATAAAGACCTTTAGGAAGGCTATTAACATCCACTTGAGCAATTTTTGCTGTTTTAATCAATTTTCCTGCTGTATCAAAAATCTCAACCATAGAAATTTTGCTTTCCGTAACAATGTTTAAAACGTCTTGTACAGGATTAGGATATATTTTCACTGCGGCTAACGGTGTAGCTGCAGTTGTAGCAACAGCAAGATTTCCTCCAATAGCTTCTGCTTTATAATTATCAAATGCGTTATTGTGTACTACAGTATTTGTAGAGGTAGAAGAGCTAACAAAATCCATTTCTGTAGGGATTGAGTTAGGTATTACGTTGTACGTTGCATTATTGCTGTTATTAATGACATACGTATTACCAGCATACGTCCAAGTTACCTCACCATTAACTGAGTTGTAAGAATAGCTAACGTTAACCCAAGTGTTAGGTGCAAAAGTTTCTGAACCCAAAGTGAACAAAGCATTCACCGGTGAGTTATCTGCTTTTTTAGTCACTCTTGCAGAGCCTTTGATCGTTTTGGTTGCAAGATCGTAGCTGATACCTGCAAATGCAGAAAACTCTTTATTGAAAGTTACTGATCTAGCCAAGCCACCTCCAGTTCCGGCTTCAGATCCTGTAAAAAGATCAAAAGACACTTTGTAGATGTTGTTACCTACTGTTCTTGCTGCCCATCCAGATTCTAATCCCAACTTTAGGAAGGCGTAATATGCGGTTTGTGAACTGTTTTTTGTTGGACCTACAATGACAAGAGATTTACCAAAGTTACTGTCGACATTAGCAATTTGATAGTTAGCACTTTCACCTTGCAAAGTGTCGTAACCATTTTGTGTACCAAGATTACCTAATACAAAATTGTCATAATTTTGTTGCTCTAGAACCTGAGCATTACTTACTAACCCCGTTAAAGCAAGGGCAACTAGTAGAATTTTTTTCATTTACTTTATTGATTTTAAACGGCATCAAAAATAAAAGAAAAACTTTATCATTATCTATAAAATAGAGAAATTTGAAAAAAATTGTAATTTTATCTATAATATAGCTAAATTTGCAAAAAATAATCACTTGAACGTAAGAGCTAAAAAACACCTCGGTCAACATTTCTTAACCGATCAAAATATTGCAAGAAACATTGTCGAAGGACTTTCTTACCAAGGTTATGACCAAGTTTTGGAAGTTGGCCCCGGTATGGGCGTACTAACCAAATCTTTGTTGGACAAAACAACAGAAACCTTTGTTGCAGAAATTGACACCGAATCTATTGATTATCTTAAAATTCATTATCCGAAGTTACAAGAACAACATTTTGTTGGAGACTTTCTGAAAATTGACATTCCTACAGTTTTTAAAGGGCAGCTGGCTGTTATCGGGAATTTTCCGTACAATATATCGTCGCAGATTTTATTTAAAATAGTTGACAATTACGAAGTTGTGCCAGAGATGGTCGGGATGTTCCAAAAAGAAGTTGCAGAACGCACTGCCGCAAAACCGCGCACCAAAGATTATGGAATATTATCCGTGATGATCCAAGCTTATTACGATGTTGACTATCTTTTCACGGTTCACGAAAATGTTTTTAATCCGCCGCCAAAAGTAAAATCTGGCGTCATCAGAATGCTCAGAAATCCAAAAGAAGGTTTGGCAGGCAATGAGGAGCTTTTCAAGAAAATTGTGAAAGCAGGTTTTAACCAAAGACGTAAAAAACTGAGCAATGCCCTAAAAGTTCTCAATATCCCTGAAAGTATGAAAGCACATCCTTTACTTGATATAAGAGCTGAAGAATTGTCTGTAGCAGATTTCATCGACTTCGCTAACGAGTGGAAAAACGCCAAGTAAAAAGCATTAACTAAAATATTTAATTCGCCCAGAAAATTAATTTTCTGGGCGAATTTGTTTAGCAAAAAATTGTGTATTAGAAACATAAAATACAATTATGAAAAAACTTCTTTTACTAACGCTAATCCTTACATTTGCATTTTCGTGTAAAAAAGAAGAGAAATCGGAAGCCGACTTTCAGAAAGAAATTGCAGATTATCGTAAAAAATTGGTAACACTTGATATCGGCGAAAAACCTAAGAATTTTTCCGCAAAAACGTTTTCTGGCGCTACTTTCAATTTAAAGGATCATTTGGGAAAAACTATAGTCATTTTTGGTTACAATCAAGATTATTTGCAAGCTTGCTAATATTATGACATGGTAAAAGAAATCCAAAATGCCTATGACAAAACACAAGGAAAAGCCGAATTCATTGGTATACTTGATGATTTGGTAGATGATGAAAAAGCACTTCATATAAAAATGAAAGCTGCCAATCTACCTTTTGATCAAATCGATAATTCTAGGAATCCAAACAAATCCAAACAAGTGCAATTAAGCATTGGTTGTTTACCTGCTAGATATGTGATTGATAAAACGGGTAAGGTCGTCATTGCTGTTTGCGGCGGTCACGGCGAAGAAAATTTAATTCCTATTATAGACAGCTTGACGCAAGTAAAATAAACATCAGAATAAAATGAGTTTTTCAATATGTATTGATTTCAGCGACCAAGAAATGTAACCTAATGTAAATCAACATTTATAATTTATAATTCACAAATCATAAATCTTCAAAAAAATCAATTTGTCAATTGCGCAGAATATCCTAGCCCTGATGGAAGCGGCATCCTTGCGGCGAGTGAGGCGGCGGAGCGCAGCGGAGCCGTCTGAGCGAGACCGTCAAGATACAGCGAACAGCAGGAATAGCTTCTAAAAAATGTTCTGAAAATTTTGATTAGCTTTGTGATATGGAAGAACGCGTAGTTTTAGTAAATCCGCAGGACGAGGTTTTGGGATTGATGGAGAAGATGCAAGCGCATGAGAATGCTTTGCTACATCGGGCTTTTTCGGTGTTTTTGTTTAATGACAAAGGTGAAATGCTATTGCAACAACGTGCCGCCGGAAAATACCATTCGCCGCTACAATGGACCAACGCATGTTGTAGTCATCCGCGCGAAAACGAATCTTACCTAGATGCCGCAAAACGCCGTCTGCAAGAGGAACTAGGAATTTCGGCAGAGTTAACAGAGCGTTTTAATTTTTTGTATAAAGCTGATGTTGGACAAGGACTTTGGGAGCATGAGTTGGACTATGTTTTCACAGGGGAATACAACGGTGATTTTACACTAAATCCTGAAGAAGTGGCGGATATAAAATACATCTCCATCAACGAGCTAAAACGCGAAATTGAAGAATTCCCGCAGCGTTATACGGAGTGGTTCAAAATCATTTGGGATGAATATCGAAATCATCTAGAAATTTCTTAATTCTTTTTATTTTTCGTAATTAAAATTAAATACGTTAGTATTTTTTTTATATTTAGATTCAATTTTACAACTAAATCTAATATGAAGAAAAAACTACTAACTGGCATCGCTGTGCTAAGTCTTGGACTATCGTTAAACGCTCAAAATGTGACAGTTTTTAATGATGTTCCGTTCTACAGTATGTACCATTATTTGGGTGAAGGACAAAGTCTTCCGCCTGAAGCCTACTCACAAATTCCGACAGGCGCCATCCGACTTCACGGTTATGAGCGTGATATAATTTCTAGAAAATTAACGCCCGAAGAAATCGCAAGTATTGGCAGCAGTGTTTCTGTGGAGGTTGATCTTATCGCTGCATGTGATAATTATGATCGTCTAGCAGGTATTAATATAGCTTTAGTTCCGAAAGGTTTGACGACTTATACCTGGGAGCAAACAGATGTTAAACGTATCGAACTTGGTCGTTTTATAACACCATTTATGAACAAGAATAAAACGCCAACCACGGTGCCTTATCAATTTAAAACTGATAATCTTGCGAATCTTTTACACGACACCTCGATAACTCAGAATTATGACATTTGGATTGAATTCCGTGCGGATGGTTATTCAGCAGCAGCTAACACACAAGTTGCTGGTTGTGCAGATAGAACAGATGTTTTTAGAGGAAATTTAAGATTTGTCTCTACAGGTTCTGCACCGACCAACTCTAATTTTTTCATGCCTTTACTTTATCGTTCAAATCTTAATAAATACAATTCAACAGATGAACCTGGCACTACAACACGAACCGTAAATTTCACATTAGATACTCCTGTTGACAATGCGGTTTTACATTTAATTTCATCTAATCACGGCGCCAATACCAATGGTGAAGAATATGTAAGGCGTGAGCATTATGTCTATCTCGATGATAATCTTGTGCATCAATACAGACCTGGTGGCAAATCTTGTGAGCCTTTCCGTGTTGTAAATACGCAAGGCAACGGCATCTACGGTTCGACCGAAAAAACATTACGCAACTGGTTATCTTTCAGCAACTGGTGTCCTGGTGATGCCATTCCAAATCGAGAGATAAAACTTGGAAATCTAGCTGCTGGGCAACATACGATAAAACTAAAAGTTCCTGATGCTGTTTTCGCCAATAATGAAGGCTACTTCCCTATTTCGATGTATCTTCAAAACGCAAGTAACGGTGAGGTTATATGTAATGGTCCGACTAATTTTAAGCTAAGTAATCAGGTTAATCAAAGCTATGATCTAAGCTGGACGCCCAATCCAACTGCTGTACAATCGCAAGTTTTATATGGACGTCGAGGTGGCTACTCTACGAGTTTGGAAACTTATGTTGACACAGACCAAAGTAATTTGAGCGTGAATAATTTAACGGTATATTGGACCTATGAAAATTACATCAAATCAAAATGTACAGATATTAACAAAGAAAGTCTGTGGATTGGTCCAGTTTTATCACAAACTATTGTATTAGGAACGAGCGAAACTACTAAAAAAGACGTAAGCATATATCCAAATCCTAGTCAAAATGAAGTTAATATCCAATCAAACGATAAAATTAAAAACATCGAATTATACAGTATTGATGGTAAAAAATTAAATAATTACCAATCGAACAAAATTGATATTTCTAAATTGAATAAAGGTGTCTATAACTTGAATATCCTTTTTGAAAATGGTGAAACGTCCAACCAGAAAATTATTAAAAATTAATTTTAGCCCAATCAAATTTTCAACCCAATAAAAAAAGCGATTCGTAGGAATCGCTTTTTGTTTTATCTTGTTTCTAAATATTTTTGCCATTGCCAAGTTGTTCTCAGCGCTTCCTCTAGTGAAGTGTCAGCTTTCCAATTTAATTCTTTTTCAGCCTTATCAGCGTTAGCATAAGCAATTGTAATATCGCCGGCGCGACGATCACAAATCTGATACGGAACGTCAACATTATTCGCCGATTCAAAAGCTTTAACAACTTCCAAAACCGATGATCCTTTTCCAGTCCCTAAATTATAAATATCTATAACCGTTTCTTCTTTAGAATCGATTAGTTTTTTAAGCGCCGCAACGTGAGCTTTCGCCAAATCTACAACATAAATATAATCGCGCACCGCTGTACCATCTTCTGTTGGATAATCATCTCCCCAAATGCTTAACTTCTCACGAATTTTCGCAGCAGTTTGAGTTACATAAGGCACCAAGTTATTTGGAACTCCGATTGGTAATTCGCCCAATTTAGCTGATGGATGTGCTCCAATTGGATTAAAATATCGTAGCAAAGTGATTTTCTTTTGATTCGCTAAAGCAAAATCTTTCAGAATCTCCTCGCCCATTTGTTTGGTCTTTCCGTAAACGCTTTCTGGCATTTTAAGAGGCGTATTCTCGTCGATTGGCATTTGATCCGCTTGACCATAAACCGTACAAGAAGAACTAAAAATAAAATTAGATACATTTCTAGTTTTAAACTCCTGTAAAATATTAATCAACGAAAACAAATTGTTTTCATAATATTCCAAAGGTTTTTCTTGACTTTCGCCCACCGCTTTGAAAGCTGCAAAATTGATACAACCTTCAATATTATGTGCTTCAAAAACTTGAGATAATAATTCTTTTCGTCTTAGATCAAATGGATAAAAAATTGGTTTCTTACCCGAAACTTCTTCAATATTATTTAAAATAAATTTTTCAGAATTAGATAAGTCGTCAACAATTATCACTTCAAAATCATTGTTAAGAAGTTCTACAACCGTGTGCGAACCAATATAACCTAATCCTCCGGTTACTAGTATTGCCATTATTTTTTTTGTGTTTTATTTAATTCGAAATTATTCTACAGACATAAACTCCAAAACTGCGTCTGTAATATATTTCAGTTGCTCTTCGTCCAGCTCTGTATGCATTGGTAGAGAAATAACTTCATTCAAAAGTTTATCTGTATTTACAAAATCTGCATCGTTACTTTCTTGGTAATAAGCTTTTTGTTTTCTAAGTGCAACTGGATAATAGATCATCGCAGGAATATCTTTTTCAGACAAGAATTTTTGAAGTTCGTTGCGTTTTCCGTTGGTAATTCTTAAAGTATATTGGTGGAAAACATGGTTAGTATCATCGGCTGTAACTGGTGTTAAAATATCCGCATGACCAGCAAATGCTTCATTATAATAATTAGCCGCCCATTGACGCGCTTCGTTATAATTATTTAATAATGGAAGTTTTTGTCTTAGCACAACCGCTTGGATGCTGTCCAATCGAGAGTTAACACCAACTTCGTCATGATAATATCTTTCGTACATGCCGTGGTTAACAATACCACGAAGTCTGTGCGCTAAATCATCATCATTTGTGAAAATCGCTCCACCGTCACCATAACAACCTAAATTTTTAGAAGGGAAAAATGACGTCGTACCAATCGTTCCCATAGTTCCAGATTTTTTAACTGTCCCGTCTGAGAATGTGTAATCTGCACCGATAGCTTGGGCATTATCTTCGATAACGTAAAGATTATGTTCTTTAGCAATTTTTAGGATTTCTTCCATATTCGCGCATTGTCCAAACAAATGCACAGGAATAATCGCTTTAGTTTTTGGTGTAATTGCTTTTCTAATTTGTTCTGGATCGATGGTAAATGTATCGTAATTAACATCTACTAGAACAGATTTTAATTTTAACAAATGAATAACTTCAACTGTTGCAGCAAATGTAAAATCTGCAGTGATAACTTCATCGCCTTCTTTCAGATCCAGTGCCATTAGTGCAATTTGCAAAGCATCTGTCCCATTTGCACACGGGATAACATGCTTAACATCTAAATAATTTTCTAAATCTGATTGGAAAAATTTAACTTCTGGCCCATTAATAAACGCTGCCGAATTCATAACATTGATTACAGCGTTATCCACTTCATTTTTTATTTTATAATATTGACTTTGAAGGTCAACCATTTGAATTTTTTTCATAACGAAACTTTGATTTTGTAAATTTAAGCTTAATTTAGTTATACAAAAAATAACCTGTCATAAATCTATGAAAAAAATCTTTACCAGCTTGATGCTTGGCGGACTCTTTTTCGCCCAAGCTCAACAAACGGAATTGGTTTTTGTCTTTTTTAAAGATAAACCTAACAAAGCAACATTTTATGCAAATCCTTTATCCGAATTATCGCAAAAATCTTTGGATCGAAGAACTCACAAATCGATTGCTCTCAACGATCAAGATGCTCCTATTGAAGCTTCTTACATTCAAAATGTGAAAAATTTAGGATTCACCGTTAAAGACCATTCCAAATGGTTAAATGGTGTTGCTGTTAATGCAACCGCAGCACAAATCCAAACTTTAAACTCGCAGCCTTACGTCTCGCATGTGGAATCTTTTGTGAGAAATCCCAACGGCGGAAAAAAATCGGAAGCCGAACGTCCTAACAAATGGCAAAATTTAGAAGCAAATAGAGCCAACTTTAACTATGGTGAAGCAGCTTCACAAATTGACCAAATGAATCTAAGAAGTTTACATGTTGCTGGTTACACCGGAACAGGAATGACGGTTGCGGTTATCGACACTGGCTTTCCTAGTGTAAATACAGGAAGTGCTTTCAAAAGGTTGAGAGATAATGGACAAATAAAAGGTGGTTATAATTTCGTTTCAAAAAACAACGATATTTATAATCAAAATCTCAACTCGCACGGTGCTGTTTGTTTAGGAACAATGGGCGGTTTTATTCTAAATCAATTTGTCGGTTCTGCGCCAGACGCTAATTTTTATTTATATGTTTCTGAAGATGCAGACATCGAAATCCCAGAAGAGCAACTCTATTGGATCGAAGCTGCCGAAGAAGCAGATAGAAAAGGCGTTGATCTTATTTCGACTTCGTTGGGCTATTACGAGTTTGATGATAGTCGCTACGATTACACCTACGCAGATATGAATGGCACAACCAGCTTTATTGCTCGAGGTGCGCAAATTGCTTACGAAAAAGGAATTTTCATCAATTTTGCGGCTGGTAACGAAGCCGATAATTCTTGGTTTTACATCATAACGCCAGCCGACAATGCAAAAGTCTTCTCTATTGGTGCTGTCGATTATAATGGTGTTAGTGCAAGCTTTTCATCCTACGGACCCAATTCTGTGGGAGTTATTAAGCCTGATGTTTGTGCTCGAGGTGTGGCGACGGCAACTGTTTTCAACAATAATGTGACCCAAGCAAGCGGAACTTCATTGGCAAATCCTTTGTCGGCTGGAGGTATCACTTCATTGCTACAAGCGCTACCAAAAAGTGTCAATCTTGATGATGTTAAAAATAAACTTCGTTCGACTGCTTCTCATGCTACTGCGCCAACAGACCAACAAGGTTATGGTATTGTTAATTTTGGAAAAGCCTATAATCAATATTTAATGGTGGATAATGTGAAGCAAAGCAACTTTAGCATCTATCCAAATCCTGCTAAGGATTTTATCGAAATTAAAACCAATTCTAAAATCGAAACCGTGCAAATTTTTGATAATCTAGGAAGACTTCTTAAAACTGAAAACTCTGTGAAAATAGACATTTCGAATCTTGAAAAAGGCGTTTATTATTTAAAAATAAACAATGGCGAAAAGATTGAGAAATTTATTAAAAATTAAATTAAAAAGACTGTCTAGAAAGGCAGTCTTTTAATTTTTATCACTATACTTTTTAATTTTATCCAAAACATCGAAAAGGTCAAAAGGCTTGGCAACAAATTCGTTGGCACCACTTTCTATAGCGGAATTTGCGAGGCCTCGACTTGCAGACATGATAATAACTGGAAGTGACATAAAATCTTCATTGGCACGAATTAATCGACAAATATCACGTCCGTCTTCACCAGCCAACCACATATCCATAAGGATAAGATTGGGCAAATTGCTTTTGTCAAGTTGTTGATACATTTCAGAACCTTTTTCGAAAATCTGAACATCATAACCTTCCAAATCCAACATCATCTGCAACGAATCCAAAATCGCAATATTGTCATCAACGATGATAATTTTTTTATTTAATTCCAACATTGGAGAAAAGATTGTATTAGTTTTTTACAGGAAGTTCAAAACAAAAATTAGACCCTTTTCCCCTCTCAGAATTAACATAAATGTTACCATTACTTCTTTTGATGATTTCGGCAGAAATATACAAACCAATTCCCAAACCCGGAATTGTATGTTCTTTCTCACCACTCACACGATAATATTGTTTAAAAACGTGTTCAATTTTTTCTTCTGGAATCCCTATGCCGTAATCTTGAACACAAAATCTAATTTTACAACCCAAATGTTCAGCAGTTACAACGACTTTGTCAGCATCTGGTGAATATTTGATCGCATTACCTATCAAGTTGCTCATGACTTGCGACAGTCGATGACGATCGGCTTCTATCATCCCAACTGGCTTAGCATTAACCAGAATCTGATGTCTACTTGCCATTTGTTGTTCTTCTACAACTTCATTCACCAAGTCATTAAAATCAAATTTACTAGATTTTAATTCTATTCTTCCGTTTTGGATTTTTGTAACGTCAAGAAGTTCAGCAATTAACTCTGTCAATTTATTAATCTGCTCGTCCATTTTTCGAGCAACACTTGCATTAGCAGTATCTCCCAGATTTTGCAGATTTCTTCCCATGTACTGAGAATATAATTTTAGACTGGTTAGCGGGGTTTTTAGCTCATGACTTGCAATCCCCAAAAAGTCATCTTTCTGTTGTTGTAATTGTTTGAAATCGTCGATATCTGTACAAGTTCCGATCCAAGAATCGACCATTTTTTCGTCATTATAAATCGGAATTGCTCTCACTAAATACCAGTGTTTTTTACCCGTTTTTTTATAATTATTAAACAACATTTCCTTTTCATAAACTTTTTTATTGGCGATGCAATTGTACCATTCTGCGGTAAGAACTTTAGCTTCTGAGGGCGAAACACCTAATAATTTCTCGAGGTTTCCCCAAGGATTTTCGCCATACGGAATGTCAGTTACCGTATACCAATTACTATTAAAATAATCAGCACTACCCTCATTATCTGCAGTCCAAACCAATTGCGGCATCGACTCTGCCAAGGTTTTAAATTTCTTTTCGTTTTCTCGAAGTTGTTTTTTATATTTTAGTTCTTCCGAAACATCATAACCCAAAGTCATCACATACTTTACATTACCATTAACATCTCTAATTGGCTGAAAAATATAATTAATATATTGTGTATTTCCTTTCGCATCAACATATTCGTACTCCTTTTTTTCGTACTGAATACCTTCATTAAAAACCTTTTGTAAATTTTTAAAAATAGGACGTCCTTCAATACCTGGGACAGTATCAATAACGCGAGTTCCTATGTCTATTTTGTATCCCCAAACACTCTCCGAAATCTTATTAGAAACGCGATAAACAAAATCTTTACCTTCTAAAACATTAATGGCAACTGGTAAATTTTCGATAAAATGTTTGAGCAAAGCTTCTCTATCATACAACTTTTGCTTTGCAAGAACCAAATCGGTAATATTAAGAACGGACAACAAAACTGCCTTTTGATCTCCCTTTTTGTTTGTTATCGGTTTTAAAGCAAATTTTAAAAATAAATGTTTGAGAACACCATTAATATTGATTTCTATGGGAATACACCTTTCGAAAATCTTTGTTTCTTCTTCCAAACAAAGCTTGTATAACTCAGCGATTTTTTGAGATTTTAATTCTGGGAAAAAATCAAAAATAGAAGAGCCCAAAATATTATAACCTTTACCCAAAGTCAAAATCATACGTTCATTAGCGATTTCTATCTGCGCATCTTCACCAACCAAAATTGCTTTCGAAAACAATGATCCAGCCACCTGGTAATCGAACTTGTCTTTCGATTCTGCCATGCGTTTTTCGAAGAACAATCGCTCTCCAATTTGACGCAGCGTTATCATTAGTCCAAATTCATTTTCAAAATTAACACGAGAAATTTCTAAAACAAAAAATTGTACATCATCTGACTTCTCCGCATCATTTTTTAAAAGTTGAATAACATGTTTATGTTTTCCTCCATTAATAATAATATCCGAAATTATCTCTACATTATCTTTCAGAATTAAATCTGGAAAAACGTCTAAACCACTTTTGCCAATACAATTTTCATCAAGATCAAAGACATCAAGAAGTGCAGGATTTATGGTTTTAATTTTAAAATTCTCCGAATCCATCCACACGATTCCGATGGAAGTATTCATTAATATGGTTCGAAAAAGCTCTGAAGAAACGTCTGATATTGAGTCTGCCATAGTCAATAGATTTTTGTTTTATGTTAAATTAAAAAACTAAGCAGAATTACGACTTGCATTAATATTACCAAACAAAGATCGAATCACTAATTTCTCATAAACGGCTTTGTTATCATGATTTTTCTGTATTTGCATTAGCGCATATTGTTGAATACTCAAAAGCGGAAGCACGATTTTTTCTCTTATTAAAACCGATTTTCTGTTAAGCGGTTCTTCTTGCATCAAAACTTTGAAACCTGTTAATTCTAACATCAATTCTTTTGACAGGTTGAATTCATCAAAAAGAACATTCCAAAACTCACCAAACTTTTTATTTTCTTTCATATAATAAGTTAATGGAAAATAAGTTTTGTTCATCGACATCATTGAGTTGAGCACCAAAGTTTTGAAAAAATCCGAATGTTGGTACAAGAATTTAACCTCATCAAATCGACCTTCATCTTTCAAAATTTTAAGCGCAGTCCCAAATCCATAAAAGCCAGGAACATTCTGCTTAAGTTGCGACCAAGAACCTACAAAAGGTATCGCCCGCAAATCTTCAAATTTTAATTCGCCATCTGCGCCACGTTTACTCGGACGACTTCCAATATTGGTTTTTCCGTAATATTCGAGTGTGCTCATCTCTTGCAAATACGGCACAAACATCGGATGCGCTTTTAATTCAGAATATTTTTCGAAACTAAGTTCCGCTAAATTCTCAATTAAATGACGCTCTTTTTCGGTCAAATCTTTTTTAGAATTTTCAAAAACATCATTTTCAATTCCTGCTGTCAGTAACTGTTCAAAGTTGTATTTAGCTTGGTCTTTATTCCCGAAAACACTGGTAATCGTTTGACCTTGTATCGTCAATTCTAACTCGTTATTAGCGATTGTTTTACCTTGCGAAGCATAGAAATCATGCGTCTTGCCACCACCTCTTGCTGGCGGACCACCACGTCCGTCAAAGAAAATAACTTTAATTCCAAATTCTTTTGCAATGGCTGTCAAACGCTCTTTTGCCCGATAGATTTCCCAATTCGCTTTCAAATAACCGCCATCTTTTGTCCCATCCGAAAATCCTAACATAATGTATTGTTGATTGCCGCGTCTGTTAAGATGAGCTTGATAAAACGGAAGTTGATACAAATCTCGCATCACAGCTTCGGCGTTAATAAGACCTTCCATGGTTTCAAAAAGTGGAACAATATCCATTTTGATGTCGTCATTTTGATAACCGCTAATTTTGAACAAAGCTAAAACATTCATTACATCTTTAACCTCATCCGAATTAGAAATAATGTAACGGTGCAATCCTCGTTCGCCATTTTGTTGTTGAATTTTAGTAACATTCAAAATATTTCGCAAAGTATCTTTTACAATTTCATCTTCAAAATCATTAGGTTTAACATGATTATCAGAATTTAGTAAACTTTCAAACTTTTGCTGATTAGAAATTTCAGAATCCTCTTCATTTTTAAATAAATGATTGTAAATAGAATCTACAATTTTCTGATGAACACGGCTATCTTGACGAATATCTAAAGTCGCAAAATGTGTCCCAAAAATCTTTACACGATCACGATAATCGTCCAATAATTCTCGGAAAAGCGACTGATGGTCTGTAATTAAAATATGTTCCGCCTGATCGATTTTAGCAATAATTTCTGTTTCAGAAATTTCAAAATCTTTTTGGAAAATCGCCTGATATAATTGATGGCTCAAATCTTCCAAAACTTCGGAAACACTCCTAAAACTAAGTCTTCTTCTCAAATTTTTAAGATGTCCGTAATAACATTTAAGAATCGAACTTCGCAGCTCTTTTGCCACTTCCAAGGTTACATCGGCAGTCACAAACGGATTACCGTCGCGATCACCGCCTGGCCAAAAACCAAGTTTTATAATATCTGGATGCAAGTGATAATCATCGGTTCCGAAAGTTTCTTTCAGTTTTTTGTATAAATCGCCAATGCTTTGATAATAGACGTATCGCAAATAATACATAATGCTCATCGCCTCGTCCAAAGGAGTCGGACGCTCTTTATTAGCAAATGGTGTCTTGCCTAACTGTTGCAAAAGCACATCAATATTCGTGACTGAATCATTCTGAATGGCATCTCGCAAATCATGAATAATTCGCTGGACTGCGTTTGGATAAAACTGTGTTGGATGCGCCGTAAAAACGATCTTAACAGAGAAATCTTTTAACTTTTTTCGAACATCGGTCAAACGATGATCTTGTAAAGCTCTTTCGTAAAGATTAAGAACGGTACCCGAATCGGCATCCGAATGTAACTTTTGAAAAGCCGCATCTTCTATACTATCAAACAAAACCACTTGTCGCTCGATATACTGAACGATCTTAAAAAGCAGTTCTAACTTTTGATCTTCATATTCGAGGTCTGTGTGGTTTTTAAAAAACGAGTTAATAATCTCTTCCGGCGACAAAGCTTTGTCGTAACCGTCTTTACTTTCTTCGTATAAAAACGGCAGCAACATACCAATATTAGTCATTTTGTCATAAGGCAAGCTCATGAAAAGCGAATTGTATATTTGGAATTTGTTTTCAACTAATTGTCGAAAAATTTCATTCTTTTTATCATTTATCATATAACAAATTTAACGATAAAAGAATTCCGTTTTTATTAAAATAGTTTTAAATTGCTATAAAATTTAAATATTTTTTTCATCCAAATTTTCAATTAAAAAATGATAATTCTTTTAATACTCATCAATTCTTTATTATTATTTGGGCTGTTATTGTTCAGTGCGCTCACCTACCGTAGTCTTCCAGCAAGAATACCCACACATTTTGGATTTAATGGCGAGGCTGATGGATTTGGTAACAAACTATTCTATTGGTTAATGCCAATTTTAGGATTAATATTTTTTTTAATTTTTAGTACACAAATCGCTGATTTAAAATCTTTAAAAATATCCGATGTTTCTTCCATTAGACAAAATTGGAATCTCGATTTGAAATCTTCTTTTGGAATGCTGATTAATACTTTTGTTTTAATTATATTCTTTGAAGTCCAATCTAGCATTTATAAAGTAGCAATGGGACAACAAACAAAAATGTCCAAATCGGTGTGGATCTGGACATTTTTAATTATTATATTTAGTGTTTTAACTTCTACTTTGACAGATAGTTAAAGACTTTACCAACGCTTTCGATAACATCTGATGCGAGAAGACTTTCTTTAGACTGTCCTTTAAGCGCTAAATCTGCGGCTTTACCATGTATCCACACGCCAAAAATGGCTGCTTCTTTTGGTGAATATTTTTGTGCTAAAAGAGAGGTGATAATTCCCGTTAAAACGTCACCACTTCCTCCTTTTGCTAAACCAGAATTACCCGTAACATTATAATAAACTTCTCCAGTGTGAAGAACTATTTGCGTATGATGATCTTTAAGAACAAAATTAAGTTGATGCTTTTTTGCCATTTCTTTTGCCAATTCTAATCGCACAAAAGAATTAAGTGAAGCACCAAAAAGACGATCAAATTCTTTAGGATGCGGCGTCAAAATAGAATCTTTTGGCACCCATGATAGTAAATTAAAATGACTACAAAGCAATGTTAAAGCATCTGCATCTAACACAATAGGACGGCTATGATTTCTTAAGAAATTCTCGAGTGCTAATCTTGCTGTTTCAGTTTTACCGAAACCAGGTCCAATACCATAATTACCATCCTCGATAGTAGTAATTATATCAACTTCTCGAGCACCAGCAAACTCGAACATAGCTTCTGGAAGTTGCATAAGACTTGCGGAATAAGCACACTCAGGCGCATTGATAAATGTAAGTCCAGCTCCTGTTTTTGAGGCTCCACGTGCTGCTAAAATAATAGCTCCTGTTTTTCCATAGCTTCCGCCAACAAGTACGGCTTTTCCAAAATTACCTTTGTGGGTAAAATCTGATCTTTTTTTATATATTTTCCTAATAATATCCTCTTCAGACACATAAGAATCAACTTCGGCATTATCTATATAAGTTTTACTTAAATCAATATCTAATACATGGATTTTACCACAATTGATACCTGTTTCTGGATGAAAAAATATTTTTTTATAAAATTGAAAACTTAATGTATCGGTGGCTTTAATTTTAACATCACTATTTCGGTCTCCATCAGGAATAAAACCAGAAGGAAGATCAATAGATATAACCCGATTATCAAGCTTATTAATATCATCAATTATAGCCTCCCAAGGTTGTCCAATATTTTTATTAAGACCAATACCAAAAATGGCATCAATAATAATTGTAGTATTTCTAATAATCGATATTGAAAAATCACTAGTATCAACAATAGGTACGTTTTCAGGAATTTTTTGAAGATTAGTTAACGCATCTTTTGCAAATTTTTTACCGTAATTAGCAACAACCTTCACTTTTCTATTTTGTAAAGACAGTAATCTTGCAATCGCCAAACCGTCTCCTCCGTTATTACCATTTCCGCAAAAAACTACAAAATCCTCACTAGGAGATGTGTTGTTTAAAAGCCATTCACAACTAACTTTAGCAGATTTTTCCATCAAATTAATAGAAAAAATCGGTTTATTTTTAATAGTGAACAGATCACATTCTTTTAACTGATTGATATTGAGTATTTTCATCGTTTAGCATTTTTTGCAAAATTAATAATTTTTCGCATTCAAAAATCAGACAATTTCTTAATTCATGCAATTTTTTTAGTAAATACTTGATTGTGTTTACAATTTTTTAATACTTTTACAGACACATTAAACAAAACACTATGGGATTTTTTAAAGAATTTAAAGAATTTGCTGTTAAAGGTAACGTGATCGACTTGGCTGTCGGTGTAGTTATCGGTGGAGCATTTGGTAAAATTGTAACTTCGTTAGTTGAAGACCTTATTACTCCTGCTATCCTTAATCCAGCTTTAAAAGCAATAAATGCGGAAAACCTATCACAACTTGTTATTCCTGGCACCGCAATTAAGTATGGTAACTTCCTCTCTGCAGCAATTTCATTTACGGTGGTGGCTTTCGCTTTATTTGTAATGATCAAAGGTATCAACAAATTGAAAAAACCAGAAGCTGTTGTTGAGGAAGCTCCAGCTGGTCCAACTCAAGAGGAACTTTTGACTCAAATCAGAGATTTATTAAAAGAAAAGAATGCATAATTTTTTTTAATCTAAAACATAAAAAACCATCGGACTTCCGATGGTTTTTTTTTATTATTAAAATCGATGTTTATTTAGTTTTTAAACATTTTTCTAAAAACTGATCTTGCTCCCAAAGTAGGTGAAGAATATTTTCTTTCGCAACATAGCCGTGCGATTCTTTAGGCAACAACACCATTCTAACTGGCGCACCTAGGTTTTTCAATGCTTGGAAATAACGCTCTGTTTGTAGTGTGAAAGTCCCAGGATTGTTATCTGCCTCACCATGAACCAATAGCATTGGTGTTTTCATTTTGTTAGCATTCATGAAGGGTGACATCTCATTGTAGACATTCGGAACATCCCAATAGTTACGCTGTTCACTTTGAAAACCGAAAGGTGTTAATGTTCTGTTATAAGCGCCGCTTCTCGCAATACCACAAGCGAATAAGTCCGAGTGCGTCAATAGATTTGCTGTCATAAAAGCACCATAGGAATGTCCGCCAACTGCCACTTTTTTTCGATCGATGTAACCTAATTTGTCCACTGCATCAATTGCTGCTTTTCCATCAGCAACCAATTGCGTGATAAAAGTATCGTTAGGTTCAGTTTTGCCTTCACCAATAATCGGGAACGAAGCATCATCCAAAACTGCATAACCTTTAGCCGCCCAATAGATAAATGATCCATAGCTTGGGAATGTAAATTCGTTCGGATTTTTCGAGTTTTGTCCCGCGGTTGCTTTATCTTTAAACTCTTCTGGATACGCCCAAATCAACAATGGCAATTTGTCTTTTTTGTTGTAGCCAGCTGGTAAATAAAGCGTCCCAGTTAAGTCAACACCGTCATTTCTTTTGTAATGAATCACTTCTTTAGTGACATCTTTAATACTTGCAAAAGGATTCGAAAATTGCGTAACTGGCGTTAGTTTTCCTGATTTAAAATTTTTGATATAATAATTCGGATACTCATTTTTTGACTGTTCACGGACAAGAATTTCGTTCTTTTTAATATTAAGAATATCGATTAAATCTTCTTTCTTGTCTTTAACATTAGACGTGTACAACCTTGTCGTTTTCAAAGAATTCCAATCAAAAGAATCGATGAACGGGAATTGCCCTTCTTTTGTAAAACCATCTCCTAAAAGATAAGACTTGTTAGCCTCGACATCGATAACATCACGACCGAACTCATTTCTTTTGGTTTGAAACTCTCCTGGATCGCTGTAAATATCTTGGAAATTACGTTTAGAAATCAATTTCGTATCGCCAGTTGAAGGATTCAAAAATTGAGTTGTGACATTTCGCGTATCATACCAAGAATCACTAACAATCGCATGTTGATCGTCTCCCCATTGGATACCTGCGAAACGGTCTTTTACTTTCACTAAAGATTTTGGTGCTGTATTAAAAGGCGCTTCCCACGTGAAAACCTCATCTCTAAAATCCACATTTTTTGCTGGATCGCCACCATCCAAAGCTTGAACAAAATATAAAACCGCTGGCTTATCAGAGCGCCAAGTCATATTACGTTTTCCTTCACGCGTTGCTGAAAAACCTTTTGGCATAATCTCCGTAAGAGGAATTTCATTTACTTTCTTAATTTCGTTGCCAGATTCGTCGTACACAACGCTTGTCATCGGGAATCTTGACAAAGGAACGATGTACGAAAAAGGCTTTTGTAATGTTGTAATATTGACGTATTTCCCGCTAGGAGAAAAGCTTTGCCCAGCGTACATATCTGCTTTTTTGAACAAGCTAGAAGTCCCATCAACATTAACTTTATATAATTCTGAAGTTACTAAAGTTTCAAAATTCTTTTCGTCTTGTGGATTTTTAAGAAGGTCTTGATAAGTTCTGTTTTGAGATACTTTTCCGTCACTTGTCGATACCGTTGGACCTGTCGGAAGATTATTTTTATCATCCAAAAGCGCTGGACGATTTGCTAACAATTGATTCACCAATAAGGCTTTAGAATCTCTAAACCAAGAATATGGCGACCCCATATTAGCATTCAGATTATCAGAAGTTAGCTTTTTTGCGCTTGCTGAAGCTAGATCAACGATCCAAAGTTCTACTCCTTTTGCCGTTGTGTTGGTGAATGCCAAAAATTTTTCGTCTGGCGAAAATTGGAAATAAGCCAAACGTGCATTCTGAGGAAGTCCTGTAACTTGGGTTTCAGATTTAGCATTAACTTTTTTAATTTTCAAGTTGTTAGAATACGTCATCGTACTCGAAATATTAGTCACAGGATTTATCCTAAGTCCTCCTAACTTCATCTCATCCTGAATAAGGTCTTCCAAGGTTTTGTAAGTAGAACGGTAGGTCAAAATCAGAGTTTCGCGCTTGCTATCCATCATAATGGATGGTGGACGATCATAATCTGCTAACTTCAAAATCTCTGCGGAAGGTTTTTGGTAGCTGACATTTTCTTGTGCAAAACCTAAGGTAGCAACCGCCAAAAACAATAAGGATAATCTATTCTTCATAAAACTATTTATTTCCTTCGAAAATACGAATAATTGATTTTTAAAAAAAATAGGGTTGTTATTATAAATGCTAATTGATTAAGATTGTTAATGACAATGTAATTTCTAAAATTTTCAAACGAACTATAAAATCGAATACCAGCTCCCCTAGCCCCGATGTTCTATGTTAATCTGCAAATTTTTCAGGTTAAAATTTTTAA
>NZ_DAMBQF010000020.1:0-47008 GCF_032062245.1 Soonwooa sp.
TTTTCATTGTCTTAATTACGATTTAAAGTTAATTATTTTATACTTTTAAACCGTATTGTTTTCGGGGAAGCTTACAACACTACTTCTGATGTACTTGGCATAACTTTGTGTTTTTGAGGTTAATATATCAAATATACAAAATTTTGAGTATGATTAATACTATTTTAAGTAGGTTGGTTGTGGTAATTATTAGATGCTTGACACTTGTGATGTTGATAAAATAAAAGACACGAGTACTACTAAATTTACTCGTGTCTTATTGATATTAAAATGAAGATTTATAATCCAAAATTCACAAACAAAGAGAATCTTGATTTAGCTTCAATATCTCCACTAGCAAGGTTGGTGTAAGTGGGTAACATTAGTTCGCTTCCTATGCTGATTTTTTTATAGGAAACTTCAAAACCTAATTTGCCATATAGGGCACTTCCTGCTGTTCTTGGCATTATTTCGCCAAATTGTTTGTTCCAGTCGTAGACTTCGCCTTGCAAACCGAGTTTTCCACTAAAAATACTGTTTTCATTTCTCCATAAACTGTAGAATCCTGTAGCTGCGTAGTTCCATTGGTTTCCGAACTGATAATGTTTTTTGTTTTCGGTTTTGATGGTGTAATCGGTATTGAGCGTTAGAGCGAAAATATTTTTCTGAAATTTGTAACTCAATGCCAATTGATAATCCCAACTTCCTGTTCCGAGCTGAAAACTCGGATTAACGCCCGTAATTCCTTTTTCGCCAAATTTTCCAATAGGAATTTTCACTCCTAATCCTCCACTTAACTGGTGAAACGTATTTTTTGATTTTAAAATTTCATAAATTCCCATTACGCTTGCGTCTCCAATACCACTAATTTTGATGTCTCCTTGTTGGGTCTTCTTTTCGTGGAATTGGAATGGAAGACTTCCGTAAATACTTAATTTTTTTGTAACAGGAATTTTCCCCCACAATTGTAAAGTGTTGAAATATTGGTCTTGAGTAAGATCATTAACAAATAGATTTTCTTTGGCTTTGTAATGTTGTGCAAAATATTTGATTCCGATAAATTGTGGATTCAATAAAGACTCAAAGCCTGAAGAACCATTCCCAGCAGCACAACCGCAAGCATCACAGAAAAATTCTTCTGATTTGAAAAGTGTTGTGTATTGGGTTTCGTATTTTGGTATATAAATGCTGTCTTTTTTTGTTGCTAAAACAGGACTGTTTATTATAAAAAATAGTATTAAAATAAACTGCTTCATTATTCTGCAAATTTTGGGTTGGTTATAAAACTTTGGTCACTTAATGTTTTTAAAAAAGCAATGATGTATTGTTTGTCTTGGCTCGTCATTGGTATTCCGATATGACCATTTTGCTTCAACAGAGGATCAAGATTGGGTTGATTTTCAACATTATCGGTATAAAAATTAAGAACTGCTTCTAATGAATATAATCTGCCATCGTGCATATACGGCGCTGTATATTCTACATTTCTTAAACTAGGAACCCGAAATTTCATATTGTCGTTCCAATCTAATGTTACTCGGTATCGTCCTCTATCGTCTAATTGTGCATTGTAATACATCCCTGTGTTTCTGTAACTTTCATCAGTAAATAATTCTCCGGAATGACAACTTGCACATTTGTTCTGAAATAAGGCGTATCCTTGGCTTTCTTCATTAGTAAAAGTTGTAGTTCCTTTTTTCATTTGATCGTATTTGGAATTGGCAGAAACCATTGTTACCATAAATTGTGAAAGTGCTTTCAGAATTCGTTCTCCGGTAATGGTTTCGTCTCCAAATGCTGCTTTGAACATTTTTTTGTAGTTACTATCCGCATTTAGTTTTGCAATTGCTTCGGGAATTGAACTATCCATTTCGAAATCTGTAGTGATAGGAACTAAAGAACGTTCGTCCAAATTATGACTTACTCCGTCCCATGTGTAATTTTTGAGAAAAGCCATATTCTGGATAGGAGGAGCATTACGCAAACCAAGACGATTATCAATCCCATGACTGATGGTATGACCGTGATGTGTGAATGCATTTTCCTGAATGTGGCAAAATCCACAGGAAATAGTATTGTTGCGTGAAAGTTTTCCCTCGTAGAATAATTTTCTGCCAAGTTTAACACCATTTATAGTGACGGGATTTCCTGCAACGTCAAAAGACATTTCGGGGAAACCATTTGGTTTTTCCAAACTGTAGAGTTCGTCTTTTTCTATTGGAATTCCTTCGTATTCATCGGAACAGGAATACAGAAATACAACTATTACAAGAAAAATCCAAAGAGAGCGAATTTGCCCTCTTTTGGATTGTGATAATCTATTAATCATTATGAACATGGTCTACTTTGAACATTTTCGATACATTTTCGGTAACGTTTACCAAATGCACACTGCTTCCCATCGCCATATTATTGGCAGTGTCCAATGTTAAAGGAGTTTGCCCACTAAGATATTGGTTAAGGTCTGCAAGAATGTGAACTGATGGCGTAACATCTTTTGAAACTCTTGCTGTTGTAGGCAAGTCTAAGGTTATTTCACGATATAAATTTGGTGTTCCATTAGCATTTGGATCGCCCATATTTCCTGCGTGATTCATAAATTCGGTGTTTGGGGTTGGTGTTCCGTATTTTCCTTCAAATTTTGTGAAAATATATCCTGCAGCCCAAGACCAAGCCATTCCTTCGGTTTTTGCCGTTTGCCAAAATTCTCCTTGTCCTGATTGTCCCAATAAATAAGCTTGCGGACTGATTCCTAAACCGAATTTGATTTTTATATAATTTCCTTTTGCAATTTCTGTAAGGTTAAGATATACGACACCCGAAGCATCTGCATCGGATTGATCTACAATAAATGCCCCTTTGTCGGGATCGTTGTAATGATACTTGAATTCTCCACCGTTTTTATCAATTAGCGTAATGTTACTTATAATGTACTTTAAAGTTGAAAATTGGTGTTTTTGCCCGTTGCTTGACGTTTGTATAGTTTGCCCGAGAACAATTTGCCCAAGATTATTGAATCCGTTTTCAAATTTTACCTGGAGTTTTCCTGGTGTAGTGTCTTGAACATCGTCATCATCATTGTTACGACATGATGAAACAGAGAATAAAGTGATTGCTATAAGTAACAGAGATAAGAATTTATGACTTTTCATTTTTTAAATATTTAAGTTTTTGTTTAAATGATGAATTAATACGTGTAGTTTCTGCAGAACATTTTGTTCCACAGAATAATGATAAATGCGAAAAAAAACTTAAATAATTGGTGGTCTGAAAATGTGTTTCAGAAAGAGATAAGAATATTCTCTTTTGTAAATGTATAATGAATTGCCAGGAATTTCTTTTATTATAATTTTTACTTCCGAAATTATGGAAGGAAGATAAAAGTCGAGAATTTTTTGTGATTGATTTTTTGTTTTCGATAAAGGAGAGGGATCTTCCTGCGAAGATTTTGCCAATTCTTTACTCAAATAACACTTCCCGTTACAATGCAATTCCTGTTTGGTTTTGTTGATACAAAGAGTGGTTGAAATATATTCGTAATTAACAGCATAATCCATCAATGGCACTAAAGGTTTTAGCACCATATATAAAGCGAGGAATATGTTGAGAATGTATTTCACACTATTTTTTCAGAAGTTTTTGTATATCTTCTATCAGTTTTTCTCTATCAGGATGGTATTTTCCTCTTAGGTCTGTATTTTTACCTTCGGAATCAGAATAATTAAGTCCGGAATAGTAGAGAATAGGAATATTATTTGCGTTATATCTGCAACGAATATTTCCTTCTTTATCTATCAAAGCAATCATTCCGCTGTGATTCAGACTTTCTGCTTCGTCTTCTTTGTCGCCAACATAAATATTGAACTTATCTGCAATTTCTCCAATATAGTCTCTGTTTCCTGTAAGAAAATGCCAATTGTGAGAATTTGCTCCAACAAGTTTTGCGTGCTGTTTTAATACTTGTGAGGTATCGTTTTCGGGATCAATAGAAATAGAAATAATACCGAAATTAGGGTTGTTGATTTCGTCTTGAATGTATTTCATATTCTGATTCATTAACGGGCAAATCGTTGGACAACGGCTATAGAAAAACTCAACGAGATACACTTTTCCTAACATATCTTTATTGGAAATTTTTTTATCATTTTGGTTGGTAAGTTCAAAATCAGGAACTTTCATTACTGTGAATAAACTCTTCTTAAAATAAGAAAATCCAAAACCGATTAATACAAAAAGTAATGCGAAAATGACGATAGGAACAATGATTTTGTTTTTCGAATTATTCTGCTTCTTCTTATTTATTTTGGGCATATTTTGCATGATTTTTTTTAAATTCTTTTTTGCAATAATCACTACAGAATCCATATGTTTTTCCTTTGAAAACAGCCGTATCTTTAAGATATTCTGCGGTCTTCATCTGACAAATCGGGTCCAAAGCATTTACGACTTTTATACCTTTAAGATCTGTTTTAGGAGTCATTTTTTTTACCTGCTTTACTTTGGGTGTTTCTTGTGCGCACGAAATTGTTGATGCAAGTAGCGCCAACATAAAATGTTTTTTCATTTTATTAGATAATTTAATTAATAATGATGTTAAAAATCTGTATTATTAATTAGACTAAAGGTGGGTGAAAAATAGAAGAATTTAAATCAAAGTAATAAAAAGAAGGAATGTAATGTTTTACAACCTGTTTTGTTGATTTCACTTGTGAATTTACAATTATCAAAACATCTTTTATTAAAAAAGTGTCTATATGAATTGTTGATTTTGGAGTTTCTGATTTGGATGTATTATGCGTGTTTTTAGCTATTTCTTTTGTGAGATAACATTTCCCCTTACATAATAATTCGGGTTGGCTTTTATTTTCGCATAATTCTTTAGAAATATAATCATACCTAATTGCATAATCAATTATTGGCACTAAAGGTTTTAGTACCACATAAAAAATTAAAAATAGGTTAAGTATATATTTCATATTATTTACAACCCCAAAAATAGGGATTTTCTTAAAAACAGCGGGTGATAAAAATCAGCTCTTTTGCAAAATAAGAAGATGGTTAGCATTGGCTTTTTGCAAATGTGCTGATGAGCGTTGGCAAAAAAGGTGCTGGAAAAAGAATAAATTTTGGGTTGGGAAAAAGTTAGTCAATTTGTAATTCAGCTTTTGTTGAAATTTGATTTATGAAACCGCTTTGGCAGCACTGCATATAACGGAAAAAGTATTGGCGAAGTGCGGGTATAAAGATGACAAATCTTTAAACTTTGGATGCAAGTAGCAAAACCATTTTCCTTTTTGCTAAAATAAACATTTTGCAAAAAAGAAATGGATTTTGCGGATAAATTTACAAATATTTCTATTATAACATCACCCCGCATTTTAGCAATACGATGTAGCGGATGCCTTTTTTAAGGTATGTTATTTCAAGTTCGATTTAAAAAATGTTTCCAACTTGTCAAATGGAATTTTATCCAATTTGTCGTACAAATCCACGTGAACAGCATTTGGAATAATCATTAACTCTTTTGGTTCAGAAGCGTTGTTATATGCCGTTTCGCTAAAATAACGTGAGTGTGCATTTTCTCCTGTGATTAAAAGCATTGGTCTTGGCGAAATCTCTTTGATGTAAGTCAAAATTGGCATATTCATAAAGGATAGTGGAGTGGTCATTGTCCACGCATTTCCTGAATTTACAGAACGCTCGTGATAACCTCTTGGAGTCATATAATAGTCGTGATATTCAACTAAAAACTGTGCTTCGCCACCACTTAATTTGTTATATGGTGCTTGGTAGGCAGGTGTACCACTTTCTGCATCTTTCCAACGTTGTTCGCCTAACTGTTCCAATGTTTTGGTACGTTCTTCCAATGTTACCACATCATTGTAGCCTTTCGACATTACTCTTGTCATATCGTACATACTTGTTGTTGCAACTGCTTTTACTCGTTTGTCAATGGCGGTAGCGTTTAATGCAAAACCTGCCCAACCACAAATACCGATGATGCCTATTTTATTTCTATCAACGGTTTTCTGTATTCCAAGAAAATCTACTGCGGCACTAAAATCTTCTGTGCTGATGTCGGGTGATGCAACATTACGAGGTTCGCCACTACTTTCGCCTGTGTAAGATGGGTCAAAAGCCAGAGCGATAAAACCACGCTCTGCCATTTGATTAGCATACAATCCCGAAGATTGTTCTTTTACAGCTCCAAAAGGTCCGCTAATTGCCAATGCTGGTAAAAGCTGGCTTCCTACATTTTTCGGGATATACAAATCGCCTGAAAGTGTAATTCCATAACGATTTTTAAACGTTACTTTTTGGCGTGTTACTTTTTCACTTAATTGAAATGTATAGTGTTCGTTTGTCATTTTTTTTAAATTTGATAAGTTCTTTTGAGCAGATAACTGTCCTACAAATGCAAGCAGTAACATGATAATTATTGATTTTTTCATTTTATTAAAATTAAATTGATTTCAAAATTTTTGCTGGTATACCTCCAACAATGGTATTATCGGGTACATCTTTTGAAACAACTGAACCAGCTGCAACTATAGAATTTTCGCCAATAATAACGCCTTGCAAAATGGTTGCACCTGCGCCAATCCAAGCGTTCTTTTTAATGTAAATTGGTTTAGGAACTAATGCGTGTCTGTTTTTGGGTTCTATCGGGTGTCCCTCGGATAGCAAACTAACTTTCGGGGCAATCAATACATTATCTTCAATGGTAATTCCGCCTAAATCCAAAAAAGTGCAATCAAAGTTTATGAATACATTTTTCCCGATTTTGGTGTGCTTTCCATAGTTGATGTATAACGGTGTAAATACAGTTGTGCTTTCGTCAATTTCTGTATTGGTAATTTGACTTAATAAATTTCTTATTTCGTCTGAATTTGTTGCGTTGTTCATTTGATTCAAGATTTTTTTCGTTTCAAATGAGGCTTCTCGCAGTTTATACGCTTCTACATCATTAGTTGCGATGGTTTCGCCATTTCTTAATCTTTCAAAAATATCTATTGCTTTCATTTTTACTATTTTAATAGAGCAAAATTAATTACAATAAAGAACACATTTGTTACAAATAGTACTTCAATAATGTCAAATAATACCTATTTTAGTTTTTTGAAAAAATAGGTACAAATGGAATTGTTAAATCAACAGAAAGTGATTTTGCTTAAATCATTTGGAAGCGAAAACTTTCCGGAAGATTATCAAAATAAGTATCATACACATATCTATTGTCAGAGGGGAAAAATCAATTTTATGTTTAACAATAGATCTATGGAAGCCCAAAAAGGAGAATTTGTTTTTTGGCTTGCTGAGAGTGAAATTGCTGATTTGTGTTTTTCCAAAAGTTTTATGGCGACAATTCTTTTTGTGGAAAAAGATTTGTTATCTAACAATTTTCCCAACCTCAATATAGGCATTGACGCTATTATTCATCACAAAACAAATCCAATTTTGTTTGCAGACAAAAAAAATAAAGACCGAATTTTAAAAAATTTTCAATTACTCTATTTAAAATCGCTTGAAATTCAAAATCGTTTTTTTGATGAAGTATTGAAACTTCAGATGCAACTTTTTATTTTAGAAATGTGGGATATATTTATCGATCAATTGGAAAGAAGAAATCGAAGTTTACAGAGCGGAACTCTTTTTGAGCGGTTTACTCATTTAATAGAAATGCATTGTATGCAAAACCGTGAAGTAAAATTTTATAGTAACCAACTGAATATTTCTCCAAAATATCTAAACCAAATTTGTAAAACAAATACGGGTATTAGTGCATCGAAATGGATACAACGTTACGCCAAAGACCGAATTGTATTGTTGTTAGAAAACAAAAGCTTGAATATTTCTGAAATATCTGATCAAATGGGGTTTTCTAGCCATTCTTTTTTTACAAGGTACGTGAAAAAAGTTTTAGGAATTAGTCCAAGTGAGTTTAGAAATCGTGTGAATTAGTTTATGTAGTCTGTTTTTTTAGGGTTTTCTCTAACCCTGGAATTAGAGAAATAAAACCCAGAATACTCCAAAATATCAAAAGAACACAAATTCAATGTATCATTTTGTAGGTGTGGTTTTGATGACTTTCAGTATATTCTGCAAAGAGTTGATCGATTTTTCTCATGTCGTTTAGTTTTCGAAAATTTACAATTAATAAAAAAGTTCCCAAAACAAAGCGTTTCGGGAACTTTTAAATATTTATACTAAGAAAATTAGAATTTTGATTCTCGGTTCTAGAATCTTGTATCTAAATCCTATCCAACATCAATCCCATTTTCCACAGAATCATCTGGCGTAACGAAAGAAAGCTTTGCATCAGGTTTTGAAGTCAACAATAGCATTCCTTGAGATTCAATTCCACGGATTTTTCTTGGCGCTAAATTCACTAAAACCATTACTTGCTTTCCGATTAATTCTTCGGGTGAAAAACTTTCCGCAATTCCTGAAACCACTGTTCTTACATCGATTCCTGTATCCACTTTGAGTTTCAATAATTTATCAGCTTTTTCTACTTTTTCAGCTTCTAAAATAGTTCCGATTCTAAGATCAATTTTACTGAAATCATCAAAAGAAATCTCTTCTTTCATAGGTTTTGCGTTAGGATTTGTTTTTTTATTATTTTGTTTTGTATTCTCTAGTTTTTGGATTTGTGCTTCAATCACATCATCTTCAATTTTGGAGAAAAGAAGTGAAGCTTCATTGATTTTGTGTCCGCTTTCGATAAGAACTTTCGCGTTTTCGACATCGTTCCAATTCATTTTTTGAACATTAAACATATTCAATAATTTCTCTGAACTGAAAGGCATAAACGGTTCACACAATTGCGCTAAACCAACCGCAATCTGAGCGCCTACAAATAATGATTGAGCTGCTTTTTCTGGATTATCTTTAATGGTTTTCCAAGGTTCTTCAGTTTGAAGATATTGATTCCCGAAACGAGCCAAATTCATTAAAGCTGTTAAAGCATTTCTAAACTCAAATTTTTCTAAAAATTCGTGAATTTCTTTCGCAGATTTCGAAACTTCATTTAATTCAGTAGCGTTTACCTCACCGTTTGGAACAACACCATCGTAATATTTATGAATTAAAACCACAACTCTATTGATAAAGTTCCCGAAAATCCCCACCAATTCTGAATTGTTTTTGGTTTGGAAATCTTTCCAAGTGAAGTTGTTATCCTTAGTTTCTGGAGCAGAAGAAAGCAATGCATAACGCAAAACATCTTGCTGACCTGGGAATTCCTCAACATATTCATTTGCCCAAACTGCCCAATTTCTTGAAGTCGAAATTTTATCGTTTTCAAGATTCAAAAATTCAAAAGCAGGAACATTTGTTGGCATAATGTAATCGCCGTGAGCCTTCATCATTGCAGGGAAAATAATGCAATGAAATACAATATTATCCTTTCCAATAAAGTGAATTAAATCTGATTCTGGGTTTTGCCAATAATCTTTCCAGTTTTTGCCGTTTTTCTCCGCCCATTGTTGCGTGAAAGAAATATATCCAATCGGTGCATCAAACCAAACGTATAGTACCTTCCCATCGGCATCTGGAAGCGGAACAGGAACACCCCAATTCAAATCTCTGGTCATGGCACGAGGTTTCAAACCATCATTCAACCAAGATTTTACTTGTCCGTAAACATTGGGTTTCCAATCGTTTTTATGACCTTCGATAATCCATTCATTTAGGAAGTTTTCGTAGTCATTCAAAGGAAGATACCAGTTTTTTGTGGGTTTCAAAACAGGAATATTACCACTCAACATCGATTTTGGATTAATCAATTCCGATGGTGAAAGTGTAGAACCACATTTCTCGCATTGGTCACCGTAAGCATTGTCGTTGCCGCAATTCGGGCAAGTTCCAACGATGTAACGGTCTGCTAAAAATTCATTCGCTTGTTCATCAAAATATTGTTCTGAAACTTCTTCTGTAAACTTTCCGTTATCGTACAAAGTTTTGAAGAAATCTTGACTAACTTCATAATGCTTTTTGTCCGTTGTTCTTGAATATTCATCAAAAGAAATTCCCAAATCTGAGAACGATTTTTTAATGATTTCATGGTATTGATCAACGATATCTTGAGGTGTAACGCCTTCTTTTTTTGCGCGAATCGTGATGGGAATTCCGTGTTCATCGGAACCACAAATAAAAGCAACATCGTTACCTAATCTTCTCTCGAATCTTGCATAAACATCCGCAGGAATGTAAACTCCCGCCAAATGCCCTATATGAACTGGTCCGTTTGCATAAGGCAAAGCCGCCGTAATCAGTTTTTTGTTTGACATTAAGTATAATTATAATTACTGCAAAAATAAGGAATTATTAGCTTAAAATTTTAGTTAAAATGGAGTTTCTTTTGGGTTCATTTTTTTAAATCGATGATATTAAATTGTCATTTTAAGATTTTTTTTGTTAAACGATTGTTTATGAAACTCATTTTATTAGCTTGAAAAATACTATGTATTAAATAATTATTTCATAATTTTAGGTGTGTTTTATTAGGTTTTAAGTGTGTTTATTCTAGAATTTTAATGAATTATAAAAAAAAAGTGAAGATTTACTTTTGGATATAGTTTTTTTTATAACTTTCTATGCTTAATTTTTCTTAAGTATTTGTTAAGTGAGTGTTAATTTAAAATATACATACGTGAAAGAAAACAAATTTATTCTGAAGATAGCGCCATTCTTCCTATTAGCTGGTAGTATGTTGCATGCCCAACAAAGTGATAGTCTTAAAACTAAGAATATCGAAGAGGTTGTCGTTATTGGTTATGGTAAGCAAAAAAAGTCTGATGTTACAGGTTCGATTACCTCTGTAACGGCAAAAGACTTTAATGGTGGTGCAACAACTGCGGGTCAACTTATCCAAGGGAAGACTCCAGGGGTACAGATTGTAAGCAATAGTGGTGCGCCAGGTGCGGGTACAGCAATTCGAGTAAGAGGTACTTCGTCACTTAATGGTAATAACTCACCATTGATTGTTATTGACGGCGTTCCACAAGATTTTGTTGGTGTTAATGGTATTTCGGATCCATTGTCTTTGGTTAATCCTAATGATATCGAATCGTTTGATATCTTGAAGGATGCTTCTGCAACTGCTATCTATGGTAACAGGGCCTCAAATGGGGTTATCTTGATTACGACTAAAAAAGGTAGCGCAGGAAAATTCAAAGTTAATTTTTCTAGTGTTGCTTCGGTATCAACAAAAATGGGAGAGGTTGATGTATTATCTGCGGATGAGTTCCGTAGTTTTGTAAATGCTCATGCTTCAGATGCTTACAAAGCAAAATTAGGAAATGCTAATACTAATTGGCAGGATCTTATCTATCAAGAAGCTTGGGGAACAGATAATAATGTTGCTTTCTCAGGTGGAATTAAATCGCTTCCGTATCGTTTGTCTATTGGTTATAATGAGCAAAATGGTATTGTGAGAACAAACTCTTTCAAGAGAACTGCGGTTGGTCTTAATTTAAATCCAAAATTTTTGGATAACCACCTAAGTGTTAATGTTAATGCTAAAGGAACATTTACTGATAACCGTTTTGTAGATGGTGGTGTCATTAAGTCTGCAACGTATTTTGATCCTACTCAACCAATCTATTCTGGTAATAGTAAATATGGGGGATACTATGAGTGGCTTTTAAATGGAGATTTGAATGTTAATGCCAATTCGAATCCACTTGGAATTATCCACGGTATTCGTGATATTTCATCTGCTTGGAGAGGTTTGGGAAATATTCAGTTAGATTATAAATTCCATTTTTTACCAGAATTACACTTTAATGTTAATGCTGGTTACGACTATACTAAAAGTGAAGGTCAAAAAAATACAAGCGCTTTGTATAAGCCTGGATTTAACGATAAGGGAAGTAACAACTATTACTCAATGGAGAAAAAAAATAAGTTGTTAGAAACTTATTTTAATTATGTAAAATCAATTTCTGCAATTAATACAAGTGTTGATTTGACAGCAGGTTATTCTTATCAAGACTTCCGAACAATTATACCAGGTGCTGTTACTTACAAAGGAGTAGAGCCTTTTGAAACCCATAATAATGATTTTGAAACTCAAAATACTTTATTATCATTCTACGCGAGAGGAATTTTCACAATTGCGAATCGTTATGTAATTTCTGCATCTATTAGACGCGACGGATCTTCAAGATTCTTTAACGGTACAAGAGATAATGTTTGGGGTAACTTCCCAGGAGCTTCGATAGCATGGAAACTTAATGAAGAAAGTTTTCTAAGAGATGTCTCTGCTATTAGTACTTTAAAATTACGTGCTGGTTGGGGGAAGACTGGACAACAAGAGCTTCCAGGATTAGATGGTAATAGACCTAATAATTATCCAGCATTTGCAGCTTATAGCCCTAGTAATACTGGTGCTTACTACCAATTCGGGAATCAATTTTATTACATGTTCCGACCTACTAATTATAATCCAAATTTAACATGGGAAACTACTGTTTCTAAAAATATTGGTTTGGATTATGGTTTTATGAATAACAGAATTTCTGGTTCGATCGATCTATTTCAAAAAGATACTAAGGATTTACTAGTTTACGTAACAACGGCTGCTGGTGGATTGAGTAATGCTAACTGGATGAATGTCGGTAACATGGAAAATAAAGGTATCGAAGCGAGTATTAATTTAATACCAATCAAAAAAGAAAACATTACGTGGGAACTTAACTTTAATGCAACACATTACAAGCCAATTGTAACAAATCTTTTGGACAGAACGGATGATTCATTTAATATTCCAATTGGAGGAATCGAAGGTGGTTCTGGTAACACAATACAAGCTCATGCAGTTGGTTATGCCCCTAATTCATTCTGGGTTTATCAACAAGTTTACGACAGCAATGGCAAAGCATTAGATGGTGTATTTGTTGACAGAAATAATGATGGTAAGATAGATGCTTTTGATAAGTATTATTATAAATCGACAACGCCTGATGCGATTTTAGGTTTCTCAACAAAATTAAAAGTTAAAAATTGGGACTTCGGACTTAGTGCTAGAGCGGTATTGGGTAATTATGTTTACAATAATATGGCATCTAACAGTTCATTACAATCTGCTTCAACTAACGAATATTTACAAAACGTATATCACACAGCTCCTGTTAATGGATTTGCCGTTCCTCAATATTTCTCAGATACTTATGTAGAGAATGCTTCATTCTTAAGATTAGATAATCTTAATATTGGTTACAACTTCGGTGAAATTTTCTCTAAAGGTAGTAACCTAAGAGTTTACGGTATGGCACAAAATGTTTTCGTAATCACGAAATATAGCGGTGTAGATCCTGAAGTATTTGGTGGGATTGATAATGGTTATTACCAAATGCCGAGAGTGTATTCAGTAGGATTTAACTTTCAATTTTAATTAAAACAATTTAAGATGAAAACTAAACAACTTAAATATAAAAAACTATTCTTCTCAGCTGCAGTTTTGGCTTTGCTTACAACAACATCTTGTATTAAAGATTTAGAAAGAGAGCCAATTACAGATGTGACTTCTGCAAGTGTTTTCAAAGATTTTGCAAATTATCCAACCGCTTTGGCAAAACTTTATGGTGGTCTTGCAATGGGAGGACAAGTAAGTGGAGATGGAGGAACCTATCCAGATTCTGACATTAGTGGTATTAATGGCGGTTTTTCTCAATATACACGCTTGATGTATACGCTCAATGTTATTACAACTGATGAAGCTGTTATTGGTTGGAATGACGGTAACCTCCATACGATGCACAAAATGACTTGGGATTCTTCCAATGAGTTTGTTGCGGCGATGTATTACAGATTGTACACCGAGATTGCTTTTTGTAATGAGTTTCTACGTAATGTTACGGATGAAAAACTTGCAGCAAATGGCATTACGGGCGACAATTTAACAGAGGCTAAATTCATGAGAGCTGAAGCTAAATTCTTAAGAGCGCAGTCTTATCTGCATGCTTTGGATATGTTTGGTAATGTGCCTTTTGTTAAAGAGGACTACTTACCAGGCTCCGCATCTGGACCTCAAAGAATTGAGCGTAAAGAGCTTTTCAAATATGTGGAGGCAGAATTGTTAGATTGCGCTAATAACCTCAAAAATCCAAGATCTAATCAATATGGTCGTGCAGATAAAGCGGCGGCTTGGGCTGTTTTGGCTAGATTGTATCTTAATGCAAAAGTATATTCTGGTACAGAAAGAAATAATGATGTTATCACCTATACCAACAAAGTTATTGAAGCAGGTTATGCTTTAAAATCTGATTATGCATCATTATTTTTAGCTGATAATAACGTTGGTAATTCTGAAGCTATTTTTACAGTTAATTTCGATGGTGTTAATACACAAACTAATGGTGGAACCACTTACATGGTGTGTGCAGCTGTTGGTGGAAAAATGCCAGCTGCTGATTTCGGAATCAACGGAGGTTGGGGTGGTATCCGTACTACTAAAGCTTTTGTTGGACTCTTCCCTTCAAATGGTTCTGACAAGAGAGGTCGTTTTTATACCAATGATCAAAATCTAGAAATTAACGATTTAGGTTCATTTAATGATGGTTATGCTTTTATTAAATATAAGAATGTTAAAAGTGATGGTACAGCTGGATCAAGCAAAAGCTGGGTAGAAGCCGATATCCCATTATACAGATTGGCAGATATCTACCTAATGTATGCTGAGGCTACACTTCGTGGCGGGAATGGCGATATGAGCAAGGCGGTTTCTTATGTTAATAAACTTCGTGAAAGAGCTTATGGTAATACGTCTGGCAATGTATCTAGTATTAACCTAGATTTTATCCTAGACGAAAGAGCTAGAGAGCTTAGTTGGGAGATGACAAGACGTTCGGATTTGATTCGTTTTGGTAAATTCACTACAGGAGCTTATCTATGGCCTTGGAAAGGGAATGTAAAAGATGGTAGAGCAGTTGAAGATTACAGAAATCTTTTCCCAATCCCAGTTAAGGATATTATTGCGAATCCTAACCTTGTACAAAACCCAGGTTATTAATCTTAATTGTTTTTAAATAATGAAAAATATATATAAAATATTATTCGTAGGACTTGTAGTAGCATTGCTTTGGTCATGTGAGAAAAATGATGACTTTGCTACTGCTAACAATTTGACAGCGCCAACACTTAAAGCTTCAAAAGATAATGTAGTGTTACTCCAAGCGCAAGATGCTGACGAAGCAGTGACATTTTCTTATACCAATGCAACTTACTCTGTTAATGTTGTTCCTACTTATGAATTAGAATTTGCAGTTGCTGGCACTAATTTCAAAAATTCTAAATCAGTTGGTGTTGATTCTAACAAAAAAGTATTTACTGTTAAGGATCTTAATACATTAGTTTCTGGCATTGTCCCTCAAGAGGTTGCAACCAAATGTGATGTAAGACTTAATTCTATTTTAGGAAATAATGTGGTTAGCTCACAACCTATTGCTGTGACGATTACTACTTACAAACCTAATCCTGATAATGTGTATCCTAAAATTTATGTTCCTGGTAATTATGCCGGAGCGAGTGGTTATATAGATTGGACACCTACTAATGGTGGATCACCAAATCTTTTCTCTCCTAAAAAGAATGATGTATATTACGGTTTTGTATTTATGAATAATGCTGAACCAGAATTTAAGTTTACTTACGCTGAAAAAGGTTGGGATGATAATAAAGGCGATACTGCAAAACCAAATACTTTTGCAACTTTGAAAGCTAATGGAGAAAATATCCAGCCAACTACAGGAGCAGGAACTTATTATATCAAAGTAGATTGGACTGGTAACACCTATTCAATTAAAAAAATGGATATGGGTATCATTGGTGATGCAACACCGCAAGGTTGGGATTCTGATGTTAAATTAAATTTCAATAAAACGACTCACAAATTTGAAATAACCATGGCTTTAGAAGGAGGGAAACCTTTTAAATTTAGAAATGATTCTTCATGGGGTGTTAAAATTCAACCAACTGGCAAGGACGATCAAGAGCTTGCTTCAGGAGCAGAATATGCGACTTATGTTAGTTCAGAAGGTACAGTGTCAGATGATGCTAGTTACAAAGTAGCTACAACAGGTACTTACAAGATAGAGTTAGATCTTCATAACTCAGCAAATTATACAATTAAAGTTACAAAACAATAGTTTGCAGCTTTAGATTAACCAAAAAAAGTGTTGCATTACCGCAGCACTTTTTTTATATTTATTAGTTTTTAGAAATTAAAAAGAAAATTATGCGGAAAATTAGCTTTGGGATAATATGTTTTTCAATGATGTTTACTGGACTTACAGCGCAATCGCTAAAGTCACCAGATGGACAATTCGAAATGAATTTCAGTCTCAAAAATGGAGTGCCTTTTTATAATCTTAAATATAAAGGGGAAACGGTTCTTGAAGATTCAAAATTAGGTTTAAGACTTTTCAAAGATTCAAATATCAAATTCAATACAGATCTCAGCAATGCCAATGACAAAGCGCAAGATCTTAACTACGGTTTCGAAAAAGTATCAGACAAAAGAGATTCTAAAAACGAAACTTGGCAACCAATTCTTGGCGAAAAGAAAAACTACATCAACAACTATAACGAGCTTGCAGTAAGCCTTAACCAAAAAGCAACAGACCGAAATATCGTTATTAAATTTCGATTATTTAACGATGGTTTAGGCTTTAGATATGAGTTTCCGCAACAGAAGAATCTCAATTATTTTGTGGTGAAAGAGGAAGATTCGGATTTCGATTTTCCAACAGATATGAAGGCTTGGTGGATTGCGGGCGATTACGATTCGCAAGAGTATCAATATCAAACTTCCAATGTCTCAGAAATTCCAGCAAAATGGGCAACAAGTTACGATAGCAATGCATCACAAACGCCAGTTAAAGATGCTGTACAATCACCTTTAATGCTGAAAAAAGAAGGAAAACAACCACTTTATGTTAACCTTGGCGAAGCAGCACTTATCGATTACCCAGCCTCGCACCTTGAGGTTGATGCTAAGAATTTTAAATTTAAAACACATCTTACGCCAGATGGACAAGCCGCAAAAGGCTATATCCAAACACCTTTTAACACACCATGGAGAACTGTAATCGTTTCTAACAAAGCAGAAGAAGTTTTAGATTCAAAAATGATGTTCAACCTTAACGAACCTACCAAGTATAAAGATACTTCTTACATCAAACCTACAAAATACATGGGCGTTTGGTGGGAAATGATTATTGGTAAATCACAATGGGCATATTCGACAGCGGATAATGTACATTTAGGAAAAACAGATTTTAAAACTTTAACGCCAAACGGAAAACACGCAGCTAACAATACGAAGGTTAAAGAATACATCGATTTCGCTTCTGCTAACGGTTTTGATGCTTTACTTATCGAAGGTTGGAACGAAGGTTGGGAAGATTGGTTTGGACATTCTAAAGAATTTGTTTTCGATTTTGTGAGCCCTTATCCAGATTTCGATATCAAAATGCTGAACGATTATGCGCACAGCAAAAACATAAAATTGATGATGCATCACGAGACTTCTGGTTCAGCGACCAATTACGAATTGTGGGCAGATAAAGCCTTCCAATTGATGAATAAATACGATTATCCGTCTGTAAAGACAGGCTATGTTGGTAATATTATTCCGCGTGGCGAGCACCATTACAGCCAATGGATGATCAACCATTATCGCCGAATTGCGGAGAAAGCTAACGATTACAAAATTATGGTTAACTCGCACGAATCTGTTCGTCCAACGGGTTTGTCAAGAACTTATCCTAACTGGATTGCCGCAGAAGCCGCTCGCGGAACCGAGTTCGACGCATTCGGAGGTAACAATCCAGACCATCATACGATTTTGCCATTTACAAGATTTATGGGCGGTCCGATGGATTATACACCAGGTATTTTCCAAACCAAATTGGATTATTACTTCCCGAACGATACACGTTTTGTGAAAACAACTTTGGTGAAGCAGTTGGCATTGTATGTTGTGATGTATTCGCCTTTGCAGATGGCGGCAGACCTTCCTGAGAATTACGCAAAACACATGGACGCTTTTCAGTTTATCAAAGATGTGGCAGCAGATTGGGACGATTCCAAAATTTTGGGAGCAGAACCTGGCGATTTTATCGTGACAGCGCGTAAAGCAAAAGCCACAGACAATTGGTTTGTTGGTGGGATTACAGATGAAAACAAACGAAATTTTGATCTTGATTTTTCATTCTTAGATAAAGGCAAAAAGTACGAAGCTATTTTCTACGAAGATGATGCTGATGCCGATTACGTAAATAATCCACAAGCTTACAAAATCACGAAAAAAGTTATTACAAGCAAAGACAAAATCAAAATGAACATGGTGCGAAGTGGCGGTTTTGCCATTAGCATTAAGCCAGTTTCAAAATAATTAAGAAATCCGATTTGCAAAAGTCGGATTCTTATAATTTTTTTTTGGAGCTATTCCCGCTTTCCGCACTCGCTGTTGTAGCCAAGGCTTTTGCCAAGCTTTACAACGAGCTCAAACAATTGCTACAATCGGGGCTAGTGACTACTACATAAACAATTACTAAATGAAAAAAATATTTACTGCACTTAGCATTTCCGTGGCGACCTTATATTTTGGCCAGATAAAAAAGGTCGAGCCTGCTTTTTGGTGGAAAGGCATGAAGAATCCCGAACTTCAGATTTTAGTCTACGGAAAAGACATTGCAAAAAATGAAATCGAACTTTCGGACAATGTTCAAATCAAAAAAATTACAAAAACCGAAAATCCAAACTACGTTTTTGTAACGGTTAACACCAACGAAATCAACGTTCCGAAATTTAATATCAATTTAAAAAACGGAAAAAAACTCATCAATTCTTATACTTATGAGTTGAAAAATAGAGCAACTAATTCCGCGAATAGAGATTCATTTTCCTCAAAAGATGTATTCTATTTACTAATGCCAGACCGTTTCGCTAATGGTGATCCAAAAAATGATAATACCAAAGACACCTTTGACAAAGCCAATCGACAAGATAAAGACGGTCGTCATGGTGGCGATATTGCTGGCATTATCAAGAACTTAGACTATCTTAATGAGCTTGGTGTCACAACGATTTGGAGCACGCCACTTTTGGAAGATAACGAGCCAAAAACTTCGTATCATGGTTATGCGCAAAGCGATTATTACAGAATCGATCCGCGTTATGGTTCCAACGAAGATTATAAAAAGTTAGGTGACGAACTTCACAAACGTGACATGAAGTTGGTGATGGATTATGTCACCAATCATTGGGGTTCTAAACATTGGTTAATAAAAGATTTGCCAGCAAAAGATTGGATTCATTACTGGAAGGAAGGCGAGAAGGAAAACGGTTTCAAAAGAAGTAACTACCGAATGACCTCTCAGTTTGATACCAATGCTTCGAAAATTGATGCTGAAAATTGTATGGATGGCTGGTTCGATACCACAATGCCAGACATGAATCAAAGTAATCCTTTGGTTTTAAATTATATGGTTCAGAATGCGATTTGGTGGATCGAATATGCAGGATTGGACGGTCTTCGCGTAGATACTTATTCTTACAATGACAAAAAAGGAATTGCAGAATGGACAAAAAGAATCACCGACGAATATCCAAATTTTAATATTGTAGGCGAAGTTTGGATGCATGACCAAGCTCAAATGTCGTATTGGCAAAAAGACAGTAAGATCGCCGCAATTCAGAATTACAATTCTCATTTGCCGTCGGTGATGGATTTTACCTTACACGACGCTATTGGACAGGTTTTCAAAGAAGAATCGGGCTGGGATTCTGGGATGCAAAAAGTCTATGATAATTTTACAAACGATTTCCTTTATCCCAATATTGATAATATTTTAGTTTTTGCTGAAAACCACGATACACAAAGGTTTAATGAGCTTTATCCAGATTTCAAAGATTATCAATTAGCAATGAGTTTGTTGATGACAATCCGTGGAATTCCTCAAATCTATTACGGCTCCGAAATCGGTATGAAAGGTGATAAAAACAAAGGCGACGGCGATATCCGACGAGACTTTCCTGGTGGTTGGTCTGGTGACGCCAACAATGCGTTTACATCTGCTAGAAGAACTGCTGACCAAAGTAAGTATTTTGATTTTACAAAGAAATTACTGAACTGGAGAAAAACGCAAAACGTGATTCACACTGGGAAAACTTTACATTATGTTCCGGAAAATAATGTCTATGTTTATTTCCGTTATGATAATAAAAAGCGTGTTATGGTTATTTTAAACAATAACAAACTTGATCAAAAATTGGATTTAAGACGCTTTTCTGAAGGTCTTGATAAATTTACAAAAGGAAAAGATATTCTTTCTAACACCGAAATATCTTTGTCAGGAAACCTTGAAGTTAAAGGAAAATCCGCAATGATTTTAGAATTAAATTAGTTTTAAAGCCGATGAGGTTTAACCCAAATAACTTAATTATGAAGCACAAGATTTTTTATTTCGTTCTGTTAATAAGTTTGTTTTCGTTTCAAAACATCAATGCGCAGAAGAAAGGATTTTATGAAAATGTTCAGAAGAAAAACATCAATAAGTTGTTAGACGATTTCAACCTGTTTGCGGCACAAGCTGATTATGACAAATATTTTGCGTGTTTCGCAGAAGAGTCAACTTTTATCGGGACGGACGCAACGGAAGTTTGGAACAAGAAAGAATTTATGGCTTGGGCAAAACCTTTTTTTGATTCAAAAAAAACTTGGAATTTCACATCTTTAAAGCGAAATATATACTTCAGTGAAGATGGTAATTATGCTTGGTTTGATGAGGTTTTGGACACACAAATGAAAATTTGTCGTGGATCAGGCGTTTTAGAAAAGATAAAAGGACAGTGGAAAGTCAAGCAATATGTATTGTCGATGACGATTCCGAATGATGTTACTAACGAGGTTATCAAAGTTAAAGCGCCGATAGAAGAGGTTTTAATTCAGGCTTTGAAAGCGAAATAAATTTACACAATAAAAGTACATCGAACATTTTAAAACAATATTTAAAAAATGGCAAAAAAAATAAAACCAAATCTCTCCATGGCTCAGATTATCAACATGAGTATGGGATTTTTGGGAATACAAATGGCGTTCGGACTACAAAACGGAAATGCCAGTCGCATCTTACAAAATCTAGGTGCCGATGTTGATAAGTTATCATTTTTCTGGTTGGTAGCGCCTATTACAGGACTTATTGTTCAACCGATTATTGGACACATGGGCGATAATACTTGGAGCCCATTGGGACGTCGAAAGCCTTATTTTTTAATAGGCGCAATTTTGTGTGCTCTTGGTTTGGTTTTACTACCAAATTCGGCTTCTGCGACAACTTTTTTTGCGGCCAATGTTTTACTTCTTGCAGTTGTTTTCCTAGCAATAATGGACGTTTCTGTCAATATCGCAATGGAGCCTTTTCGGGCTTTGGTTGGTGATATGTTGCCAAAACATCAAGCGACTATTGGCTTCTCGGTACAGACTATTTTAATTGGGATTGGTGCAGTTATCGGATCAGATTTGCCGCGTTGGTTAACCAAGTTAGGCGTTTCGAATGTTGCTGAAAAAGGTCAAGTTGCAGATAATGTGATCTACGCATTTTATATTGGTGCGGCGGTGTTGTTAGTTTCCATTATTTATACCATCATTTCTACTAAAGAATATTCGCCGGAAGAATTCGCTTCTTTTGAAAACGATGACATTGTGCCAGAAAAATCCAAATTTTCTGATATGTTCCGTGATTTTGCGAAAATTCCAAACCAAATGAAAAAATTAGGAATTGTTCAATTCTTCTCATGGTTTGCGTTGTTTACGATGTGGGTTTATACTACGAGTGCTTTGGCAACACATCATTTCGGACTTTCACCTAATGATACGTCATCGCAAGCCTTTAATGATGCTGGAGATACGACGGGTTATTTGTTTGGATTGTACAACTTATTCGCCATTCCGTTTGCGTTTTTGTTAACACCCATTGCAAAAAGAATAGGGAAGAAGAACACACATGCAATTGCTTTGTTGGCAGGAGGATTTGGCTTGATCTCGTTTTATTTCATACAAGATGTCAAGATGCTTTGGATATCGATGTTAGGTTTAGGATTCGCATGGGCCAGTATTTTAGCAATGCCTTACGCCATGTTGATAGAAAGTATTCCGCAACGAAAAATGGGCGTGTACATGGGGATTTTTAATTTCTTTATTGTATTACCACAGATTATCAACGGATTTTTTGGAGGACCAATTGTCAAGAAATTTTTTAATAATTATGCAGTCGATTATATTGTAGTTGGCGGTGCGTGTATGGTTTTAGGAGGTTTAATTACGTTTTTCCTAATTAAGGAAGAAAAAGAAACACCTAAAGAAATAGAACAAGAAATAGAGCAAGTTCATTTTTAAAAATTTTAAAACTAAAAATTAAAGAAAAGTCAGCGTAATGTTGACTTTTTTCTTTTTTATCACACGTCAATGTAGAGGCTGATTTTTTTGCAGAAATTTGTCCTAACAAAATAGAATTATTATGAAAACAATATTTTATAAAGCAGATAGCAGAGGTTACGCCGATCATGGTTGGTTAAAAAGTAGCCATACATTTAGTTTCGCAAATTATTATAATCCAGAACGTATGAACTTCGGTGTGCTTCGCGTTATCAACGATGACTTCGTAGAAGGCGGAATGGGATTTGGTCGTCATCCGCACCGTGATATGGAGATTATTTCAATCCCGTTAGAAGGAAAATTGAAACATGGTGACAACATGGGAAGTGTTGGCGTTGTGGAGAAAGGTGACATCCAAGTGATGTCAGCAGGGACAGGTGTTATGCACAGCGAAGAAAACGGTAGTGATACCGAAGCTGTTAAATTTTTACAAATTTGGGTAATTCCTAATAAGCAAGATGTTACGCCACGTTATGATGAACTTAATTTTGAAGAAAAGTTAGTTCCGAATCAATTATTGCAGATTTTGTCTCCTAATGCCGATGACGATGGCGTTTGGATTCACCAAGATGCCTGGTTCAATTGGGGAAAATTCACAGAAGATACAACGGTTGATTACAAATTCCATAAAGAAGGAAACGGACTTTATGTTTTCGTTTTGGAAGGTGGCGCAATAGTTGATGCGCAACAATTAGACAGACGCGATGCTATTGGTATTTGGGATACCAGCAACGTCGAGTTAAAATTCCAAAAAGGCACAGAAGTCTTATTAATGGAAGTCCCAATGGATTTACCACAATAATTTTAAGAAATATTTAAGCCTTGTAATTTAATTATTATGAGGCTTTTTTGCCGAAAAAGTATTATTTTTGGCAGAATAAATTTATAATAGTAAAATAACAAATAACACAATGAGAGTACTTATCGTTGGAAACGGAGGTCGTGAATCTGCAATTGCACAAAAACTTAGTGAAGATCAGCGTATTACAAAAATGTATTTTGCACATGGTAATGCTACGACAGAGCAATTAGGAGAAAACATTTACGAAAAAGATATTGATAAACTTAAGCATTTTGCTATCCAACATAAAGTAGACATGACAATTGTAGGGCCAGAGGCTCCTCTTGTTGATGGTCTTGTTGATGAGTTCAAAAATGCTGACTTATGTGTTTTTGGTCCATCCAAAAAGGCGGCTTCTTTAGAAGGTTCAAAAGCTTTTTCTAAAAAATTCATGCAGACTTATAACATCAAAACTGCGAGAGCAAAGACATTTGATGCTTATAACGAAGCGGTAGAATATATAAAAGACGAAAAATATCCTTTAGTTATCAAAGCAAGTGGACTTGCTGGTGGCAAAGGTGTTGTAATTTGTGAGAACGAACAAGAGGCAGAAGCAACCTTGCACGATTTCATGATCAAAAGAATCTTTGGTGATGCGGGTATCCAAGTGGTAATCGAAGAACATCTTAAAGGTTTCGAAGCGTCAATTATCGCATTTTCGAATGGCGAAAAATTATTCCCTTGCATCTCTGCGAAAGATTACAAAAAAGTAGGTAACGGCGACAAAGGTGCTAACACAGGCGGTATGGGATCTGTGGCGCCAAGTCCAGAATATACTGCGGAGCACCAAGCTGACTTCGAAAAAAATATCCTTGCACCAACTGTGGAAGGTCTTAAGAAGGAAGGTCTTAGCTTCAAAGGATTTATTTTCTTTGGATTGATGGTGACCAAAAACGGAACTTACCTTTTAGAATACAACATGAGATTGGGCGATCCAGAAACACAAGTTTTGTTACCACTTTTGGAGAACAAATTGTTGGACGTTATCCAAGATTGTATTGACGGTAAAGATGTTGAGCTAAAATTCAAAAATCAAAAAGCAGTTTGTCTGGTAATGTGTTCTGGCGGTTATCCGAAGAACTTCGAGACAGGTTTCGAAATCCGTGGTACCGAGAAAGTTAAACACAGCCAAGTGCTTTTCGCTGGTGCCAGAATGCAAGGTGACAAGATCCTTTCGGATGGTGGACGTGTGCTTAACATCGTGGCGACGGGCGACACTTACGAGGAGGCTCGAAAAAAAGTCTACGAAGATGCCGTACCAGTTGACTTCGACTATGGCTTTTATAGAGACGATATTGGCAAATTCTAAATACAGAATGAGAGATATTGGGCAACCAATGTCTCTTTTTATTTGGAGCTAATCCCGCTTTTCGTTGCAATCTTTTTGGATGCCAAAGCTTTAGGCCATTTCATCCAAAAAGGATTTACACTGCAATCGGGGCTAGTTTACAAAATACCGCCAAACTAAAACTTAGTTTGATACATACTATCAAGTTAAATCGACAAAGTTTAGAAAAACCTAAAAATAAAATTATTTCAAAACAATTATAAAACCTATGCAAAACGGAATTATCATATTAGACTTCGGTTCGCAATACAATCAACTTATTGGTCGTCGTATTCGCGAGATGGAAGTCTATTCAGAAATCATCCCATTCAACACACCTTTAGAAGACATCTTAGCCAAACAACCAAAAGGAATTATCCTTTCTGGAGGACCAAGTTCTGTTAATGCAGAAGATGCCAATCTAGTGGAGAAAGCTTTGTTCGATCAAGGTGTTCCAGTTTTTGGGATTTGTTATGGTATGCAGTTAACGGCACATCTTTTAGGTGGAAAAGTTGACAAAGGTCAAAAAGGCGAGTACGGAAAAGCGAATTTAGAAATCCTAAAAGAAAATGCTTTGCTTAGCGGCGTTTCTCAAAATTCTGTTGTGTGGATGAGTCACTTCGACGAAGTTTCTGCTTTACCAGAAGGTTTTGAACTTAATGCTAAATCTGGCGTTATCGCAGGAATTTCAAATCCTGAAAAAAATATTTACGGCGTACAATTCCATCCAGAAGTTTCGCATAGCGAAGAAGGAGGAAAGATGTTGGAGAATTTTGTTTTCAACATCTGTAAAGCTGAAAAAAACTGGAAATTAACCAGTTATATCGATACAACTGTTGCTACGATTAAAGAAAAAGTTGGCGACCAAAAAGTAATTCTTGGTTTATCTGGTGGAGTAGATTCTTCTGTTGCTGCGGTTTTAATCCAAAAAGCAATTGGCGATCAATTGACTTGTATTTTTGTAGATACAGGACTTTTGAGAAAAGACGAAGCCAAAAAAGTAATGGAAAATTACGGTGAGCATTTTAATATGAACATCAAGTTGGTGGATGCTGCCGATCGTTTCCTATCAAAATTGGCTGGTGTTGATGATCCAGAACAAAAACGAAAAATTATCGGTAACGAATTTATCACCGTTTTCGATGAAGAATCTCACAAAATAGAAGGTGCAAAATTCTTAGCACAAGGAACAATCTATCCAGATGTTATCGAATCTCAGTCTGTAAAAGGACCTTCAGCAGTTATCAAATCGCATCATAATGTTGGTGGTCTTCCAGAAGATATGGACTTCGAATTGTTGGAGCCACTGCGTGAGCTTTTCAAAGACGAAGTTAGAAAAGTGGGTGAGGAACTTGGTATTCCGCATCATTTGGTGTACCGTCATCCGTTCCCAGGTCCTGGTTTAGGAATCCGAGTTTTGGGCGCTGTGGATGCTGAGAAAGTTAGAATCTTGCAAGAAGCTGACGATATTTTTATTGAAGAACTTTACAAAAATGATCTTTACGAAAAAGTTTCTCAGGCATTTGTTGTGTTGCTTCCAGTAAAATCTGTTGGTGTGATGGGCGATGAGAGAACTTATGAATATACAGCAGTTGTGAGATCAGCGAATACGATTGACTTTATGACCGCAACTTGGAGTCGACTTCCTTACGAATTTTTGGATACGGTGTCTAGCCGAATTATCAACGAAGTGCGTGGGATTAACCGTGTGGCCTATGATATTTCGAGCAAACCACCTGCAACCATCGAGTGGGAATAAAAAAACATGATAAAACTCTTAGATTTTTTCTAAGAGTTTTTTGTTATTGTATAATTTTTGCAAGACCTCAAAGATTTTCAAAAAACTAAACCTAGGCATCTTATTTATGTCTAATTTTGTAATCTTAAAATATAGCTAAAAATAAATTTCTTTAAAACAATGCATCATCCACACCAAAGCATAATGGAATTGCATCCCGGATTAATCTGGGGATTTGCAGTGGTCGTACTTATTATGCTATTGCTCGATTTGGGCATCTTTAATAAAAAAGCGCATGTTGTATCTTCCAAAGAAGCAACGACGTGGTCCATCGTTTGGATCTCTCTAGCGATGATATTTTCGGGCGTTGTCTATTGGGTTTTCAACCAAGATGCAGGTGGCCACAAACTTGCAATCGAAAAATTTACAGAATTCCAGGCGGCGTATTGGATAGAGAAAGCCTTGTCTGTTGATAACTTGTTCGTATTTATCATGGTTTTCAACTTCTTTAGAGTTCCGAAACATCTTCATCATAAAGTTTTATTCTGGGGAATTATTGGTGCTTTAGTCTTCCGCGCGATATTTATTTTTGCAGGCGTTGAGATCATTAATATGACGTATTTGCCAGAGTTTAAACTGTTTGGTCACATGGTGAAAATAAATGCTGTTATGACTATTTTCGGATTTTTCTTGGTGTATTCTGGGATTAAATCTTGGGGCGGACATAATCACGACGACGATTCGGCGGAGGATTTTGCGGATAATGCTGGTGCACGATTGGTTAAAAAATTCTATAAAGTTTCTAAAACTTATGATGGTGACAAGTTTTTCACCATCGAAAATGGTATTAAAATGGCGACGCCTTTGTTAGTTGTTGTCGCGGTTATTGAGTTCACCGATGTTATTTTTGCAGTGGATTCTATCCCTGCGATTTTTGCAATTTCGGATGATCCATTTATACTTTATACCTCTAATATTTTTGCGATTTTGGGACTGCGTTCGTTATACTTTTTACTAGCGAATTTTATCTATATGTTCAGCAAATTGTCTTATGGTTTAGCAATTATTTTAGCCTTTATCGGTGTTAAAATGATTATTGCACCTTGGCTTCATATTCCATCGCCTGTTTCTTTAGGAATTGTTGGTGGTATATTGGTGATTGCTGTTGGCTTATCATTATTGTTTCCAGACAAGCCAAAACATGGCGATTCTCATTGATTAGAAAATTGAGTTATATACAAAAATCGCCGGTTCTGAAATTTCAGAATCGGCGATTTTATTATTTATAAAAACTTACTTATTGCTAAACGAAAGGTGTTTTAACAACTTTAGCAGGAATGTTTTTGTTTCTAACCTGGATGAAAATTTCTGTACCAACTTTATTGTGTGATTTGTCAACATAAGCAAGACCAATTCCAATTTTTTTCATTGGTGATTGTGTACCAGAAGTTACTTTTCCGATAACATTAGTGTCGGCATCTACCACAGCATAATCGTGTCTTGGCACGCCTTTGTCAGTTAGCTCGAACCCAACTAACTTTCTCGTAACACCTTCTTCTTTTTGTTTTGAAAAGATTTCTTTTGATATAAAATCTTTATCAAATTTAGTAATCCAACCAAGACCAGCTTCTATAGGAGATGTTGTGTCGTCGATGTCGTTACCATAAAGACAGAATCCTTTTTCCAGTCTCAAAGTATCTCTAGCAGCCAATCCGCAAGGTAGAATCGCAAACTCTTCACCAGCTTCGATTACAGCGTTCCAAAGTGTTTCAGCGTTTTCATTTTTAAAATAAATTTCGAAACCTCCAGATCCTGTGTAACCTGTATTAGAAATAATCACATCACTAACTCCGGCAACTGTACCTACTGTAAAGTGATAGTAAGGAATCTCCGAAAGATTAACCTCAGTCAATCTTTGTAAAGTTTCAACAGCTTTCGGACCTTGGATTGCTAGCAACGACATATCGTCAGAAGCGTTCGTCATTGTCGCACCAATCTCCGCATTGTATTTAGAAATATGATTCCAGTCTTTATCGATGTTAGAAGCATTAACTACAACGAAGTACTTTTCGTCATTCATTTTGTAGATAATAAGGTCGTCAACAATACCGCCAGTTTCGTTAGGAAGACACGTGTATTGCGCTTTTCCGTCTTCTAAAGTGTCCAAATTGTTGGTTGTAACCTTTTGTAAAAGTGCTTTAGCCTGAGGACCTTCCACAAAAAATTGTCCCATGTGTGACACATCAAAAAGTCCCACTTTCTCGCGCACCGCGAAATGTTCTTCTGTAACGCCAGAATATTGTACAGGCATATCAAATCCTGCGAACGGAACCATCTTTGCACCCAAAGCTACATGCTTGTCGTATAATGCTGTTTTTTTCATTTTTAAGTTCTAAAATTCGTGATACGCAAAGCTAATGATTTGTATGCTGAAAATAAAGTTTTTTAGACAGCATTTACTATATCAATTATTTAACTTTGATATTATTGTATTTAAATAAGAAAGTTATGAATTCCGAAGAAATAAGAGATTACTGTTTACTAAAGAAAGGCGTTGAAGAAAGTTTCCCTTTTGACAAAGAGACTTTGGTTTTTAAGGTTGGAAACAAAATGTTTGCGCTTATGTCTTTGGAACGTCAACCTACAAGTCTCAACCTAAAGGCTGATCCCGATTGGAGTCTTAAACTTCGGGAAGAGTATTGGCAAATTGTCCCAGGTTATCATATGAACAAAGTCCATTGGAATACGGTAAATGTTGACGGTCTAAAGCCTAATTTAATCAAAGAATTAATTGACCATTCTTATGATTTGATTTTTGCGTCTTTAACTAAAAAAGTACGCGAAGAAATTTTACTTTAAAACCTTTGAAAGAATCGTAAAAAGTATCTTGTCCAAGCAAAAAATTAAGTCCAAGTGCAAAACCTTGGAAGTCTTTACTTTTATTAAAACCAAAACTATATCCCAAATCCAGGTGTCCGAAATTGAAAATATTGATGCCAAGACTCGGTCTTAGATTTTTTGAACTTAAAGATACTTGATACATAAATGCAGAATCTCTTCCTACAACTTGGTTAAAATGAATTTCGGGAACAACTCCAAATTTGTGATTAACGGAAGTTAAATAAGTCCCAGCACCAACATTAACTGCAGGTTTTCGTGTGTCTGAAATTCGATAGTCGACGCCTGCAAATCCTGCATTTTTACCAATATAATTGTAGCCAACGTTAAGGGCGAAACCTTGAGCTTTGCAAAAACTTCCAGCAAAAATTTTAATTAAAAGAAAAAAAATCTTGATTTTCATGTTTTTTATTACAAATAAAAACATTTGAAATTAAATCGCTTAATTAAAAATTTAAAAATCAAATTCTTGTGTTAATTTTTTATCTAAATCTAACTTTTCTATTAATTTTTCTAAACCTTCGAATTTAATTTCGTCGTGTAAAAAATCACGGAATTTTACTGTAATTATTTTGTCGTAAATATCTTTATCAAAATCTAGAATATAAACTTCGCTACTCAGCTTATCACCATTAACAGTAGGATTGGTGCCAATACTCAGCATACCTTTATAGAATTGATTTTCAATCCAAACTTCAACAATGTAAGCGCCTTTCTTAGGAAGAAGTTTACCTTCAGCGACTTCAATATTTGCGGTTGGATAACCAATGGTTCTACCAATTTTTTTACCGTGAATCACTTTTCCCGATAACATATAAGGATAGCCAAGCATTTCGTTAGCTTCTTTGATGTTAGCTTCTGCTAGAGCGGTTCTTATTTGGGTTGAGCTAATATGTTGGTGGTGAAAATCGACTGGTCCTAGTTGTTCAACTTCAAAATCTAATTCGGTGGAAAGTTGTTTTAATAAACCAAAATTTCCGCTTTTATTTTTGCCAAACGTATGATCGTAACCAATTATTAAGTGCTTGACATTGAGTTTTTTAATTAAAATTTCGCGACAAAAATTTTCGCCCGTTAAATTCCGAAAATCTTCATCAAAAGTTTTTAAAAACAAATTTTGAATGCCTGCTTGATTTAGAAGTTCAATTTTTTCATCCAAAGTATTTAATAATAAAACTTCATCTTGCGGATTTATCACTTTGCGGGGATGCGGCCAAAAAGTAAGAATGCCTGATTCTAGATTCTTTTCAGAAGCAATTTTATTAAGTTTTTCGATGATAGAAAAATGCCCACGATGCACACCATCGAACATGCCTAATGAAAGCGCTAGAGGTGTATTACTATTATAATGATCTAAATCTTGGTTGATTTTCAAAACTAAAAAATTTTGGATAAGACTTTTAATTAAAACTTCGACGAAGTTAATTTTTTGGACTTTCAAAAATAGAATTTTAAGAAGTCAATCTTATTTTATGCAAATATGATAAAAATCTTTATTTGTGACAATGCAGATATACAAAGTTTTATTATCTTTGTGCGCAAGAAAAAATTTAGTAATGGCAAACCAAATTAAAGGAAAGATTTCACAAATTATTGGACCAGTTATCGACGTGGTTTTTAATGATGCTGAAGAATTACCAAGAATATATGACGCTCTAGAAGTTGTTAAAACTGATGGACCTAACCTAGTACTCGAAGTTGAGCAACACATCGGCGAAGATACTGTAAGATGTATCGCGATGGACGCAACAGATGGTCTACAAAGAGGACAAGATGTTGTAGGTACAGGAAAACAAATCACTATGCCAATTGGTGATGCAGTTAACGGTAGAGTATTCAACGTAGTAGGAGATGCTATCGATGGTCTTTCTAATCTTTCTAAAGATGGTGGATTGCCAATTCACAGAGAAGCTCCGAAGTTTGATCAATTATCAACTTCATCAGAAGTTTTATTTACAGGTATCAAAGTAATCGACCTCATCGAGCCTTATGCAAAAGGTGGTAAAATTGGATTATTTGGTGGTGCTGGTGTAGGTAAAACTGTATTGATTCAGGAATTAATTAACAATATCGCTAAAGGACACGGTGGTCTTTCTGTATTCGCAGGAGTAGGAGAAAGAACAAGAGAAGGTAATGACCTTGTACGTGAGATGCTTGAGTCTGGTATTATTAAATATGGTGACGAGTTCATGCACTCTATGGAAAATGGAGGATGGGATTTGTCAAAAGTAGATACAGAATTAATGAAAGATTCTAAAGCTGCTTTCGTATTCGGACAGATGAACGAGCCGCCAGGAGCAAGAGCTAGAGTAGCACTTTCTGGTCTTACATTAGCAGAATATTATAGAGATGGTGGAGAAACAGGACAAGGTAGAGATGTATTGTTCTTCGTAGATAATATCTTCCGTTTTACACAGGCTGGTTCAGAAGTGTCTGCACTTCTTGGTCGTATGCCATCTGCGGTAGGTTACCAACCAACTTTGGCGTCAGAAATGGGTGCGATGCAGGAGAGAATTACTTCAACTAAAAACGGATCTATTACATCTGTACAGGCGGTTTACGTACCTGCGGATGACTTAACTGACCCGGCTCCGGCTACAACCTTCGCTCACTTAGATGCAACAACTGTATTAGATAGAAAAATTGCTTCATTAGGTATTTATCCAGCGGTAGATCCATTGGCTTCTACTTCTAGAATCTTAGCGCCAGAAATTATTGGTGACGAGCATTACAATTGTGCACAAAGAGTTAAAGAAATCTTACAAAGATATAAAGCATTACAAGATATCATCGCGATTCTTGGTATGGAAGAACTTTCTGAAGAAGATAAATTGTCAGTATACCGTGCTAGAAAAGTGCAAAGATTCTTATCTCAGCCTTTCCACGTTGCAGAGCAGTTTACAGGTATCCCAGGTGTATTAGTAGATATCAAAAATACAATTAAAGGATTTAACATGATTATCGATGGTGAGTTAGATCACCTACCAGAAGCAGCTTTCAACCTTAAAGGTTCTATCGAAGAAGCTATCGAAGCTGGTGAGAAAATGTTAGCGGAGAATAAATAATTAGACACAAGATCTCAGATACAAGACACAAGACTTAGTTTGTCTGTAATCTGAAATCTGAAATCTTTAAATCTAAATTAAAAATGACAATTAAAATTATAACTCCAGAATATGTAGTATTTGAAGGTCAAGTTGACTCAATTTTATTACCAGGTAAACAAGGTGAGTTTCAGATTTTCAAAAACCACGCGGCTATTGTTTCGGCTTTAGTTAATGGTCAAGTTAAAATCTACACAGATAGTGTTCCAGAAAAATATTCTAAATATTTCACTAAGGAGAACGAAGCAAAATCTGCATACTCGTTCGCAATTAGAAGTGGTGTTCTAGAATTCAATAACGATAAAGGAATTATCTTAGCAGAATAAGATTAATTTTTTACAGATATTAAAAAAGCTTTCCAATAAATTGGGAAGCTTTTTTTGGATTATTATTTTTAATGGAAGTGTTTTGGCAGATTGATGGTTTTACTTTATACTAAGCCTAACTTCGAGTAACTGAGCATGATGAAGTGTATTGATAAGTGAAGAATTAAAAGTTCTTGATATGATTTTTCCAAAAGCTAAGCAGACTGATGTTTTTTTTATACTAATTTTAAATAATTTAATCATAACCCATCTATTCGATTTTGATGAATTCAGAATTTATTAGACGTTTTTATTCTTATTCAATTTTAAAAACTTTGCGTTTAATCTCAATCTGCTTGGCAATTCCCTTGTTAAATAACTGAAAAAAACACTAAATTTGTACTTTAATTTTTTATATCATTATGCTTAAAATTACGCTTCCTGATGGCAGCATCAGAGAATTTGAAGGAGCAGTATCTCCACTAGAAGTTGCACAAAGTATCAGTGATGGGTTAACTAGAAATACCATCTCTGCGGTCGTTAACGGCAAACAGACAGAAGTCGACACGCCTATAACCGAGGATTCTACCGTGCAATTATTGACGTGGAATGATGATATGGGAAAGAAAGCTTTTTGGCATTCATCAGCGCATCTTTTGGCACAAGCTATTATGGAATATTATCCAGATGCAAAGCTGACAATTGGTCCTGCGATTGCTAATGGATTCTATTATGATGTAGATTTCGGTGATCATCCACTTTCTGAAAAGGATTTCGAAAGACTTGAGAAAAAGATTTTAGAAAACGCAAAAAAGAATTCGACTTTTAATTTAAGAGAAGTTTCAAAAGCTGATGCGCTTAAAGAATATGCAGACAATCCTTTCAAAACTGAATTGATTGAAAACTTACAAGACGGCGAAATCACTTTTGTGACACACGATAACTTTACAGACCTTTGTCGTGGTGGACACATCCCGTCAACTGGGATTGTGAAAGCTGTAAAAATCCTTATTGCTGCTGGTGCATACTGGAGAGGCGATGAGAAGAATAAGCAGTTAACAAGAGTTTATGGTATTTCGTTTCCAAAGCAAAAAGAACTTACAGAATACCTTGAAAGATTAGAAGAAGCAAAGCGTCGTGACCACAGAAAATTAGGTAAAGAGATGGGGATTTTTACATTCTCAGAAAAAGTTGGAGCTGGTCTTCCACTTTGGTTACCAAAAGGAGCGATGCTTAGAAAGAAGTTAGAACATTTCTTATCAGCTGCACAGAAGAAACAAGGTTACGAATTTGTAGTTTCTCCACATATTGGGCACAAAGATTTATATGTAACTTCTGGACATTACGAAAAGTATGGTGCAGATAGTTTCCAACCAATCAAAACTCCAAACGAAGGTGAAGAGTTTTTATTAAAACCAATGAACTGCCCTCACCACTGTGAGATTTACAAAGCGCAACAATGGTCTTATAGAGATCTTCCGAAACGTTATGCAGAGTTTGGTACAGTATATCGTTACGAGCAGTCTGGTGAGCTTCACGGCTTGACGAGGGTTCGTGGATTTACACAAGATGATGCGCATTTATTCTGTATGCCAGACCAATTGAATGAAGAATTTGAGAAAGTAATCGATTTAGTATTGTATGTTTTCGGTTCTTTAGGATTTGAGGATTTTACAGCTCAGATTTCATTAAGAGATCCAGAAAATAAGCAAAAATATATCGGTAGTGACGAAAATTGGGACAAAGCTGAAAGTGCAATCATCAATGCAGCAAAAGCTAAAGGACTTAAAACTGTAACCGAATATGGTGAAGCGGCTTTCTATGGTCCGAAACTTGATTTTATGGTGAAGGATGCTTTGGGTAGAAGCTGGCAGTTAGGTACAATCCAAGTAGATTATAACCTTCCAGAAAGATTCGATCTTTGGTATACAGGTAGCGATAACGAAAAACACAGACCAGTGATGATTCACAGAGCACCATTTGGTTCTATGGAGCGTTTTATCGCAATTTTGCTAGAGAATACTGCAGGAGATTTCCCATTGTGGTTGGCGCCAGATCAATTCATCATTCTTCCAATTAGTGAAAAATATGTAGACTATGCTAAAAAAGTTTCACAATTGTTAGAAAATCACGATATTAGCGGTCTAATTGACGAAAGAAACGAAAAGACTGGTAAAAAGATTCGTGATGCCGAATTAAACAAGATTCCTTTCATGCTTGTCGTTGGTGAAAACGAAGCTGGAAATAACACAGTTTCGGTGAGAAGAAGAGGCGAGGGCGACCTTGGGGAAATGAAGATTGATGATTTTATCAGTTATTTTAAAACTGAAAGCCAAAAAGGTATCAAGTCTTTTGATTAATTTTAAAAATTCAAAAGATTAAAAATAAATAATATTAACATAAAATTTTAAGACAATAGCACTAAGAAGAAACAACAGTAGAGGCCCGATGCGTCGTCCAGTACAGGAGGACTTGCATCAGATTAATGGTAAAATCCGAGCAAAAGAAGTTCGTCTAGTTGGCGATAATGTGGAGCCCGGTGTATATCCTTTAGCTAAAGCCCAACAGATTGCAGATGATCAAGAATTAGATCTTGTTGTAATCTCAGACAAGTCAGAACCTTATATTGCGAGAGTTCTGGATTATAAAAAATTCCTTTACGAACAAAAGAAAAAACAAAAAGAACTTAAAGCTAAGCAAGTTAAAGTTGTTGTTAAAGAGATTCGTTTTGGTCCTCAAACCGATGAGCACGATTACGAATTCAAGAAAAAACACGCTGAGAAATTCTTAGAAGAAGGTTCTAAATTGAAAACTTATGTGTTCTTCAAAGGACGTTCAATCATTTTTAAAGACCAAGGCGAGATTTTACTTTTAAAATTGGCTCAAGAACTAGAGCACGTTGGTAAAGTAGATCAATTGCCTAAGTTAGAAGGTAAAAGAATGATTATGATGATGAGCCCTAAAAAGCCAGCTAAATAAACAATCAAAATAGTGAAACTATTATTTTTGAATTTCATCACTATTATTAAATAAAAAAGAGACTTTTCGAAGTCTCTTTTTTTTGTTTCTATGTTTTAATTAAAAATAATACAGGTTTTTATGTTTTGAATGTATCATTTTATATTTTTGATGAAATTATTAAAATACAAACAGATGAAAAGCGTATTTAAGTTTATTTTTTTATTCGATGATTTTATTCAGTGTATTCAATTGTAAAGATCGTGATGAAATAATACGAGGTACGATCATCAATGTCAAATTTGATTACAATGTTTTAAAAGATGGAAAATTTATTTTTGATGATCCTAGTTTTAAAATAGAGAATATAAGAATTCTTTATTTAAGGGATGGTAAATGGACAGAATATTACCAAGGTAATTTGGATACTGCCTATGGCTAGATGTTTTACGAAAAAGACAATCATAATTATATAAGATTATTTCCTTATGATTATGGTAAAGATGGTCATGAGACTTTCAAAATAAAATATGATGACACTGTAACTGACGAAATAAAGGCGGAATTTACTTATTGGAAAAATGGAGAGTCACTTAGTAAGTTGTGGTATAATGGGAAAGAATTTCTCAATCCCACAAGTTCTAACTTCACAATTGAAAAATAAGTTTATTATTTTACACTAAAGGTTAGCATTGCTAATAGTCTTTTAGTATTTTTCAATATCATATTTTTGTTGTATATTTGCAAACTTGAAATGATATTGATAACAAAATATAAAACGCAGAACAATGCCAAAATTAAAAACTAAATCAGGTGCTAAAAAGCGTTTTGCTCTTACTGGTACTGGTAAGATCAAAAGAAAAAATGCTTTCAAAAGCCACATCTTAACAAAGAAAGAAACTAAACAAAAGAGAAATCTTACGCAAACTTCTTACGTTGCAGCTGTGGACACTAAGAGTGTTTTACGTCAATTAGCTATTAAGTAGTTTTTATTAACCAATATTCGGTTTTTAAGAATTCAACAAATTCAAAAAATTTAACCCTGAAACGGCGCACATAAGAGCAATAACATTGCCGCCCTTTTCAAAAAAAACAATTTACATTATGCCAAGATCAGTTAACGCTGTAGCGTCTAGAGCGCGCAGAAAAAAAGTAATGAAGCAGGCTAAAGGTTTTTTCGGTAGAAGAAAAAATGTTTGGACTGTAGCTAAAAACGCCGTGGAAAAAGCAATGCAATATGCTTACCGCGGTAGAAAAGAGAAGAAAAGAAATTTCAGAGCACTTTGGATTACTCGTATCAATGCGGGTGCTAGAGAGCACGGGATGTCTTACTCTCAATTTATGGGAGCTCTTAAGAAAAACAACATCGAGCTTAACAGAAAAGTTCTTGCTGACTTAGCAATGAATCATCCAGAAGCTTTCAAAGCTGTTGTAGATCAAGTAAAATAATTAATCATTTTTGTTATCAATATAAAACCTGAACTTTTGTTCAGGTTTTTTTATTTTTTATAAATTTTATAGCACAAAATTTTACTATTTAATCCCAATTAATTCAACTTCGAAAATTAAGGTTGAGTTTGGTCCAATTTCTTTTGAAATTTGTTGATCGCCGTAAGCTAAATGTGGTGGAATAACGAATTTCCACTTGCTACCTGTTGACATCAATTGCAAACCTTCTGTCCAACCAGAAATCACGCGGTTAAGCGGAAAACTTGCAGGCTTATTTCTTTGTACAGAGCTATCAAACACTTCGCCAGTTATTGTTGTACCATGATAATGGCAAATAACCGTATCACGAGCTTCAGGACTTCTACCTTCAGATTCGGTCATAACTTGGTATTGCAAGCCACTTTCCAAAGTGATAACACCTTCTTCTTTTCCGAATTCTTCTTGGAAAGCTTTACCTTCTTTTAGGTTTTTCTCTGCTAAAGCTTTTTTCTTTTTTGATAATAAATCAGCAATTCCCATTTTATAAATTTTTACAAATTTAAGCATTTAGAATTTTTAACATTGTTAAAAACTTGATTTTATAACTTCATTAACTAAAGAAGTAGTGTAGAATTCGATATATATATTTATTTTCGCAACATCTTAACGCAAGAATATGATTAAAAAAATATACACTTTATTCCTTATTTGCTTTGCAGTATTCGCATTTTCGCAATCGACGATTAAAGTAACTACAGCTGGAAAAACTGCACCATTGGCACAAGCTTCAGTCTATTGTAATAACAAATTGTTGGGAATTACTGATATCCACGGAAGTTTAAATTTTAAAACTAAATGTGATAAAGTCACTGTTAAACATCAACATTACGAAGATGCTGATGTGGTTGTTGACAAAATTATGGAAATCTCTCTAGAGAAAGAAGAATCTAATGTCAACAAGATAGAAGGGGTTGTTGTTAATGATAAAAGCGATGCTAGAGCACTTGCGATTTTGGATAAAGTCAATAGCAATTTTAAAAATAATTCACCGAAGAGTTTAGAATCTTACGAGTTTAAATCTTACGAAAAAATGTCTTTTGATTTTGATGAAGATTCTGTTAAAATCTACCAAAATTATATGGCTAAACGAAAAGATTCGTTGAACGCACTTCCTGTTAAAGATTTGAAACAAACTAAAAAAGAGAAGAAGGATTCTTTAATGGATAAAGATTTTGAAAATGTCATGATTGACAGCAAACTTTTCCTTTGGGAGCGTGCTAATCAATACTTATATTCAGAAAAATTCGGGGAGAAAATCAATGTTTTGGACAATCGTATTTCTGGACTTAAAGAGCCTATTTATCAACTTTTAGTCATGCGATCTAACCGAAATAAAATACCAAAAGAAATTCTTCCGGAGAACAGAAATCTTTACAGATATTATTTAACGGATTCAATCGAGATTGATGGACGCGAGAATTACGTGATTCGCTTCCGAGAAGTTGGCACCAAAACGCAACCTAACCGCCGAAAATACAATGGTTACCTCTATATCGACCAGCAAAGTTTTGCGGTCAAAAAAATCGAAAGTAATAGTAAAAATAGAAATGATGGAAGCGTAACTTCTGTTTGGATACCAATTAATAACAAATGGTTTCTACAAAAAGAAAATCTAAAATTAAGAGCGGGAAGTCAGTCATTTGATAATACAGATAAAAAACCTGAAATTAAAGACGACATGACGGCGGAAGAAAAGCGGGCAGAAAGACGAAAGTTGATGACACGTTTCGGGAATTATGTCTATATGAAAGTCGATTATTTCGATTTTAAAACGCCTGTAGATTTCACTGCTAAAGACTTCAAAGGTTATACAATGACGGTAAAAAATACGGATGGAAGTCTTCTTGATAAATACCGTACAGATAGTTTAACACCTCGTGAAAAGCTGACTTATGTAAAAGTCGACAGTCTTGGACAGAAGTACAATGTTGACAAAAAAGCAAGTCTTGTTAGTAACCTTATGCGTGGCAGAATTCGCCTTGGGATGGTCGATGTCGATCCTTTTGGTAGCAACTATAACCGTTACGAAGGCATTAGATTGGCTGTTCATGGCAAGTTGAACGAAAATTTTAACAAATACATTTCGCCAGATGCTTATGTTGCTTATGGTTTCAAAGATTCAAAATTTAAATATGGCGTTGGTGTCGATGTTAAAACGACCTTGAATTATAATTCATTTTTCCGTGCAGAATATTATGATGATGTAGAATCTTCAGGGCGATTTAGTCAAAATCTTTGGAGTTTTAAAATGCAGTTTATGAATTCTGGCGTGGATTTACAAAATGATAAATTCTACCGTTTCCAAGGTGGAAAATTGAGTTACGAAGTCGATCTTAATAATGCGTTGACGATGCGACTTTCTGCAAAACGCCAAAATGAAGAAGCGAAATTTGATTATTTCTACAATAATGAAAATCGTTTGTTCAAGAATTTTTCAACGATGTTAACTTTAAAATATTCTCCGAATTCTCAAAATATCATGACGCCGTCGGGTAAGTTGACTTATGATCAAAAGTTCCCTGAAGTTTATTTTAATTTTGAACAAGGTATGAAAACTTTGGGCGGTGAGTTTAACTATTCTCGTGCGGATGTCCTGTTGACGCATCAATTCTCTACTAAATTGGGTAGAACTGGCGTTAGATTATACGGTGGTTTGATGACGGGCGATGCTCCGATTTGGCATCATTTCCAAATGGGCGGTTTGGATTCTTCTAATAACGATAGCTTTTTCTCGCATTTCAATTTGACGACTTATTTAGGTTTTGCAACCATGGAAGCGGGCAAATATTTTAATGATAAATTCATGGGATATTACTTTACACACCGTATTCCTTGGTATTTTAAAAGTTTTGGAAGAAATACGTCAAGTTTTGATTTGGTATACAAAGGGACAATCGGTGATATGAAGAATATGGGGCAACATCAATTTAATTATAATAAACTAGATCATTTATACCAAGAAGTTGGAGTGGAGTATAATAATTTTTTGAGTACAGGATTTAATTTAGGTTTATTTTACAGAGTTGGACATTATTCAACCAACAAATTCAGTGAAAATTTTGCAATTCAGTTAAAGCTTAAATTTTTAGGTTTTTAACTTAAAGTACTTTTAATAAAGACTTTTGTTGAGTTTTATTAAATTATGATTTCAGTGAAAAATTAATAAAAAAAGTACATTAAAATTAATTTGAACACAAAAAGAAAAAAATCCTTATTTTTGATAAAAATTTTTAGATCTAATGAAATACGATATTATTGTCATCGGTAGTGGACCTGGAGGATATGTTACAGCGATTAGAGCTGCACAATTAGGTTTCAAAACAGCAATTGTTGAGAAAGAAAATCTTGGAGGTATCTGCCTTAACTGGGGATGTATTCCAACAAAAGCTTTGTTGAAATCTGCACAAGTTTTCAAATATATCAACCATGCAGAAGAGTACGGACTTAATAAAGTTGATGCTACTTTCGAATTCCCGAACGTAGTAAAAAGAAGTCGCGGTGTTGCTGAAAAAATGAGCAAAGGTATCGAGTTTTTGATGCGTAAAAATAAAATCGATGTGATCATGGGCGCTGCTAAAGTGAAGAAAGATCGCAAAATCGACGTTACAGATAAAGACGGAAAAGTTACAGAATATAGCGCAGATAACATCATTCTAGCGACTGGTGCAAGATCTAGAGAACTTCCTAATCTTCCACAAGATGGCGTTAAAGTGATCGGTTACAGACAAGCTTTGGCGCTTCCAGAACAACCAAAATCTATGATTGTTGTTGGGTCTGGCGCAATTGGAGTGGAGTTCGCTTACTTCTATGCAACAATGGGTACTAAAGTTACTGTTGTAGAATTTATGCCAAACATTGTTCCTGTAGAAGACGAAGAAGTTTCTAAACATTTAGAAAAATCTTTGAAAAAAGCTGGTATCGAGGTGATGACAAACGCTTCTGTAGAATCTGTTGATACTTCTGGCGCTGGTGTTAAAGCTAACGTAAAAACTGCAAACGGAAATATCACATTAGAAGCTGACGTTCTTCTTTCGGCTGTTGGTATTGCTGCTAACATCGAGAACATCGGTCTAGAAGAAGTTGGTATCCAAACAGATAAAGGTAGAGTTTTGGTTAATGAATGGTACCAAACTTCAGTGCCTGGATATTACGCAATTGGTGATATTATCCCAACTCAGGCTTTGGCGCACGTTGCTTCTGCGGAAGGTATTACTTGCGTTGAAAAAATTAAAGGTCTTCACGTTGAGAAAATCAACTATGGCAACATCCCTGGATGTACATATTGTTTACCAGAAATCGCTTCTGTTGGTTTGACAGAAAAGCAAGCTAAAGAAAAAGGTTATGAACTTAAAGTTGGTAAATTCCCGTTCTCAGCAAGTGGAAAAGCGACTGCCAATGGTGATACAGACGGATTTGTAAAGGTAATTTTTGACGCTAAATATGGGGAATGGTTAGGTTGCCACATGATTGGTACAGGTGTTACAGAAATGATTGCTGAGGCGGTTGTTGCTCGTAATCTTGAGACGACAGGTCATGAGGTTCTTAAATCTATTCACCCTCACCCAACATTATCGGAGGCGGTAATGGAAGCTGTAGCTGCAGCTTATGGTGAGGTTATTCATATTTAATATGCGTTTATTATTAGGATTCTTACTATTAGTAAGTAGTTTGTCATTTGCGCAAAAAAAAATTCAGTACAAAGACTATCATTTACCAGTGAAATATGTTCTTAAAAAATCAAGTGATACAGTTAATACTAGAATTGTAGCGCAATGGGCTTTTAAGAAAAATTATTTTTATCCAAGTACAGTAATTAGTAGATTGTATTTTTTAGATAGTTATGGAAAAAAATCAATTGTAAAAGAGTCGCAACTTAATTATATAGAAATAACAGACTTTGATGGTAGCATAAAGAAGTTTACAAACTCTGAGCGTTTTCCATCTTTGAAGTCGGATAAAGATTTGCTTTTGGTTTTGCATGAAGGCACAAAAACAGGCTATTATGTAGACTTTTTTGTAGCAAGCATTTATGGTAATGTCGGTGCAACCGAATATATTATAGATGAAAATGGAACTGCAATTAGTTCTAATTTATTGTCAGGAAGAGAAAAAAAACTCAAAGAACTATTTGCAAAATATCCTGACCTACTTTCTAAAGTTGATTTTGTTAAAACTCGTGAGGACATGATTAATCTTCTTGAGGAGTATGATAAAAAATAATTAATTTTTAAAATATTAAATGCTGTATCTTGTATAAGATGCAGCATTTTTTTATTTTAGTGCTGATGAAAAAAATTCTATTGATTTCAGCAATTGGCTTATTCTGTATTCAGAATGTGTCGGCTCAAGAAAAAATGTCAAAAGATGATCGCGAAAACTTGGCGCGACAACAATTTGACGACGGCGAATATCAAAAATCCTTAACTAATTATGATATTCTTTTAAAAGATGATGAGAATAATGCAAGGTATCTTAATGGTAGAGGATTAGCCTATTTTCGATTAGGAAATTACGCAAAGGCAAAACAAAATTTTGCAATGGCAACTTTGTTTTCTGAGAAAGATGCAACGATTTGGTCTAATCTAAGTGCGGCTTATAACAATCTCAACGAAAACGAAAAGGCTTACGAAACCTCAGTCAAAGCTTTGCGTTATGGTAAATCTGCTTTAACAGTTTTTAATGCGGCATCTAATGCTAATAATGTCGAAAGACTTGACGAAGCGCTTTCTATTCTAGATAATGCAGGCGAGTTTAGAACAAATTCGATGGAAGATTTGTACGCCAGAGTTTACTCCAAAAAAAATGACTACAATAACAGCATTAAGCATTTCGAAGTTTTCTTTAAGAATTTTAATGATAATGATAAAATGACATTCAATATTTTATCAGAAAAAAGATCCTACTTTTTCGCTTTGATGGGAAAATTAGCTGACGAAGCAGCAACTACTCAACCAAAAGAAAATGCTTTACTAAAAGAACTTTTCGAAGAATTAGCAAATAATACAGGTTACGAATTTGATTCTAATTTTCCGTTACATTCTAGTTATGAGATGATTAGAGCAATTAAAAAGAATTGGGCTTATAAAGATTATTTTTTAGAATTTGTAAAATTGATAAAAGATAAAGATAAGGCCTACATTTTGCTAAACGAACTAAATGACACACAGAACTAAAAATAAAACTTAATGGAAGAACAAAATACACAAAACTCTAACGAAACTAATCAACCAACACAACCAACAACACCTTCTAAAACGCCCACTCAACAAGAAGATTTGCAAAAGAAGAACAAACAACTTTACTACATTATTGGAGGTCTTGCAGTTCTTTTACTTGCTGGATTAGTTTACTTTTTCGTAAGTAAAAAAGATTCTAAAAAACCTGAAGTAGTTAGCGCTGGTGTCAAAATGCCTGCAGATAGTGCTAAAGTAGATTCTGCAAGAACTACGGCTGGCTTACCAGAAGGTTACGAAGGTGAGGAAGGCGAGTACGAGCCTTACACAGAGAATTATGTTATTGCAAAAGATGCCAATCTTCGCGACGCTCCTAATGCACAAAACTCAAATATTGCTGGTAATCTAAAATTTGGACAAAGACTTTTTGTTGACAATCAATACGAAAACCCAAGCTTCGCGAAAGTTTATATGGAAAAACCTATTAAAAATGTAGTATCTCAACCTTATTATATGTTGAAATCTAATGTCGTTGAATATTATAATTTTGATGATTTCAAAAAAGCATTTTCTTTAGGAAAATTTTCAGAGTTAGAAGCTCGTGTTAAGCGACTTATTTTGGATAATAAATACAATGATGGGACACCTTACAGCGTAACTCAGAATGCTGATCGTGCTAAGAATACTATTGCATACGGCGATTTCGATGGTGATGGACAAGCGGACGTTGCGGTTATCTTAGACAATAACGAGAAGCAAAGCTCAAGATTATTGATTATCTGTACTAACCAGAATTCTAAAGAACCATATTTGGCTTACGCAGAAAATTATTCTGATAAGATGAGATTAAGCTCTTTCAAAAAGAAAGCATTAATTTATATGAATACTGACAACCTTACTCCTTCGCCTATTGATGGGGTTTTGCTAAACAGTGAAAATGGTAAATTGGTAATTCTGTATGATAAAAATAACCAAAAATACAGAACTTACTACCAAGAAGAATATGCAAGTGCAACTGCTGAAGCAGCTTACGACAGTGCAGATTAATTTTAAGTTTTAAATAAAATAATGCGGTAGAAAATATGTCGAAATACAAAACAGGTTTGGTACTTTCAGGTGGCGGAACAAGAGGTCTTGCACACGCGGGAGCCATAAAGTTTCTAAATGAAATTGGTATTGATGTTGATATTCTGGCGTGCTGTAGCGCAGGTTCTATAGTTGGAAGTTTATATGCAGCTGGACGAAATCCTGACGAAATTTTAGATTTTTTTAAGTCGGTATATTTTTTCAATTGGAAGCATTTTACTTTTAATAAACCGGGTTTTGTATCATCACAATTGTTCACGCATTATCTCGATCCGATTTTTGGAGATTCCAAAATTGGCGGCCTCAAAAAAGAAATTCGGATGATTGCTACTGACCTTATCAGCGGCGAACAAAAGATTTTTGATAAACAAACAAAAGTAGTTGATGCGATTATTGCATCCTCGTCTATTCCTGGCATCGCCACACCTTATATAGTTGGTGATGCCATGTATAGCGACGGTGGTGTTCTCAATAATTTTCCTGCAGATATTATCCTTAGCGAATGTGAAAATATGATTGGCATCTATGTGACGCCAATTCAGGATGTTAAAATGAGTGATCTTAACTCAATCCGAGCTATTACGACAAGGGCTTATGATCTGCTTTCTCACCGAACAGAAATCCACAAATTTGCTTACTGCGACTGGTTTATAACTTCAAAAAAACTGGCACAGTATGGCACTTTTGAACGTAAACCTTCTCGGCTTGAAGAGATTTTTAATATCGGTTACGAAAGTGCAAAAAAAAGCTTCTACGATCAAGAGGAAGATTTTACTTCACTGTTTTTAAAAACTTAGTCAAAGGCTTCCAATATTCTTCGGCATCAGGAAAGTTGCTACTTAATGTAACTTCGCCGTGATAACCTTCCCAATTAGTTGGTAAAAAATCTTGTTTTTTAGTTGATTTTACATTGTTGAAAATTTCAATCCAATGTGACTTTTCATCTTTTGCAGATGACACAAAAGTTGGGATGTTGACATCTTTTGCAAAATCAGCAATTGTTTTGTTTTCGATTTTAAAATATTCTCCAGGCGAAAAAGTCACCAAAGCTGCATAATCTTGAGGATGTTTGCTAACACTATAAAAGCCTAAAGAAGCAGAGTAGGAACTCCCAAAATAGATGACTTTTTTAGCATTTAGATTCTTTTTTGCATAGTCGTATGCCGCTTCAATGTCAGAAACACTATTTTCGAATTGGATTGGCAGATTTTTAGAATTTGCTTCCGCAAAACTTTCATTAAGGACATTTCCAAATTTGTAACCAGAACGCAGATCTACAGCCAAAACATTAAAACCTAAAGCCACCAATCTCGGTGCAATATCTCGATAAACACCACGACTAGAACCTGCTTGATGAAAAGCTAAAATAAGTGGTGCGTTTTTAGAATTTGCATCGTAATAATCTGCATAAACTCTTATTTTACCGTCTTTTGAAGGAAAGCTGATGCTTTTAAAATTAAAATTATTTTGAGAAATATTAGCTAGATTTTTTGGATGGTTTTCACATGAAGTCGTCAATACGCCAAGTCCAAGTAATGATAATACGATTAGCTTTTTCATTTTTTTTAAATTTTATTCTGCTTACTTCCAATATTGATCGACCATGTAGATTAATTGTGTTATAACAGTCGCGCCTAAAAGAAGCTCACGACGATTAACTTTTTCGAAAGTATCTTCTTCTGTGTGATGAATGTCAAAATAACGCTGCGAATCTGGTACAAGTCCAGCAAGATCAGTTCCAGTGTTTTTCATAGGACCAATGTCCGTCCCAGCATAAGTTTCGGTAAAGTCATAGATGCCATACGGAAGGAATAGATCTTTCCAAGATTTAATAATATTACGTTTATCCTCAGACATATCGAGTCCAAAACCTCTTGGTGAAAAACCGCCGTTGTCGCTTTCGATTCCGAAAATGTTTTTTTCACCTTTGTTTACGATGGCTTTTGCATAAGCGGCTCCACCTTTAACACCATTTTCTTCGTTAGCAAAGCAAACTACACGGATCGTATTTTTATTGGGTAAATTTAATTTTTTAAAAGTTCTCAAAGCCTCGATTGATTGTACAATTCCGGCGCCGTCATCATGTGCACCTTCACCAACATCCCAAGAGTCAAGATGTCCACCAACAACTATCACATTTTTGGATTCCTTACCTGTGATCTCGCCGATGACATTGTAAGATTTAACATCAGCTTTCATTGTGCAATTAGAATTAATCTTCGCCGAAAGTTTATTTGTTTTAGCAAGATTCGCTAACTCTATCGCAGATTTTGGACCGATGGCAATAGCTGGAATTTTCTCAACGCCATCCTCATATTTCATCGCGCCTGTGTGCGGAAGATCATCATAAGCTGAACTTATTGACCGAATAATAACCGCTTTGCCTCCTTTTTTTGCAACTTCTGCAGCTGCAACACGTCTCACAGTACCTGCTTTTCCATACGCATGCATTGTTTTAATAAATTCTTGAGGAAATTCATTATTAAAAAGGACAATTTTCCCCTTAATTTCTTCCGCTGGTACTTTATTAAAATCTTCTAAACTGTTAAAAACAAGCAAGTCCCCAACCAAATCTTTTCCTTTTGTTCCTTCAGAATTACCAAGAGAAAGCATTTGGTGGTCTCAAATTGCTAGTGCAACTTTTGTTTTTGTAAAAGTATTATTTTT
>NZ_DAMBQF010000021.1:0-43949 GCF_032062245.1 Soonwooa sp.
TATAAAATTGTGTTAATTATTTTAACATTTGTTGCACTAGATTTCTGAAACGGCGTTTTTCTTTAAACCGAAAAATAGATTTGTTCGATTAAAGAAACTTACAAACTTAGAAATATAGACCACATACAATTCCTATATTTGCACTTGAATCATTCCTAGATATGCGCTGGATAAAATTTGGAGTTTTAATTTTAATAATACTTTTCGGGATTTACGCCGTTTCGATGACTTTTGTTGAGGAGCAAAAAGAATATACTGTACAGTCAAAAGTCGGTTATCCGATTGACAAGGTCTTTCCGCAGTTTAATATTTTGCAAAATTTTGCGCATTGGCATGATTTCTTCACGAGTGATAAAAATTTGGGATTCAGTTTTTTTACGCCTTATTCTGGACAAGGATCATCGATGAAATTCTTTAATAAAAAGAAACAAAATCAGTATGGCGAGATGTTTGTTAGGTACGAAAACCCAATGAGAACCTTGCGCTATCAACTGTTTTTGGAGGACGAATCTTATCCTTATTTAATCGATGTTAAATTTATGGCTAAAGGAGAATCGACGGATATTGTTTGGAAAGTTAAAACGCCAAAACAACCCTTGTTGAAACGTTCTATTAACTTAATGACCGAAGGTGTCTTCGTTGATAAAATTGATAAAAGTATTAAACATTTGACGGCGATTTTAGGAAATAAAGTTGATAAAGAAAACCTCATTGCGTCTATCAAATATGATAGCATTATGGTCGAAAATCAGGAAAGTGCTTTGTTATTGGGGGTTAATGTAACGACGTCTAACAAGAAGGATGCGCTTATCAAGAATATTGTAATTAACCATAATAAAGTCGTTAATTTTGTTAAACAAGATTTGGGCAAGAAAGATGACGAGTTCGGCAGTCCAATGTTAATCACCAATCCGAATAATTTTAAGGATAAAGAAGTGTCGTATTATTATGGCGTGGCTTTACCCAAAAGAATAGGCATTCAAGACAATAATTATACATTCCGTACAATTAATGGCGGAAAAACCTATGTGATTTATTATCAAGGAAGTTACGCTGGTAGGATAAAAAGCGTCCAACAGTTGATGCAAAAAGCCAAAAAAGATACCATGCGATATAACGATTTGCAAGAACAATTTTTGGAAGAACCCGATGCTGGATCTGACGTAAAACTAAAATTGCAGCTTCCCGTTTACCGATAATTGAAGACTTGGAAAACTGATATTTAACATATTGTTAAAAAGCAAATTCGATTGCCAGTTAATAGATAAAAATTTAGTAAATTTGTTGGCAATATTTGATAATTTTTATAAACAGATAATCTGTAATAATGGATAAATTTTCGTTTCTAAATGCCGCACATGCTCAGTTGATTGACGACATGTATGAGCAGTACCTGAAATACCCAGATTCTTTAGAACCTTCATGGAAGGCTTTTTTCCAAGGTTTTGACTTTGCAAGAGAATATTATGGTGATGATGAAAGCTATGACGTGTCACCTGTTGTACAGTATGCTCAACAAAGCGTAAACACTGGTCAAGCTTCGGAAGATATTAGCAAAGAATTCAAAGTTCTTAACCTAATCGAAGCCTACAGAACACGTGGACACCTTTTCACAAAAACCAATCCGGTTAGAGAAAGAAGACATTTTGTGCCAACTTTGGATATTGAAAATTTTGAATTGTCACAAGCTGACCTTTCTAAAAAATTCAATTCTGCAACAACAACTGGGATGTCTGGTCCCGCGACTTTAGCTGATATCATCAAGCATCTTGATGAGATCTATTGCGATTCTATCGGTATAGAATATATGCACATTAACGATGTTGATGAAAAGCAATTTATCAGGGATTGGGTTAGCGTTAACGAAAATCATCCGAAGTTATCTGCGGAAGAAAAAACGGAAATCCTTTTCAAACTTAACCAAGCGGTTGCTTTTGAAAATTATTTACATACAAAATTCGTTGGTCAAAAACGTTTTTCTTTGGAAGGTGGAGAGTCTTTGATTCCTGCACTTGATCAATTAATTACAAGATCATCTCAACTTGGTGTTGACGAGGTTGTATTAGGAATGGCACACAGAGGTCGTCTTAATGTTTTGACTAATATTTTTCAAAAATCATACAAAGAAATTTTCTCTGAGTTCGAAGGAAAAGAATTCGAAGAAGATGTATTTTCTGGAGACGTTAAGTACCATTTAGGTTCTTCTAAAACTATTACAACAGCAAGCGGCGAAGAAGTGATTATTAATTTAACACCAAACCCTTCGCATTTAGAGACTGTAGCAGCTTTGGTAGAAGGTATTTGCCGTGCAAAAGTTGATCACAAATACAAAGATTATAACAAAGTATTGCCAATCATCATCCATGGTGATGGTGCGATTGCTGGACAAGGTATCGTGTACGAAGTTGCACAAATGATGACTTTGGACGGATACAAAACTGGTGGTACAGTACATATTGTTGTTAACAACCAAGTGTCATTTACGACCAATTATTTAGATGCGAGATCATCGATCTATTCTACAGATATTGCAAAAGTAACGCAATCTCCAGTGATGCATGTTAATGCTGACGATGTGGAGGCTGTTGTACATGCAATTCGTTTTGCTGCGGACTTCCGTGCAAGATTCGGAAAAGATGTGTATATCGATCTTTTAGGTTATAGAAAATATGGTCACAACGAAGGTGACGAACCAAGATTTACGCAACCAAATCTTTACAAGAGCATTTCTAAACATCCTAATCCAAGAGAAATCTACAAGCAAAAGTTGATTCAGGAAAACATTGTTTCTGACGAAGTTCTTAAAACAATGGAGCAAGATTTCAAAAAGTTGTTGGATGAAAATTTTGATGCTTCTAAAGAGATTACGCGTAATGCAATGACACCTTTTATGGCCGAAGATTGGGTAGATTTTCCAATGGCGCCAAAAGGTTCGCTTCTTAAAGATTTTGATACTAAATATGATTTAGCGAAACTTAAAGAATTAGCTATTAAAATTTCAACACTTCCGGCTGATAAAAAATTCTTGAACAAAATCACAAGATTGTTTGAAAACCGTATCAAAATGGTAGATAACGATTCTTTGGATTGGGCAATGGGAGAGTTGTTGGCTTATGCAACACTTTTAACAGAGCAATTCGGAATCAGAATTTCTGGTGAAGATGTAGAAAGAGGAACTTTCTCTCACCGTCATGCTGTTATTAAAACTGAAGATACAGAGGAAGAATACACGCCGCTTAAGCATGTTTCTGACGCACAATTTGATATTTTCAATTCGCACTTGTCAGAGTACGCAGTTTTAGGATTTGACTATGGTTATGCAATGGCTTCTCCTAATACATTGACGATTTGGGAAGCACAGTTCGGTGACTTTATGAATGGTGCACAGATCATCATCGACCAATATCTAGTTGCTGCGGAGGAAAAATGGAAAATCCAAGATGGTCTAGTAATGTTACTACCTCACGGATCAGAAGGTCAAGGTGCAGAGCACTCTTCTGCAAGAATGGAAAGATTCTTGACATTGTGTGCTAACGACAATATTATTGTTGCTGACATCACATCGCCAGCCAACTATTTCCACTTGTTGAGAAGACAAATGAAATTTAATTTCAGAAAACCATTGGTTGTATTTACACCAAAATCATTGTTAAGACATCCAAAAGTGGTTTCTAGTCTAGAAGATATGGCAAACGGAGAATTCCAACCAATTTTGGATGATCCAACGGCTGATCCTAACAAAGTAGAACGTCTTGTTCTTTGTACTGGTAAATTGTATTTCGATTTATTAGCGAAGAAAGAAGAAAGTGGCGACGAGTCTGTTGCTTTGGTAAGATTGGAGCAATTGTATCCGCTTAACTTAGAAAAGATTGATGCTATTTTTGCTAAATATAATAAGAGAAAAGATCTTATCTGGGCACAAGAAGAACCTGAAAATATGGGAGCTTGGAGCTATATCTTGAGAAACTTTAGAGATACAGGTATCCAAGTTATTTCTCCAGTAGCATCAGGAACACCAGCACCGGGTAGCCATAAGATGTTTGAAAGAAATCAAACTGCGATTATCAACAAAGTATTTAACTGTGATGACGCACCAAGTAATAGACCAGTAACAGCTTAATATTAAAAACTAACGATATTTCCAGAGTTTAACTCTGTTTAAAACAAAAAAATTACTCCTATGTCAATATTAGAAATGAAAGTCCCTTCACCGGGAGAATCTATCACAGAAGTTGAAATTGCAACTTGGTTAGTTAAAGATGGCGATTATGTTGAGAAAGATCAACCTATCGCAGAAGTAGATTCGGACAAAGCGACGCTTGAACTTCCTGCTGAAGAAAGTGGTATTATCACTCTAAAAGCTGAAGAAGGTGATGTGGTACAAGTAGGACAAGTGGTTTGTCTTATCGATATGAGTGCTGCTAAACCTGAGGGAAGCGCTGCTCCTGTTGCTGAGGCGCCAAAGGCTGAAGCTCCGAAAGTAGAAGAGAAAAAAGAAGAACCTAATAAAGAAGCGCCAGTTGCAGCAACTTATGCTAGTAATACACCTTCTCCTGCTGCTAAGAAAATTCTTGACGAGAAAGGAATGGAACCTGCACAAGTACAAGGTACTGGTCGCGATGGTAGAATCACAAAGGATGATGCTGTTAAAGCTGTTCCAGCAATGGGTTCTGCATCTTCAACTAACGGAAGCAGAGCACAAACAACAACTAAATTATCTGTATTAAGAAGAAAAATCGCTGCAAGATTAGTTTCTGTTAAAAATGAAACGGCGATGTTGACAACGTTCAACGAGGTTGATATGTCAGAAATCTTCAGAATCAGAAAACAATACAAAGAAGAATTCGCTGCTAAACATGGCATCGGTCTTGGTTTCATGTCTTTCTTTACAAAGGCTGTAACTAGAGCGTTGAAATTGTATCCTGATGTTAACGCATCTATCGATGGCGATTACAAAATCAATTACGATTTCTGCGACATTTCTATCGCTGTGTCTGGGCCAAAAGGTCTTATGGTGCCAGTTTTGAGAAATGCGGAAGATATGACTTTAAGAAGCGTTGAAGCTAACATCAAAGATTTAGCAACTAAAGTTAGAGATGGTAAAATCACGGTTGACGAGATGACAGGTGGTACATTTACGGTAACTAATGGAGGTACTTTTGGATCGATGATGTCAACGCCGATTATCAACCCTCCTCAATCTGCAATTTTGGGTATGCACAACATTATCCAAAGACCAGTTGCTATTGATGGTCAGGTAGTTATCCGTCCGATGATGTATGTTGCAATGTCTTATGATCACCGTATTATCGATGGTAAAGAGTCTGTAGGATTCCTAGTTGCTGTTAAAGAAGCTATCGATAATCCAGTAGAATTCTTAATGGGTGGCGATGAGAGAAAAGCCCTAGAACTTTAATATCAAACTTTAGATATACAGAATCCCGCCCATTTCGGCGGGATTTTTGTATTATAGCATTTATATACTTAAGCCATGGTTTCAAAAACGACTTCTCAGATTCAAGTTACGGTTCATACAGAATATGATTTCAAGAACAGTTTTCCGTTGGATAATCGTTTCACGTTTCGTTATTACATTATTATCGAAAATATAGGTCAAGAAACCGTGCAACTTCTTAGCCGAAAGTGGCAAATTTATGATTTAGGTTATGGTCAGTCAAAAGTCGAAGGAGAAGGCGTTATTGGCTTGCAACCAGTCATTGAAGCAGGACAAACATTTAAGTATTTTTCGAATGTGGTTTTATTGTCAGGAATGGGAAATATGAAAGGTCAATATCTTTTCCTAAATGTCAACACCAACGAAAAATTTGAGGTGGAAATTCCAAAGTTTAGTTTAGTTTCAGAAGTTTTGAGTAATTAAAGTTGCTTGATATTTTTTAAGAAATAATCGTTGATTTCGTCATTTCTTGTCAACATCAAACGCTCAAAACCTAACAACGAAATTTTAGCACAAACTTCTGCATCATCGCCCGCTCTATGATGATTAAAGCTTATTTGGTGATGATCCGCTAGACTTCTCAAACCATAAGTTTTAAGGTCTTTCCAAGATTTTTTCGCTAAAGAAATACTACACAAATAATTGATTTTCGGTTTAAAAAAACCATAATAATCAAGACAACTTCTCAGTACACCAGCATCGAAAGACGCATTATGTGCAATCATCAAATTACCATACATTAATTCTTCAGCTTCGTGCCAAATATCTTCAAAAACGGGAGCGTCAGCAACATCATCTGGTGTGATGCCGTGGACATCGATATTTCTAGGATGGAAATAAGGAAAGCTTGGCGGTTTTATCAACCAAGTTTTAGTTGTTACAATTTCACCATTTTCTACCACACAAATTCCCATTTCACAAGCGGAATTCCGTTCGTGTGTAGCGGTTTCGAAATCTATTGCAACAAAATCCATTTTTTATCTTTTTTAAATTTTATGTTTTAAACCATAAACCAACAACTAAAATTCTTACTTCAAAAAGTGTTTAAAAATAAGCCATTTAGTTTGATAATAAACTTTGATCTGATGTTTTTGACGACGTTTTAAAGTTTCTCCAAATTGCCGATAAAATCCAAAATGTGATCTGACAATTGCCCAGGTGTGCGAAAATCCATCTTTAAACATCATGTAAATCCCCGCAATACCGTCCAAACAAAAACGGAAGAATATTAAATACAATTTGTTAGACGGAAGATTCTTCAACATCATGCTTAGATTATTTCTGAAGTTGAGGTAAGTCTTTTGCGGATTTTGTTTTTTTAAAGTTCCGCCGCCAACATGGTAAACCGTCGATTGTCCACAATAATAGATTTTGCGACCATCATTTTTTAAACGCCAACAAAGATCGATTTCTTCTTGATGTGCAAAAAATCGTTCGTCAAATCCTTTTTCATTCCAGAAATCTTTAGCTCGGATAAATAAAGCACAACCCGAAGCCCAAAATATTTCAGCAATATCATTGTATTGTCCTTTGTCTTCTTCAATAGTTTCAAATTCGCGACCACGACAATACGGGTAACCAAGATTGTCGATCAATCCACCGCCAGCACCAGCAAATTCAAATTTATTTCTATTATTAAAATCTAAAATCTTTGGCTGAATAGCCGCAATAGATTCATCTTTTTTAAATAAATCTAAAATCGGTTCTGTCCAGTTTTCTGTAACTTCAACATCAGAATTAAGAAGACAGTAGATGTCGGCACAAATCTCTTTTAGACCTTCATTATATCCACCAGCAAATCCAAAGTTTTCTTTGTTTAAGATTTGCTTTACTTGAGGATAATTCTCAGCAATCCAAGCCACAGAATCATCTGTCGACGCATTGTCAATGACGTAGATTTCAGCTTGCTGACTGTATTTAATTAAAGTTGGTAAGAATTTTTCTAGCCATGATTTTCCGTTCCAGTTAAGGATTGCAATTGCTAATCTCATGGGTTTGCTTCGTATTGTTTAATAGAATCTTGATATTTCCAACGTCTGTGCGACCAAAGCCAATTATCAGGACGTTTTTGGATGGTGTTTTCTAACAATTTATGGAATTTTCTCACCACTTCATATTGCTCAAATTTTTCACCATCAGGATCAATTCTGTAATAATTAACTTGATAAAAACCGCGTTTCACCTTTTTCATATCGCAATAGATAAAGGCTAAATTTAATTTTTGTGATAATCTGTCATAACCGATAAAAGCTGGTGTTGGCTGATTTAGAAATTTTAAACCATAAGTCACATGCGAGAAATGTGGTGTTTGATCTGCAACAAACATGTAGATCGAATTACCATCGTTAGGACTTTTCAAGATCTGTTTAATCACTTCATTGGCTTCGAGAGATTTGTTGTTAAAACGATTTCTCACGAATTTAATTTTCTCTTCCCAAAATTTACTGTTCATTTTTCGATAAACGGGATGGCAATTTTCTTGCGGAACCATCGTCGCCAAAGCATTAAACCATTCCCAGTTAAAAACATGTCCAGACAGCAAAATAATGTTTTTACCTTCTGCTTGTATTTCTGAAAACAAATCACGGTTAAGGTGCTGAACGCGGACTTTAAGCTCGGTTTCAGAAATTGTAAATGCTTTTAACATTTCCACAATATAATCACAGAAATTGATGAAAAATTGTTTTTGAATGCTCACCAATTCTTCATGCGTTTTGTCTGGAAAAGAATGTTTCAGATTGTCATAAACGACTTGTTTTCTGTAACCAACAATGTGATAATTGAGAAAAGACATCACATCCGAAAAAGCATACAAAACCCGTAAAGGCAGTTTTGATAACAATAATAATATGCTGAATAATATTTGGTTCAAAATTTGTAAAAAAGAATAACGACAAAGTTAAGGAAAAGCTATCGATTTATTCTTTAGTTTTGTAAATGTAAAGCGATTAAAATACTGAAATTATGCGAAAAGTAAAAAGCCTAGTGCTTGGCGTTGGTGTGTTGTTGTTAGGAAGCACTGTTTTCAAAGCGCAAACTGCTGATACAACAAAAGCTCAAGTGACGCAAGATGCAGCAGCAAAAAAGAAAGCTGCAGAAGAGGAAAAAGCTCGTCTCAAAAAACCTTATGATCCCAAGGCGGATGCTGCAAAAGATATAAAAGCTTTGGTGGCAATTGCAAAGAAAGAAAATAAAAATATTATTCTACAAGCTGGTGGTAACTGGTGTATATGGTGTTTGAGGTTCAATGATTTTGTTGAAAAAACACCTGAGTTGAAGTCAATTGTTGATGACAATTATTTGTATTATCACCTCAATTATTCGCCAGATAATAAAAATGAAAAGGTCTTTGCAGCGTACGGAAATCCTGGTGACAAATACGGTTATCCGGTTTTCATAGTTTTAGATAAAAACGGAAAAATGATTCATGTACAAGATAGTTCAGTTTTAGAAGCTGATAAAGGTTATGGATTGGAGAAAGTCAAAGAGTTTTTCAATAGTTGGAAACCGAAAAGTTAGATACAAAGCCAAGATTTTTCTTGGCTTTTTGTTTAATTAAATAAAATCAAGATTAAAATCATATCGATTTAAAATTTTGATAACGTGATAATTAGTATTTTTAAGTCATGCAAGATTTTCAAGCCAAACCATATTATAAAGATTCAGAACATTTCAAAACCTTTTGGAGTAAAGGCAATGGGAAGTTACTTCAAGAATGGAGTGGAGCAGAATTGTCTTTCAAAGATTGGGATAAATTTGCGCCTTATTTTTATCAATGTGACGAAGTTGGCGATCAAGTTGTAAAAGATGTTTATTTTAAATCTTCTTTTGCTGAAGCAACATCGACCATAAAAAACTACATTGAGAATGGTGTTGATTATAATGATCTCGAAATTGCAGAAAGTCTAAAAGTTTTATTTAAACAAACAGAAAATATTCCTGATTGGCTTGATTGGAATCTTATCGAAAAAGGTTCGGAAGTGTGTCAAATTGCTGGTCTCAATGCGTTGATAATTCTTCGCGATTACGTGTTAATGGGCGGTTACGATTACGCCTATCTTAACAAGCCTATTATTTTGACAGGTGCGCTTAAAAAAGGTGCAGTCAAAAGATTGGCGGACACGCTTAATTTTTGGGTGAATGTCACGAGAAAAGATGCTTTGCAAGTTCATAAAAAAGGTTACGGATTCTGTATTACGACACGATTGATTCATTCGTATTCTCGTTTAATGATTTTAGAAAAAAACAAAAATTGGGATACCAAAAATTGGGGACTTCCGATTAATTCGTGGGATATGATGGCGACGTATATTGGGTTTTCGTTGATGTTTTTGCACGGATTACAAAAATTGGAAGTTCAAATTACCGATGAAGATGAAGCTGGCTTGTTTCATCTTTGGAAGTACATTGGTTATCTAATCGGAATTCCAAATGAGATATTACCAAACGATAAAAAAGAAGCTACGGAATTTTTCTTTATGTGGACGGCAACCTAACCATCTTCGGATGAAGATTCTAAGCATCTTGCAAAATCTTTGCTGGACGAAAATCTAGAAACACCAACACTAAAATATCAGTTCCAAAGGAGAAATCTGCGTTATTTGCACGTCGGGCTTAACTGGTTTTTGTTGGATGACGAAACTAACAAGCGCCTCGGAATTGAAGAAGTTAAGTTTCCTTTTGCGTTTGCAAAGTTTTTAAAACTGAGAAATCGATTGTTTTTCCGTTTTGCAAGTCGCGAAAAGCAAATACAAATTGGCGCAAGTGCACAAGAAAAAGTGCTTGCGGATTATTTGAAAACTGCACCGAGAAATAAACATCATTAAATTTTCACATCAATTTCTTTATCCAACTCAGTTTTTTATCAGAATACGGCGGATATTTAATGTTAGGTTCGCCCCAAGTTGCCCTTTTTAAAACAGATTTTTGATGTGTAAAAGCTTCAAAACCATATTTTCCGTGATAATTTCCAATTCCTGAGTTGCCAACACCGCCAAATGGCAAATTTTCATTGGCTAAATGCATGACGACATCGTTGATGCAAGCACCACCGAAAGAAATTTGGGTGGTGAATTTTTCTATTTCATTTGAATTATTACTGAAAAGATAAGCTGATAAAGGTTTTTCGTGATTTCGGATTTGATTCAAAGCTTCATCAAAATTATCGTAAACCAAAATCGGAAGAAGGGGTCCGAAAATTTCTTCTTGCATAATCTTGTCATTCCAATTTATAGGAGACAAAAGCGTCGGTTGAATGTAAAGCTTTTCTAAATCTGTTTTTCCACCGAAAATTATTTTTTTGTCATCAATTAAACTTATAAGTCTATTAAAATGCTTTTCGTTAATAATTCTTGTAAAATGAGAACTGTTCGGTTGATAATCGTTTTTCTGAACTTGATTTTTTAATATTTCAATAAACTTAGATACTACTTTTTTATCAACCAAAATATAATCTGGCGCCACGCAAGTTTGTCCAGCATTTAAGAATTTTCCCCAAATAATTCTTTTTGCAGCCACTTCTAAGTTGGCGTTTTCAGTAACCAAAGCTGGACTTTTTCCGCCCAATTCCAAAGTTACAGGCGTTAGATTTTTTGCGGCAGCTTCGTAAACGATTTTTCCAACTTGCGGACTTCCCGTGAAAAATATCTTGTCAAATTTTAGTTTTAAAAGTTCTGTTGTTTCTGCAACGCCGCCTATTTCTACGTGTAAAACTCGCTCATCAAATTTTTTATTGAATAAATCCGCCATCAATTTCATGGTGTTTTCAGCAACTTCGCTCGGTTTTAGAATACAAGTATTTCCTGCAGCAATGGCAGAAATCATCGGACAAATCGAAAGTTGATAAGGATAATTCCACGCGCCAATCACCAAACTGCAACCCAAAGGGTCTTGATAAATTTTCGAAGAACCTGGAAGATTCGGTAAGTTTGTTTTTACCGATTTTGGTTTCATCAAACTTTTTAAATTTTTCAAATAATAATTGATTTCACCATAAATAATCGATAATTCGGTTGTGTAAGTATCGAACTGTGATTTTCCAAAATCTTTGTGAATAGCTTCGTAGAACAGATTTTCGTTATCAGAAATAACTTGTTTCAGCTTTTTTAATTGCGTTTTTCTCAAGTCTAAACTTTTGGTAGCTTGACTGTTAAAAAAATCACGTTGCTTTTCTAGAATATTTTGGATGGACATTTTAACTGATATTTTACGAATATAAAAATAAGGAAATAAGACTTGCTTTTTGTAGGTTTTAATTATATTTATTGAAAATAGAATTCACTGTATGAACTTCAATGGGAAAACGGTTTTAATAACGGGTGGCGCTTCGGGTATTGGAAAAATTATGGGTAGAAAAGTCCTCGAAAGAGGTGCTAAAACCTTGGTAATTTGGGACATCAACGAAGTTGGAATTGAAGCTGTTAAACAAGAATTTTCTTCTTTAAGAGGAAATATTATCGGTTATAAAGTTGATGTTTCTAATGTTGAAAATTTGATTGAAATTTCTTCTAAAACCAAACAAGATGTTGGTGTAATCGACGTGTTAATCAATAATGCTGGAATTGTGGTTGGGAAATATTTTCACGAACATTCGCATGAGAATATTTCTAAATCGATGGCGATAAATGCCGATGCAATTATGCATATTACTTTAGAATTTCTTCCCGAAATGATGGGTAATAATTCGGGTTCTATTTGTAATATTTGCTCGTCGGCTGGTCTTATTTCTAATCCGAAAATGTCTGTTTATGCGGCTTCCAAATGGGCAGCGGTTGGTTGGAGCGACAGTCTTCGACTAGAAATGGAAGAACTAAAAAAGAATATTTCTGTAACCACCATTATGCCTTTTTACATTAATACGGGAATGTTTGATGGCGTAAAATCTAAACTTTTGCCGATTCTTGACCCCGAAAAAACTTCAGAAAAAATAATTCGTGCCATAGAAAAGCAAACCAAAATGTTAGCAATGCCGCTTCCGTATTGGTTTATCCGACTAAGCCAAGGGATTTTACCTTTAGCCGTTTTTGATTGGACGATGCGCAATGTTTTCGGGATTTATGATACGATGAAAGATTTTAAAGGAAGAAAGTAATGGAGAAACTAAGTATGTTTTTACAGAAATATGATCTAAAGTTTGAAAATTTACAAATTCTGAATTATTTTTTTACATAAAAGTGTGGCTAGTTCCTGGTCAAAGTGATGCAACTTTTATTACCAACGGCATTCAGCTTTTTGTTGTTGAATTTCTAATGATTCATTCTGGCGTTTTTCTGTCAGTATTTGCAAGAAGTAAAAAGTTCATTATTATTGCTTTACTGTATGGATTTATGATTTATGGTCTAGCAAAATCTTTTCATAACAACTACTATTTTTACTTTTATTTGCTGATTGTTATGAACCGAATGCGTGCTGGTTTTGCAGGAAGCAATCCTTTGTTTTTTATTAGAAATATTGCTTATTCGATTGCAGGTGCTATTTTCTTTTTGATTGCGGGAATCAGCCTGGCGATTTTGGAAAAGTGGATTCCGCAATTTGGATTGACAGAAGCGTATCTTAATACATCAGGTTTTAGATGGCAAAATGCCAAAACTGGCGGAATGCTCGTTGATAAGCCACAAACGGTTATGTATTTTTGGATTGTTTATTTCTCGCTTTGGATTTGGTTTGAGTTTTATATCCAAGATAAATTGAAAGATTATAAAGGTGGAATAACCTCTTTCTCATTTAAAACGAAGAAATTTTAATTTTAATAAAAAATATTTCTCACACCAATTTTTGCAGGTTTATAAAGCAAAATGATAATTGTTGTTGCAAGAGCAATCCAGAATAAAATTGTGAAGATTTCCATGTTTGAAAGCAAAAGTGCTTGTGCAGAAATTTTAGATTTAAAACCACCAATCGTTACGCTGACAGCGTCATTGTATGTCAATTTACTTAGATTGGCGTTAAAATTATTATTCCATAAACTGCTAAAAATAGGGTTGGTTGGCGAAAAATTCGTACTCAAAGAATCGGCGTGTTTTAAACTTAAATACAAAATAGCATTTTGCATAATTGAATATCCAATTGCAGTCGTCCAAAACCTAACTGTTGTTCCCATTACAGCGCCATTGGAAACTAAATTTGGAGGAAGTCCCGTGATGATGTACATAACAAGCGGCGTAAACAAAAGTCCTTGTCCAATGCCTTGTAAAAACAAAGGTGGCGCAATCGTCCATAAAGTTGTGTCAGGATAAAATACGTAAGTAAACCAAGCACAATCGATGGCTAAAATTGCAAATCCGGAAGCGAAAATCGTTTTTGAAGAAACTGCGCGCATCAACAAAATTCCAGATATTATAATACCCAAAATTGTTCCTCCAACATTGAAGTATTGAACGTTATTGATGTATTCCCAAGGCCATTTCCAAACGTTAGCCATAATGCTGTACACATTGTTAAGACCTGCACGAATAACATAAAATATAAAAAATAACAAAATTCCGACTAAAATATGGACGTAAGAAAAAACTTCTAAGTGGAAAATTGGTCTTTTGCTGTATTTCTGTTTTAAAATAAATAAACCCGACGAAATCATAAATAGGAAGAGACAAAAAACAATTTGATTGGACTCTAACCACATCAATCTTTTTCCATAAATAATGGCATAAGCGCCAGATTGTAAACTCAACCAAAGTAAAAAACAACTCACATGGTCCAATTGATATAACGGAATTCTCGCAAAAAATCTATTGCTATTAAATATTGAAAACGCTACAATCAGCACAAAAATGTGGAAGTAAGCAATCATTAAAACCATGTGTTGAAAACTATAATTTTCGATGCTGGATTTTAGTAAACTTGTTGTAATCGTACCACCAGTCAACATTATGGCGTAAAGAAAAAGATAAGCGACGATTCTGGCATGTTTGGTTTTTAGTTCGGCGGTGATTAATGGTAAAAAAATAGCGCCTTCCAAAACTCCAAAAATTCCTTCCAAAAATCGCATTACCAAAATCACGTGATAGTTGTTGGTTACCGAGACGACATATAATATAATGATGGAAACCGATGACATCAACAAAATGTAGTATTTGACACTGAAATATGCCATAAATCTCGGTAAAACCAAAAGTGTAACCACGATTGTACCGTACATTAACATCAAAAGATATTGCAAATCGTCTGAATCTACGTCTAAAAATGATGATGTAAAAGCGCTGTTGGAATGAAACAACGACATCAGCATCAAGTGCGGAAACATTGCCATAATCAGCAACGGAAGTTTCAACCATTGCGGAACCCATTTGTGATATATTGTATTGTGTGACAAGGATGTATGTTTTGAGATTTGAGATACGAGATTCGAGTTTCCGGGTTCGAGGTTTAATGTTAAAGGTTTAAAAGTTTAAGGTTTAAAGCCAAAAACCCAAAACCATCAACCATCAACCAACAAACAATCATTATTCATTTTTCTTTGCGCTTACCAAAACATTCATTCCAGAAAGGAGTTTGTCGTTGTTTTGATTGTTTTCAAGAATAATTTTTACGGGAAAACGCTGTTCTATTTTTACGAAATTTCCAGTCGCATTGTCAGGTTTTACCAAAGAAAACTGTGAACCCGAAGCAGGTGAAATGCTTTCTATTTTTCCTTTAAATTCAATGTTCGGGAATGCGTCGGCGGTTATTGTAACCTCTTTATTTTGGTCGATTTCTCCTAATTGCGTTTCTTTAAAATTGGCGATAATCCATTTTTCTTTAGAAACAATTTGCACTAAAGCCTGACCTTCTTTTATCAATTGCCCTTCCTGAATTGTTTTTTTGCCAACCCAACCGTCGTAAGGCGCAGTGACAACCGTATAAGAAAGAAAAAGTTTCGCATTATTAAGGCTTGCCGAACTTTGCTGAATCTGACTTTGCAATGGCGCAACTCTAGTTTGTTGTTCGTTTGCACTTGCTTTTATCGCATTTTTTTGTTGTTGCAAAGCAAGAAGATTGGCTTTCGCTTGTTCGTAAGAGGCTTTTATATTTTCAAATTGTTGTTCTGTTGCGGCATTTTGCTCGAGAAGATTTTTGTAACGATTATAATCTTGTTCAGTTTTCCAAATATCGATTTTTGCGGAAGAAATTTTTGCGTCGATAATTTTAGAATCACTTTCCTTAGTATTTACGCCACTTTGCACAGTTTTTACAGTTTCCGTTGTCGCTTGTAGATTGGCTTCCGCAATGTTGACTTGGTTTTTAAATTCACGATTATCAATAATCAACAAAGTGTCGCCTTTTTTTACAAACTGATTTTCTTTAAACTTAACTTCCTTGATAAAACCAGAAACTTTGCTGGAAACTGGCGTTATATATTGCTCGATTTGTGCATCGTTGGTCGTCACATTTTTTCGACTGAAAAGATAAAAGCTCAGCATTCCTGCAACGCCTGCAATAATGAGAATCCAAGCCAGAAGCGAGATACTTTTGTTGATTCTTTTTTCTCTTTTTGTAAGTTGTTTTGTTGCCATATTTTAAAGCTTTCCAATGATGTATTGTAGTTGATAATATTTGAGTTGTCTGTTGATTTTTACCGAAATTAAATTAGATTCTGCTTCCAAATAAGCATTGTCGGCATCGATAAGTTCTGTGATTAAACTTAATTTGTTAGCGTATTTTGTTTTCACAATTCTGTAATTTTCCTCAGCTTGGGCAATTGCTTCCTGTGCAATATTTACTTTTTGTTCGGTTTCTTCATATTTTTTATATGCCTGAAAAACCTCGTGTTTAAGTTGCTCTTCTTTTTCCTCCAATTCCAGATTTGCCAAGTCGATATGCTGTTTGGCTTCCTGCATTTTGTATTTATTTTTATACAAATTTTCGATAGGATAGGTGAGGGTTACGCCCAACATGCCGAGTCTGTATGCATAAGGTTCTGGCGGAAAAAACATCATATTTGGATATTTTAACCAATATTCGCCGCCCATTGTGATGTTTGGAAGATATTTGCCTTTCACAATTTTTTTGTCGATTTCTGCCAAACGAATATTGTTTTTAGAAACCTCAATACTTTCATTTTCCGTGATGGCTTGGGAATTCAGATCTTCCAAATACGGGATTTTTACTTGTTCTGAAACCAGTTCTGTGGTATCTACATGCAATTCTTGATTGTCGGGCAAGGATAAAAGTGTTTTGAGTTGATGTTCCGCAATTTGAATATCGTTATCCAATTCTGTCCAAGACATTTTGTGGTTAGAAAGTTGCAAAGACGTTCTCAGAACTTCATTGTAAGTCACCACGCCGTTTTTTTTTAGGATTTTTGTTTCCTTAATATTGGCGCTGTCTTCTTTCATTTTTTGTTGAATTAAAGACTGTTGCTCTTTCAAATGATAAATTTGTAGAAACGCAGTAATGATTTGCATTTTCAATTCTCGCTCATCGATTTGTGTTTTTAGCTTTGAATTTTCTGTATTAATTTTTGCTTTTTTTTCCTTATTTTTTAATTTCCTACCAAGATAAAGCGGAATGGAAGCCGATAATGTGAAATCACACATGCCATTAACTGCATCATATTTTGTGGATTTGTCGAAGATTCCGTTTTGATATTGGTGCAAATTGCTCACTTGTGTGTAATTGGTATGGAACTCAATATTGGGCAATTTTTCCATTTTTAAATCTTTTTCTTTAGTTTCAGAAATCGAATTTTTTAAACGACTAATTTTTACAGCTTTATTGTTGTTAAGTCCTATTTCTAAAGCTTCCTTCAGAGAAAGTTGATTATAGTTTTGAGCTTTTATGTTTAAACTTAAAAGAATTAGGGCCAAACTTAAAACGTGATATTTTCTGATGTGAAATATCATTTTCATAATTTTATAAATGTATTTTTAGGGATTCTTATTTTGATAAAGCAAAGTTACGACTAGAAGTGCGTGACCGTCTTTGTGAAAAATGAAAATGATTTGCGCATTTACGCCAAATTGATATTTTTACTAAATTTGGGAAATGGGAAAAAGTCACTACGATGAGCTTGAAGAAGCAGATGCAAGCTTTTATGTTTACCATCTTTTAACGGGAAATGTAGAAACGAAAAAACATTCTCATCATTCGGCGCAGTTGATTTACGCCGAAGGCGGAATTATTCACATTTTTACGGAAGAGAAGCATTGGTATTTGCCTGCGCGCTGTTTTATGTGGATTCCTGCTGGACTTCCACATTATATTCTGTCTTATAGCTCAAAGGTGAGTTTATTTAATTTTTATTTTAAACCAGAAAAAGAAGAAGATGATTTTTTCTCGGAAGTTAATATTTATTCCGTAAGTCATCTTATGCGCGAAATGATTCTTTTTACCAAAAACTGGAGCGGAAAGGTGACAGAAGCCGATCAACAGAAGTATTTTTTTCTAAAAGCCATGAAGTATATTTTGCCAACAAGTCGGGATCGTAAGTTGGCTTTTCCTGTGCGACATCCTTTCCCGAAAGACGAAATACTTTTAAAAATTGCAAAATTCTTGAATACCAATTTAGATAAAAATCTTGGTTTGGAAGAAGTTGCAAAAAATTTTGGAGTTAGTAGCCGCACTTTATCCAGGAAATTTAAAGAACAATTGGGAATGAATTATGTGCGTTTTCTTCGTGCCTTGCGTATTACAAAATCTTTAGAATTAATGGGAGAGGAGAAGTACAATATGTATGAAATTGCGATGCTCGTTGGTTACAATTCTTTGTCGTCTTTCAGTAATATTTTCAAGCGTGTGACGGGCATTTCGCCAACGGATTATCAACAGCGGTTGAAATCAAAATAACCTGAGTTCGCGATAAGAAAATTAACGTCAGTTTGAGTGGTTTTCGAAGAAAACTGTATCGAAAACAAGTGAATTTTCTTATCATTAAAGCTTCTCGATACAAAAACTTTCAGATTTTTACCGGAAGTGACGGACTCGTATAAATAAAAGTACTTTATCCCAAACTGACGTAAAATAACAAAAAAACCTCCGAATTCGGAGGTTTTATATTTATTAAAGAAAAAATATTAAGCTTCTTCAGCTGGAGTTTCTTCTTCTTTTTTAGGAGCTGGAGCAGCTTTAGGAGCAGATTCAACAGGAGCATCAGATACAACGTCGAATTCGTAGTTGTACTCAACATTTCTGTGAAGTCTGATAAGCGCTTCGAACTTACCTGTTCTTTTGATAGTGTTACCAGGGATTTTGATGTATTTTTTATCTACTTCAACACCTGCTTTAGCCAAAGCTTCAGAAAGGTTAATGTTGTTGATAGAACCAAATAATTTGTCTCCTGTACCAACTTTCGCAGCGATAGTTGTCGTTGTTTTTTTCAATTTGTCAACGATAGCGTTAGCAGCAGCGATTAATTTTGCTTCTTCTTCTTTTCTAGCTTCTAGAGTTTCTGCAAGGATAGCTTTGTTTTTAGGCGTTGCTAATACTGCGAAACCTTGAGGCATAAGGAAGTTACGTGCGTAACCTGGTTTTACATTTACTGTATCGAACTCAAGTCCTAAGTTTTCAACGTCTTTTTTAAGGATAATTTCCATGTTGTTGTCTTGTTTAGATTTTAGAGGAAAGAAGAAAGAGCAAAGAAAAAAGATTTAAGTCTTTCATCTCTTATCTTTTGTCTTTTATCTAAAACAGTTAGAATTAATTATTTATTCAGCAACTAAAAATAGCTATAAGCTTTAGGTATAATACTTAAAGCTTATAGCGTTTTGCTTTTTGTTTTATTTTAAAAGGTCTGCTACGTAAGGCATCAAAGCTAAATGTCTAGCTCTTTTGATAGCTGCAGATACTTTTCTTTGATATTTAAGAGAAGTTCCTGTGTAACGTCTTGGTAAGATTTTACCTTGCTCGTTAACGAATTGTAATAAGAAATCAGCATCTTTATAATCTACATGCTTAATTCCGAATTTTTTGAATCTACAATATTTCTTTTCAGATTTTGTATTGATATCAAGTGGTGTTAAGAATTTTACTTCAGATTCTCCACCAGCTGAAGCTTGTTTAGCCATATCATCTATTGCCATGTCTTTTTTGTTTTAGGGATTAATAATTAAGCTTTAGCAGCTTTAACTTTAGCTCTTCTAGTTACAGCGTAGTCAACAGCGTGCTTGTCCAATTTAGTTGTTAAATAACGGATAACTCTTTCGTCACGTTTGAAAGCTAATTCTAACTCAGCTACAACGTCACCTTCACCTTTAAATTCGATTAAAGTGTAGAATCCATTCTTTTTCAATTGGATAGGGTAAGCTAATTTCTTAAGACCCCATTTTTCTTTAGCAACGATTTCACAACCTTTTTCTTTTAAAAGGCCTTCAAATTTTTGCACTGCTTCCTCCACCTGTGCATCAGATAGAACGGGAGTTAAAATGAAAACAGTTTCGTAATTGTTCATAATGATTAATTAATTGGTTAATTATTTTGAGTTGCAAAGATATAAATATTTTTTAAAATAGAAAGTATTAAATAAAAAAAGCTGCTCCATTTCTGAAGCAGCTCTTGTAAAGTTAAATTATAATTGATTATTTTTTGATTACTTTAATAGTGTCTGAACCGTTATCTGTTTCAACAACTACTACGTAAGCTCCAGGTGTCATTCTTGACATGTTAACTTCGTTAGCTGTTGTTTTTGCAGCTTGGTTAGTTACTAATTTACCATTCATATCAAATACCTTGATAGATTTAGCATTAGAAGCACTTGTAACTTTTAATACATCTACAACTGGGTTAGGGAATACCTGAACTTTTGCTTTGTTAATATCGCTAACTGCTAATGTTCCAACTTTAACGCTATAGTCTTCAGCTTGACCAAAAGATGTTCCTACAACACAAGGATCAACGTATGGATTTGCGCCATAAGTTTTCTTAATTCTTAACCTTGTTTCACCTGTTGCAGCATCAGCTGGTACTGGGATGCTTACAGATACAGTTTTGCCATCCAATCCAGTTGAAGCTTCTAGAATGCCTTCTACAACGTAAGTTTCAGCGGTTGGATCAAAAGTTCCATCTTGATTCCAGTCAGCAAAAACAACGAATCTGTTTTTATAATTACCTCCCGTATTACCTTCAAGAGTCATTGTGTAAGATTCTCCTTTAGTAACTGTTGCAACTTTATCAAGGAATGTTTCGTGTGCAGGTGCTGTTGTTGCAGCTGAAGTTGCATTTGTTAAATCAGCAAAAGTTACTTTAGTAATAGGTTCAACATAACCAAAAGCAAGTGGACCGCAATATGGCTCGTATGGACTAGGGCCTGTTGTTAATTTGTAAGAAGGACAACTTGCAGCACTTGTACCATCAGTGTTTACTCCTACAACTTTCCAATAATATGTTGTGCTATATTGTGTGTTAGTAATATTAACGGCTGTATTAGTTGTATTGCCTAGTTTTGTTAAAGATGCAGCATCTGTTCCCCAATATACATCATATGATACTGGCGTACCTCCTGTTGTAGGAGCTGCCCAAGATAATGGTGTTGTTCCTCCAGGAACTCCTGTTGCACCGTCTGCTGGTGTTACGTTCGTAATACATCCAGGTGGATTTGTATCTAAAGTTTTGAATGAAAACTCTGTACATCCAGTAGCTGATCCGATAGTGTTTTTAGGTACAACTTTCCAATAATACGTAGTTAAAGGACTTAGTCCAGCAGCAGTTGTTGATGTAGAAGTATAGTTGCCTAATAATGTTGTTGGGTTAGGAGATGTTCCTAAGTATACATCGTAGCTACTAGCAGTACCTCCAGTTGTAGGCGCTGTCCAAGATAAGGTTGGGGCAGGATTAACGCCCACAGCTTGATTTCCATTTGCTGGAGCAGTTAGAGTTGCACAGCCAGGTGCTTCTGTCTGCGCTGCAGAACTAGTTACCATGAAATCATCTATCGCAAATCCAAATTGATCATCTGATACACATTGAATTGCAATATATACATTTTGACCAGCGTATTGGCTTAAGTCATACGTGTATTTGTGCCACGTAATGTCAGCAGGGGAAGATACTTCGTTAGGTGTGATAGCTGTAAAATTACTTACTGCAGTACCTGTTGTTGAAATATGTACTTTGAATTTTTCATTACCATATTGACCATCGCACGATTTTCCCCAGAAGCTAAGTTCTATAGTACCGTTGTTTAACTGGATTTGTGGTGAGATCATCCAGTCATTGTTTTTAGGAGTAGTTGCAGCAAAAGCAGCCATCATTTTATTCCCTGTTCTTGCTGTCCAATCTGATGTAGCACTTGGTGTAATTGGCGGTGTTGTGGTTGTGGAGTTGAAAACTTGGAAAGATTTTTTTGCTCCAGAGTTTGCGAATTGGATTCCCGAGAAACCGTAGGTCGTAGACTGATCTACATCTGTAAGGGTCCAACTTCCGACATTTGCAATTGCGAAGTCGGTGTAACTTTCGAAACTGTCTTGGAAAAGTACCGTTTGCGCGGATGCGCTCACGCCCAATGCTACAAAGCATGATAGTAAAACTTTTTTCATAATAATTTATTTTTTGATTTTGAGATTTTCAAATATATTAAAAAAAAATTAAAATGCAAATTTGATATGAAAAAAATAATATTTATGATTGTTTGGTGATTTTATTTTAAATTTATTAATGAATCTATATTGTATTAATTGTTAATTAAACTAATTGATAAAATTCGTTATTTTACATTTTAATAGATTTTTAATTTATATTAAAGTTATTTAGTAGGTAAATTATTTATTGTTTTATTAGTATGTTATTTTATTTTTCATAAAAAAAGACCAACAGAATATGCTGGTCTTTTCCCTTAATTATTTTAGTTTATTATTTTTTGATAATGTTAGTGGTTTCGATACCGTCTTCAGATTTTATGTTCACTGTGTATGTGCCAGTTTGTAATTTAGAAAGATTAATTTCTTTTTTACTTGCATTGACATCTATGCTGTAAACTAATTTTCCAGTAAAATCAAAAATCTTAAAGTTTTCAATTTTTGACGCTGAGTTTATTGTTACTATATCCTTAACTGGATTTGGATAGGTAACTGACTTGTTTTTTTTGTAGATCGCTAACCGCTAAATTACCTACATTAACAGTGTATTCTTCTGCTTGGCTGTATCGTGCACTTGCACAAGGATCGTTTAATGTTCCAACATCTGCTGCATTATCATTATATATTTTTTTAACACGCATTCTTGTATTACCCAATAATGCTGATGCGGGTATTGTGATAGATTGGCTTACAAATTTATCATCTTTTCCGTTTGAATCAGTTAGCGGGTTATCTATTAAATATACTTCGCCTGCATCATTGAAACTGCCGTTTTGGTTCCAGTCAAAATATACTGCGAATTTTGCTTCGTAAGGTCCGTTTGTATTTCCAAATAATTTAATATCATAAGATTGTTCTTTGTTAACATGAGTAATTTTATCAACGAATGTTTCGTGGGCATTGTTTTGTCCAATCTCCGCAGGTGAAGTGTTAGACAGGTCAGTCAACTCCACTTTTGTAATTGGTTCGACAGCATTTATTTGTGTTCCGAAAATTTCAAAACCAAATTAAAGTGGACCGCAATACGGGTTAAATGGACTATCTTCTGTTTTGAAGGATTGTACAGTACATCCAGCCGCTTCTCCTGCATCGTTAACAGGTCTAATGGTCCAGTAATACGTTTTTTTATATTCTAAATTACTTAGAGTGATGCTAGTTCCTGGTGTATAGCCAATAAATTGCAGGTCGTTTGCCGAATTTCCTAAATGGAAATTGTAAGCACTTACATTTTGAGTGGATGGAGGAGCTTCCCAACTAAATTGATTATTATAAGTAGTACATTTTGTTGGTTGTTGGTTGGCGTTAAAAGATTTACATAAGTAGGTAAAATCGGTGGTACAAAATCATTAACAAATTTTATGTTGTCAATTGCTAAAACGTACATGTTGTTAGAGGTGTTAATAAATGCAAAACGAATACTTTTTTTACCAAGATAAGGTGTAAGATCCGTATATCGCGTTGTCCAGCTAGCATTTTCTGCAAATTTACTGAATAGTTCAACGGTGAAGTGTGCGATGGTGTTGCCTCTATTTGGCGCAAGCATTACTTTGTAACCATCTGGGAACTGCGGATCTTCAGCTTTAGCTTGTCATACTAATGATGGATTGCTTCCAGAAATTGCTACACTTGGCGAGATTAGCCAATCCTTAGAGCTGTTCGCTGGGTCATATCAAGATGTGCTCATCGCAGCATTATTGACTACTGGTTCTTGAAATTCTCCATCTGGACCTGATCTGTCATACACGGTACACGCGTTAATGAAGGAAACATGTTGAGCAGGTACGTTGCCATCAGCGTCAATTACCGTCCAAGCACCAATTCCAGAGCCGTTGCCATCAAAATTTTATTGAAAAATATGAATGTAGCCTAGTAGTGGAAGAGTGCAAAAGGCTAGCTTAAGTAAATTTTTTGTCATATTATTTAAAATTGTTTTGGTTTGGTTTCAAAACTATGAAAAAAATTTACAATTTAGTAATATAAAAGTTAAAATATTTTCAAAAATAGTTATTGGTGGTTTAAAACGTCTTTTTAAGGCCTTTGTTTTGGCTTTTATTTCCTATGTATAAGTTTATTTGAGAATAAAATTAATCATTAATGTGGTTTTTACTTCTTAAATCTTTTAAAAAATTGATTTTTAATTCTTCATATAAAGAGTGACGACTCACCAAAATCGATGCAATAGAAGACATCATGCCGGCCAACATCAAATAAAATATCAAAGAATGTCGATCGGTCATTTCCAAAACAATAATAGCAGCAGTAAAGGGCGCTCGGGTTATTCCGGTTAAAAAAGCAACCATCCCTGCAAGTATAACGACATTGGTCTCGTGCGGTGATAAATGTATTAAACCAGAAATTACCGATCCTACACTTGCTCCCGCAGAAAGTGCTGGTGCAAAAATTCCGCCTGCACCACCAGATGTGAAAGCTAATGCAGGGCCAATCATCCTAAGAAGAGGGACGTACCATTCTTCGTGTTTGTTGTCGGTAAATAGGACACGTTCCATAATTTCTTTCCCAGATCCTAAAATTTCACGATTTACAAAATAAGCAATACTCGCAATAATCAAGGCGCTAATAACTAGGAAAATGATATTAGAAACGTCGGTTTTTAATCTTTTTTTCCATGCACTTATTTTTAACATAATCACAGAAAGTTGACTGGCAAAAATTCCTGAAATACACGCTACCAAAATCACAGGGAAAATAACACTTAATGAGATGTCACTTGTTTTTGGATAACCAAGATAAAGATAAGAGCCAGCTAATGTTTGGGCGGTTAGACCTGCGATAATTACAGCTGTGAATAAAGCTGTTTTAAAATAGTTGATGTGCGTCTTTGTCAACTCTTCAACTGCAAATACAATTCCGCCCAAAGGTGTGTTGAATGCCGCTGCTAGACCTGCAGCCGCCCCAGTCATTATCATATTTTTCTTAGAAATTTTCGGATACCAAGAAGGAAGATATTCATTAACTTTTCTAAAAATGGAACCTGCAATTTGGATGGTCGGACCTTCGCGACCGATTGCGCCACCACCAATGACTAATACGACCGATGAGATGATTTTTAAAATTAAAATTTTAATGCTTAACAGGTGTTTGATCTTGTTGTGCTCTTTAGGATTTGCCATTTCGACTGCTGCCATAACTTGCGGAATTCCAGATCCTTTGGAATAGGGCGCAAATGCTTTAACCAGCCACCATGACAATACAAAACCGATTGGTGCGATAATAAAAATCATCCAGTCATGCCAGTTCATGATAAGTTCGAGAAGTTTTTCGCCCCACGCAAAAATTTTGGCATACATCACTGCGAAAAATCCCGTAATAACCGATCCAATCCAAAAAGGAATTGCCTGCAAAAGATTATTTTTTAGTTGTTCGTTGCGGATGTTGTCGAAAGAATGTTTTAACATGAGGCGAAGGGTGTTAAGCATCTTTTTCATGTTTTAAAATTTTAGCAAGGCTGGTTCGTGAACTCTGAAAATTTTTGCACCTTTTTCGAAAAGTTGTTGATGGATTTTTTCAACTTCATGTTGGATTTCTAGAGGACTTTTTCCTAAAGGTTTATAAATAAAAGATTTTCTTGAAATTCCTATTAAAATAGGGAAGTCGCCAAAACCAATGTATTCTAATTCGTTAATGATTTGTAATTGATTGTCTTGTGTTTTCGAAAATCCAAAACCCGGATCGAGAATAATATCTTTTATTCCAAGTTGGTTAATTTCATCAATTTTTTTCGAAAAGAATTTATTTAATTCAAGAATAATATCGTCAGAATGTGGTTTATTATGCATATTGTCGTAACTCGAATTAATATGCATCAAAACGTATGGAAGTCCAGTTTTCGCAACTTCGGTTAACATCTGGTCATCAAATTGTCCCGCCGAAATATCATTAACAATGTCGATGCCTTCGTTGTAACCGAATTTCAGTACTTCACCATAAAATGTATCCAAAGAAATTAAAACTTCAGGAAATTCTTTTTTAATTAAAGAAATAATGTTGCCGATTCGTTTGATTTCTTCTTGTGCAGAAATATGTTCGGCGTTTGGTCGCGTCGATTGTGCGCCGATGTCAATAATATGTGCGCCATCTTTTAATAATTGTTCGGTGTGAAGTAATGCATTTTTTTCAGAATTAAACTTTCCGCCATCAGAAAAAGAGTCTGGCGTGAGGTTTAGAATCCCCATAATCTTGGGTTGGCTCAGATCGATTAATCTGCCATTGCAATTGATACTGAATTGTTTATCTGCTGAAAATGCTGAATTGGAAAACTTCATTTCACAAATTTATAAAACAAGATGCGGAACGCCAACCAATTATTAAAATTCCTTTATTTTTTGAGATAATTGTCATCCTCTGCGATTGGCTAAAATTTGTATCTTTGACCAATAACTCATTTTTATGGCGAATACATCGGTGCAGTTTGAGGAAGTTATCAAAAGCTGCCGAGATCTTTTTAAAAAAAAACTTAGCGATTATGGTTCGGCTTGGCGTGTTTTGAGACCGAGTTCGATTACGGATCAAATTTACATCAAAGTCAATCGTATTCGTACTTTGCAGATGACGGATGTCAAAATGGTGGACGAGGATGAAAAAGACGAATTTGTGGCGATTGTCAATTATTCCATCATTGGTTTAATCCAGTTAGAAAAAGGTTTTTCAGATAAATTAAATGCCGACGAGACCGAAATTATGAGTTTGTATGACAAATACGCAAACGAAGCCAAAGCTTTAATGGAACGGAAAAATCACGATTACGGCGAAGCTTGGCGCGAAATGAGAATTAGTTCTATAACTGATTTAATTTATCAAAAAGTCTTGAGAACCAAACAGATTGAAGATAATCAAGGTAAGACTTTGGTGTCCGAAGGTTTGGATGCTAACTATTTTGATATGCTCAATTACGCAGTTTTTTGCTTGATAAAATATTCATCATAAAATTCAATAACATATGATCAAGAGACTTTTACGTTATATTATTGCGGTAATTTTTATTGCATCGGGTTTTGTAAAAGCCGTTGATTTAAAAGGTTTTTCTTTTAAGTTGGAGGAATATTTTTCCCCGTCTGTTTTTAACTTGCCTTTTTTTGAACAATATGCCTTAGAGCTGGCGACAATTGTTGTGGTTTTAGAACTGGCTTTAGGTTTTATGCTTTTAATGAAGATTAAATTAAAAGCTACCTTGGTTGCACTTATCGCGCTTTGTGTATTCTTTGGATTTTTAACATTTTATTCGGCGTTTTATAATGTTGTAACCGATTGTGGATGCTTTGGTGATGCGATGAAGATGACGCCGTGGCAATCCTTTTGGAAGGATATTGCACTTCTTGTAGGCTTGTTAATTTTATTGTTATTGAATAAGAATTATCACGAAAAAACAGATTTAGGTTGTGTCAAAATGCCTGTTCTTGGTATTTTTGTTTTAGTAATGACTTACGTAATGTATCGCGGAATTACACATGAACCTTTAATAGATTTTAGAGCTTATAAAATAGGAACTGACCTAAATGCCGAGCGTCAAAAAATAGAACAAGATCCATCGATTTACAAGACTTTTTATTCACTTAAAAATTCTAAAACGGGAGAAGTGAAGAAGGTTGATCAAGATGAATACATCAACAAAAATTATTGGAAGGACGAAACTTGGCAGATTGAAGAAGGTAAAACCACATCCGAAATTGTTAAGCGAGGTTACGATTCCGAAATCAAAAAATTAAAGTTAGAAACGCCGACTGGTGAAGATAAAACCACCGAAATTCTTAATGAACCAAAAGCAATTTTAGTATTCGTTTATAAACCAAAAGAAGCGTCAACGCAATTGGTTGCTGAGATTGAGAATATGATGATGCATGAGCGTGCGGTAAAAGTCTACGGTGTGTCGACGCAACCAGATTTTTTCAATAAAATTCCGAATCTTATGATGGACGAGATCGCGATTAAAACAATTGCAAGAAGTAATCCTTTTGTTATGGTTTTAGAAAAAGGAAAAATCGTTGAAAAATTGGGAGCTAAAGATTATTTAAAAGAATATAAAAAATAAGAATAATGCAAAAATCAAATAAATCAATCGCAGGATATCACATGTTGATGTTGTTGTCAGCTGTCGATTACAAATTTAGTCCAGAAGAAGAAAAAGTTATTTTAGAATATCTGGCGGAAGAATTTCCTTTTCGTTTAAATCTGGACAATGAGTTGGATGTTATTGCGAGTCTTCAGCCAAGCGATTGGAAGGATCATTTCGAGTTTCATGCGAGATGTTTTTATGACGATTCGACACCAGCAGAGCGTGAGGAATTCCGTGCTTTTGCGAAGAAATTGATCAAGGCAGATCAAGATGTGTCACGTGTAGAACACCAATATTACACGATGATGAAGACCATATGGAAAATGGATTAATATTAAATTTAATAAAAATAAAATGAGAAAAAACATCGTTGCAGGCAACTGGAAAATGAACAAAAACTTTGCAGATGCAGAGGCTTTAATGATCCAACTTTTAGAATACAAAAAAAACAATACAACCAATTGCGAAGTCTATATCGCACCGCCAGCTTTGTATTTAACAATGGCTAAAGATATTTTTAAAAATGGAGAAGTTGAGGTTTTTGCACAAGACGTTTCAGAATATCAAAGTGGTGCTTACACAGGCGAAATTTCCGTTCAGATGATCAATTCTATTGGCATTGACGGGAGTTTGGTGTCGCACTCAGAGCGTCGTCAATACCATGGTGAGACCGACAGTCATGCGAATAGAAAAGTAAAAGCTTTGTTGGATGCTGGTCTTACGCCGATCTATTGCAACGGCGAAACTTTGGAACAACGTAAAGCTGGTCAACACTTCGAAGTCGTAAAAAACCAGACTGAAGTTGCTCTTTTCACGCTTTCTGCGGACGAAATCAAAAAAGTGGTTATCGCTTACGAGCCTGTTTGGGCGATCGGTACGGGTGAGACTGCGACGCCAGAGCAAGCGCAGGAGATTCACGCGCACATCAGAAGTCTTATTGCAGCTAAGTATGGTCAAGAAGTTGCGGACGAAATTTCGATTTTGTACGGTGGTTCTGTTAAGCCGGACAACGCAAAAGAGATCTTCTCGCAGCCAGATATCGACGGTGGACTTATCGGTGGGGCAGCGCTAAAAATCGAAGATTTTTCAAAAATTATCGAAGGTTTTAATCCATAGCATATTTTTAATTTGGGCGTGCCCTCAAAACAAAAAAAACGCGGACGACATTGTCGTCCGCGTTTTTTGTTTTGTCGGTCGGTCTACGCGCAGTCGCTGTGATGCTCGGTCGGCTCCGCTGCGCTCCGTCGCCTCACATCACGAGCTCCAACAATGCGCTTCGCCCTCACGCAGATGCGGGATAATTAGAAAAATACATAATCAATAGCTTCGATTTGTTCGAAAATTGGTATTACGTGTAGAATCCTGCAAAACTGACCATATCATTCCTGTCAAAGTGATCAGTTGTTTCCTGGGCAAATTGACCAGGGCATTCCTGCGAAATTGACCACTTAAAAAAGTCGATCAATGTGTCTTAGAAATAACTTCGCAAAAAAGCGAGTTATGGCTAATAAAAAAATAGGCATGTTACATTTAAGACAATTCTTACGACTTTACACCTCTGGCGTTAGCAAATTGCAGATCAGCAAACAGCTGGGCGTATCGATGAACACCGTCAAGAAGTACATTCATCTTTACAACGAGCATCAGTTTACTTTTGACGAATTACAGGCACTTAACGATGAAGATCTGGATGATCTTTTCGGAGCAGCACCAGTTGACGTACGGGATCAAGATAACGTTCATAAACAATTAGAAAGCTTTTTTCCATATTTTTCTAAAGAACTAAAATGTGTCGGTGTTACCCGATACCTACTTTGGGAAGAGTATATCGACAAACACCCCTTAGAATACAGTTATTCACGCTTTTGCTTTAATTACCGAACTTGGTGCAAGAGGGTTAATCCCTCCATGCACATCGATCACAAAGCTGGAGACAAAATGTTCGTTGATTACACGGGTAAAAAGCTTCAAGTCATCAATAAAGAAACAGGGGAAATAAAAGATGTAGAAGTCTTTGTAAGCGTACTGGGAGCAAGCGAGATGACCTTTGTCGAGGCAACCTCCACCCAGACCAAGGAAGACTTTTTGTCAAATCTTACAAAAATCTTGCATTACTACTGCGGCGTTCCAGCAGCCATAGTCACGGATAATCTGCGTACAGCAGTAAAGAAAAGTCATAAATATGAACCCATAATCACAGACTCTTTACTCGACTTTGCTTCCTATTACAGCACCACTATTTTGCCCACACGAGCTTATCATTCCAAAGATAAATCCTTGGTTGAAAATGCTGTTAGAATCGTTTATACAAGAATATTTGCGCCCCTTCGAAAGACGCAGTTTTTTAGCTTGGAAGAGCTTAATAAAGCCATAGCTCTTCTTTTAGAACAGCATAACAAAGCACCTTTACAACGCAAAAAGTATTCCCGAGAAGATGTTTTCTTGGAAGTACAAAAACCTGTTTTATCACCACTTCCATCATTGATGTATCAGCTAAAATATATCACCAGGGCAACACTTCATAAAACGAGCCATGTTTATCTCAATAAAGACAAGCATTATTACAGTGTTCCCTTCAGTTATATTGGTAAAAAGATGAATATTATTTTTAATAAAAACACTGTCGAAATTTACTTTGAGCAGCGCAGAATCGCTTTTCATCATCGGGTTTTACTGAAGTATGGCTATACCACGATTAAAGAACATATGCCTTCCTCACATCAATTTATGACAGAATGGAATCCTTCGAGGTTTTTGTCGTGGGGACGAAGTCTTGGCGAATCTTGTGAAAAATACATTGAGAAAATATTAGAAAAGAAACAGTATCCCGAGCAATCTTATAAAACCTGTTTGGGTATATTAACCTTGTCTAAAAAGACCGGAAATCACCGCCTTGACAACGCTTGCAAAAGAGCAATGGACTACGAAAGATACAATCTTGCCATTATTAAAAGTATCCTGGAAAGAGGTTTGGACAACCTTAGCAACGATGATGAGTTTTTCCAGGAAAAGAAGCTTCCAAAACATAAAAACATCCGTGGTGCCAAGTAATATCAGTAGAGACAAGAGATAGGAATGAAGAATAAAAAAATCAAAAATCATTAAATTTTAAAAAGTGAATCAATCCACTTTAGACAAAATGAAGCATTTAAAGCTTTATGGTATGCACAGAGCCTTTACAAATGCTATGGAAGTTAACAGCCAGAGTTACACCAACGATGAGCTTATCGCTTATCTAATCGACCCCGAATCCGAATACGACGATAGGGAAAGTCGTAAGGTCGAAAGACTGATTACTACAGCAAAGTTCCGCTACCGAGCATTTATGGAAGAAATTACTGCAAGCAACTCCAGAAATATTGATAAAAACACTATTGGAAGGCTCGCGTTTTGCGATTTTATCAATCAATAACAAAATATTTTGGTAACGGGAAGTACAGGTGTGGGAAAGAGCTTTATTGCAACAGCTATAGGCTATAAAGCCTGTACAATTGGTTACAAGGTCATGTACTTTAGCATTAACAAGCTCTTCTCAAAACTAAAAATGGAAAAAGCAGACGGTTCTTACCTCAAAGAAATAGACCGTATTGAGAAGCAAGATTTGATCATCTTAGACGATTTTGGCTTGCAAACCTTAGATAATCTAAAACGCCAAGATTTTATGGAAATCATTGAGTACAGACATGGTAAGAGATCAACAATTATTGCATCACAGCTTCCTGTAAGTGCTTGGCATGAAGTTATTGGTGAGCAAACCATTGCAGATGCAATCCTTGATCGAATGGTACATAACTCCGTAAGAATAGACCTTAAGGGAGAATCACTAAGAAGAAAAAAAACAGATCCAAAATCTGCCACTGAGTAATTTAAAATTTTATATTTTTAACCCATCTCAAAACACCTTTTTTTGACTTCATTTTTGGTGGTCAATTTAATTAGGAATAGGGTGTCAATTTAGCAAGAATATCTACACAGGGTATGTTTGTTGGTTCTGTCTCTGATAACTTTGACGAACGTATCGAGCAAAAGATATTATACGCTGAAATAGTTGTCGATAATGAAAAGGTTGCTTCCAAAACCAAAGCCTATCAGAAAATACCACAAATCCTATCTTTTGCGGATGAACACGGCGAGGTTAAAATGAAACAAGAAATTGAAAGCAATTACCGTCAAATAAAATCAGACATTTTGAGTATTGTAGAAAACGAAATGGAGCGTATCAAGAATGACCCAAACATGCGACATTTGATTCAATAGATGGGCAATCTAAAAAGACATGACAGAAATATCTTCAAGACAAACACCGACAAGAAAAAATTTTAGCCACCCCAAATTTGGCACATTTGTTTTTTGTTGAAATACAGCATTAACACTTCAAAGATATAAGTGCCAATTAATCGTGTAAATCCTAAACACTTATAAAAATAGATATTGAATTAAAAAAATTAAATCTGTTAAAACTTAGCGTTTTGTATGTCACATCATATCAATTTGCATACACCTTACAAGAAGGTATTTCTCTCAACATCTCTGGCACATAGAAACTTTACATTAAAAAATATCAAAAAATTTGGATAATTAAAAACTTTGTATTTACATTTGCACCCGAAAACAAAAAATATGTACAATCAATTCATTATTTCTTCTATTATTATTGCGGGTGTGATTTCACATTCCGGGAAGGAATAATTGTATAGATTCAAAAAAAATATACACGTAAGCCTTCCAAAATTTTGGAGGGCTTTTTTTTTGAATTCAAATTAGAAATAAACAAAATGAAATTATATAACAGCAACATTATTATCAGCATTATTATTTACTCGCCACCGTGAGGAAAGCTGATATGTCTATAAGTCAACAAGCCTTTCTCATTTCGGGAAAGGCTTTTTTTATGTCCAAAATTTAATTTTAAAAATCAATTAATATGTATTTCAACAATCAAACAGTCTTATTTTTAGACGGCAAATTTACCAAGGCAACAAACGCCAACACCGACCTTTACAGTCAAACTTTACACTACGGTTATGGCGCATTTGAGGGAATCCGTGCTTACAAAACCGAATCGGGAACAGTCGTTTTTAAAGCAAAAGAACATTACGAACGCTTACTAAAATCTTGCGAATTAGTAAAAATCCCTGTTCCATATTCAGTAGAAGAATTGATGGCATTCACCTACGAATTGCTCGAAAAAAACAAGCTGCAAGATGCGTATGTTCGTCCTTTAGTCTATTGCGGACAAAATATGAGTTTATCCGCTCCGAGTAGCGTTTCCGTGATGATAGCCGCTTGGGAATGGGGTGCTTATTTGGGCGATAATTTGCTTCGATTAAACGTTTCTTCTTATTGTCGTCCTCACCCAAAATCCTTGCACATAGAAGCCAAAGTTTGCGGTCATTACGTTAATTCTATCTTGGCAACCCGCGAAGCAAAAGACAACGGATTTGATGAAGCCTTGCTTTTGGATTGTGAAGGAAATTTAGCCGAAGGTCCGGGTGCGAATCTATTTTTTGAGAAAGATGGCATTTTGTTCACACCGCAATTGGGTCATATCCTACCTGGAATAACAAGAGCTACCGTTTTGGAATTGGCAGAAGAATTAAATCTGAAAGTGCAACAAGGTCAATTTTCTTTAGATGATTTATTACAAGCCGATGCTGCTTTTTATTGCGGTACTGCTGCTGAAGTAGTCGGAATACAATCGGTGAACGATTATCATTTTCCACTTCCTTGGGAAAAATCGTTAGGAAAAAAATTACAAGAAGCGTACAGCAAAGCGGTTCGTCAACCATTAAACGTTTTAAAAGCCGAATTCTAATGCAAAAACTGAATAAATACAGCCAAACTTTTACCCAAAATCCAACACAACCAGCTTCCAAAGCGATGTTGTACGGCATAGGTCTGACCGATGAAGATATGGACAAAGCACAAGTAGGTATCGTCAGCACAGGTTACGAAGGAAACACTTGCAATATGCACCTCAACGATTTGGCAAAAACCGTGAAACAAGGCGTGGTTGATGCCAATTTGGTAGGATTAATCTTCCATACAATCGGCGTGAGTGATGGTATGGCAAATGGTACAGACGGAATGCGTTATTCCTTGGTTTCACGAGACATCATCGCTGATTCCATAGAAACAGTTGTTGAGGCACAACATTATGATGCGGTGTTGGCGGTAGTGGGTTGCGACAAAAATATGCCGGGTTCTATCATCGCTTTAGGAAGATTAAATCGTCCGGCCATCATGGTTTACGGTGGTTCTATCCATTCGGGAAACTATAAAAACCAAAAACTGAACATCGTTTCTGCTTTTGAAGCATTGGGTCAAAAAATAAGCAACAACATTTCCGATGAAGATTACAATGGCGTGGTTCGCTGTGCTTGTCCAGGTGCAGGTGCCTGTGGCGGAATGTACACAGCCAATACTTTGTCTTCGGCAATAGAAGCGTTGGGAATGAGTTTGCCTTACAGTTCGTCCAATCCTGCGGTTGATGAAGTGAAACAAAAAGAATGTTTGGATACAGGAAAAGCCATCCGAACACTTTTGGAAAAGGATATCAAACCAACCGACATTATGACACGCAAAGCCTTTGAAAATGCACTGACAATGGTGGTGGTTTTGGGTGGTTCAACCAATGCGGTGTTGCATTTAATTGCGATGGCAGATGCGGTAAATGTGGAATTATCCTTAGAAGATTTTCAGAAAATGAGCGATAAACTGCCTGTTTTGGCTGATTTAAAACCGAGCGGAAAATACCTGATGGAAGATTTACACAAGGTAGGTGGAACTCCTGCTGTGATGAAATACCTGTTGGAAAAAGAGCTGCTTCACGGTGATTGTTTGACCGTTACTGGAAAAACAGTTGCTGAAAATCTGCAAGATGTTCCCAGTTTAACAGAAGGACAAAAAGTATTTCTTCCTTTGGAAAATCCAATCAAGAAAAACGGACATTTACAAATCTTATACGGAAATCTCGCCACCGAAGGAAGTGTAGCCAAAATCAGCGGAAAGGAAGGTGATTTCTTTGAAGGTTCAGCAAAAGTTTTTGACGATGAGCAGTCCGTTAATCACGCCATCGAATCGGGTGAAGTGAAAAAAGGCGATGTGGTTGTTATCCGTTATTGTGGTCCGAAAGGTGGTCCGGGAATGCCCGAAATGCTGAAACCAACTTCCGAAATTATGGGTGCAGGTTTGGGAAATGATGTCGCTTTAATTACCGATGGAAGATTTTCAGGCGGAACCCACGGTTTCGTGGTTGGACACATCTGTCCTGAAGCGCAATCGGGTGGAAATATCGCCTTGGTTCAAAATGGAGATGTTATCACGATTGACGTGAAAAACAACAGTATCAATATGAAAGTGAGTAACGAAGAATTAGAAAAACGCCAACAACAGTGGAAACAACCACCACTAAAAGTGCAACGAGGTGTATTGTACAAATATGCCAAAAGTGTGTCCAGTGCATCAACAGGTTGTGTAACCGATAAATAAATTAGTATGACAACAACATTAGTAAAAGAAGAATTAAAAACAAAAATGCGGGAAACACGCACTATGACAGGTTCAGAGGCAGTTATCCAATGTTTATTGCAGGAAAAAGTCGAAACTATTTTCGGCTATCCGGGTGGAGCGATTATGCCAATTTATGATGCTTTGTATGATTATTTGGATAAAGTCAATCATATATTAACTCGCCACGAACAAGGTGCAATCCACGCTGCACAAGGTTTTGCTCGTACTTCAAAAAAAGTGGGAGTTGTTTTTGCAACTTCGGGGCCGGGAGCAACTAATCTCATCACCGGTTTGGCAGATGCGATGATAGATTCCACGCCTTTGGTGTGCATCACAGGTCAGGTTGCATCGCCATTGTTGGGAACAGATGCTTTTCAGGAAACTGATGTCATCGGAATTTCTATGCCGGTTACGAAATGGAATTGTCAGGTTACGAAAGCAGAAAATATCGCAGAAACCTTGGCAAAAGCGTTTTTCATTGCACAATCGGGTCGCCCCGGACCTGTGGTGGTGGACATTACCAAAGATGCACAATTTGAGTTGGTGGATTTTAATTACGAAAAATGTAAAGCAATACGAAGTTATCAGCCAAAACCACAACTCAATTTGGAACAAGTAAAAGCAGCGGCAGAATTGTTGAACAAGGCAAAAAAACCAATGTTGATTGTGGGTCAAGGTGTGATGCTTTCCGGAGCAGAAAAAGAGCTTTTGAAATTTGCTAAAAAAACAGGAGTTCCAGTAGCATCTACGCTTTTGGGATTAGGCGTTTTTCCCGGAAATCATCATCAGTTTGTAGGAATGGTTGGTATGCACGGAAATTATGCACCCAATGTAAAAACCAACGAATGTGATGTGCTGATGACCGTAGGAATGCGTTTTGACGACCGTGTAACAGGCGATGTTTCAAAATATGCCCGACAAGCAAAAATCATCCACGTAGAATTAGATGCTGCGGAAATCAATAAAATCATCAAAGCCGATGTGCCGGTTTGGGCAGATGCTAAAGAAGCCTTGGAAGCCTTGACAACATTGGTTGAAGCAAAAAAATATGACACTTGGCTGAATGAATTTAAAGAAGCGAAAGCGAAAGAAAATCAGGTGTTAAAAGAAAACAGAGCACAAGAATTTTCCGAGAAAATGACAATGGACGAAGTGCTGAGTTTACTTTCTGATTTGACCAAAGGTGAAGCGATTGTAGTAACGGATGTCGGACAGCATCAAATGATGGCTGCACAATATTACGAATACAATCAAACCAAAAGCAATGTTACTTCGGGTGGTTTAGGAACTATGGGATTTGCTTTACCAGCAGCAATGGGTGCAAAAATGGCGAACCCAAAAAAGCAAGTGGTAGCGGTGATTGGCGATGGCGGTTTTCAAATGACGTTGCAGGAGTTGGGAACGATTATGCAAAATAATATCGGTGTAAAAATCATCATCTTGAACAATGGATTTTTGGGAATGGTGCGTCAATGGCAACAACTATTCTTTGAAAAACGCTATTCTTTTACCGAAATACAAAGCCCGGATTTTGTAGCACTTGCCAATTCTTACGGAATAAAAGGTCAGGAAGTTTCGCAGAAAACAGATTTAAAATCAGCATTGGAAGAACTGTTGAATAGTGATTCTGCTTATCTCTTGGAAGTGAAAGTTGCCAAAGAAGACAATGTTTTCCCGATGGTGCCCACAGGTGCTTCGGTTTCAGAAGTCCGTTTACAATAATTATAAAAATAGAAAAAATGGAAAATTTAGAAAAAACATTTACAGTATCCATATTCACCGAAAACACAATCGGAATGCTCAACCGCATCACTATCATTTTTACGAAAAGGCATTTGAATATCGACAGCATCACAGCATCGGAAACAGAAGTGAAAAACGTGCATCGCTACACCATTGTTTTGCGAACGACCAAAGAACAAATAGACAAGGTTGTGGGACAAATCGAAAAATTAATCGATGTACTGAAAGCATTCGTACACGAAGACAAGGACGTTGTTAATCAGGAAATTGCCTTGTACAAAATCAGAACAAGCAATCTTTCCAATGCCGATGTGGAGCAGATCATTCGGGAAAATTATGCAAAAGTGCTTTCGGTAGATCCGCAGTTTATCGTCATCGAAAAGACCGGACACAAATCAGAAACACAAGCATTGTTCGACAAATTAAAACCTTTCGGTGTGTTGGAATTTGCCCGTTCGGGAAGAGTGGCAGTAACCAAACCGATGAAAGAATTGAGTACCTATTTAAAAGAATTAGAATTAAACAAACAACTATAAAAAATAAAAAAAGATGGCAAAATTAAATTTCGGCGGCGTAGTAGAAAATGTGGTTACCCGCGAAGAATTCGACTTAAATAAAGCAAAAGAAGTATTAAAAAATGAAACACTTGCGGTTTTGGGTTATGGCGTTCAAGGTCCGGGACAAGCATTAAATTTAAAAGACAATGGCTTCAACGTAATCGTGGGTCAGAGAAAAGGAAGTGCTACTTGGCAAAAAGCATTGAACGATGGTTGGGAAGAAGGAAAAACATTGTTTGATTTAGAAGAAGCCTGCGAAAAAGGCACGGTAATGATGAATTTACTTTCTGATGCCGGACAAATACAGGCTTGGCCAACGGTAGAAAAGCATTTGACCAAAGGAAAAACTTTGTATTTCTCTCACGGTTTTGGCGTTACTTTTCACGAAAAAACAGGCATTGTTCCACCCAAAGATGTTGATGTGGTGTTGGTTGCACCCAAAGGTTCTGGCACATCGTTGCGAACACTTTTTAAAGAAGGCAGCGGACTTAATTCCAGCTATGCGGTAGAGCAAGATGCGAGCGGAAAAGCATTGGAAAAAGTATTGGCATTGGGTATCGGAATCGGTTCGGGCTATTTGTTTGAAACTTCTTTTCAAAAGGAAGTATATAGCGATTTAACAGGCGAAAGAGGTGTTTTGATGGGTGCTATCGCAGGCGTTTTTGAAGCACAATACAATGTGCTGCGTCAGCGAGGGCATTCACCCAGTGAAGCATTCAACGAAACGGTGGAAGAACTCACTCAAAGTTTAATGCCTTTGGTAGCTGAAAACGGTATGGATTGGATGTTTGCCAACTGTTCCACTACCGCACAAAGAGGTGCTTTGGATTGGAAAGGAAGATTTAGAGAAGTAACAGAACCCGTTTTCAATGAATTGTACGATAGTGTGGTTTGGGGCAAAGAAGCCGAAGTGGTTATCACAGCCAATTCCAAACTCGATTATCGAGAAAAATTAACCGATGAATTAAAGGAAATCCAAGAAAGTGAACTTTGGGCAACCGGTGCGCAAGTACGAAAATTAAGACCTTCAAAATGATGATGAATTTAAAGCAAATACAAGACGCTGCACTGAATTTAAAAGGTGTTGCAGCGGAAACTCCGTTAATGAAAAACGAAAATCTGAGTGAGCATTTCGCTGCTCAGGTTTTTTTAAAACGAGAAGATTTGCAACCTGTTCGTTCTTACAAACTGCGTGGAGCATATCACAAAATAAGTTCGCTCTATAAGGAAGAAACCGCTAACGGTATCGTTTGTGCGAGTGCAGGAAATCACGCTCAAGGTGTAGCGTATGCCTGCAAAAAACTCCAACTGAAAGCAACGATTTTTATGCCACTTACGACACCTGCACAAAAAATAAAACAAGTGAAATTGTTTGGCAAAGAATGGGTAGAAGTCGTGCTGAAAGGCGATACTTATGATGATGCTTTTGTCGAATCCCAACTTTTTTGTGCTGCAAATAATGCCGTTTTTATCCATCCTTTTGATGATGAAAAGGTGATTGCCGGACAAGGAACAGTCGGGTTAGAAGTATTGCAACAAAGCCAACAAACCATTGACTATTTGTTTTTTCCAATCGGTGGCGGCGGATTGGCTTCGGGTGTAGCTTTGGTTTTCAAACAGTTGAGTCCGCATACCAAATTAATTGGTGTAGAACCCGAAGGTGCGGCTTCGATGAAAACATCTATAAAAAATGGTGAGAATACCACCTTGGAACACATCGACAAATTTGTGGACGGTGCTGCGGTAAAACGTGTTGGCGACAAAACGTTTGAAATCTGCAAAGATTTTTTAGATGATATCCTTGTCGTTCCCGAAGGGAAAGTTTGTACCACCATTTTGCAGTTGTATAATGAAGAAGCCATCGTGGTAGAACCGGCAGGTGCATTGAGCATCGCTGCGTTGGATTTGATGAAAGATAAAATCGTCGGAAAGTCGGTTGTTTGCATCGTAAGCGGCAGCAACAACGACATTACCCGCACGGAGGAAATCAAGGAACGCTCCTTATTGTATGAAGGATTGAAACATTATTTCTTGGTCAATTTTTCACAACGTCCGGGTGCATTGAAAGAGTTTGTCAATGATGTTTTGGGCAAAGATGATGACATCACTTATTTCCAATTTACCAAGAAGAATAACCGTGAAGAAGGTCCGGCAGTGGTTGGAATTGAGTTGAAATGCAAAAGGGATTTGGACTTAATCGAACAGCGTTTGCAAAATAAGAAAATCAATTTTCAGTATTTGAATGCACATCGGGATTTATTTACGCATTTGGTGTTTTAGTTGGTTTCAACTTTTTTCATTTATCTTAATGGAACACTTGAAATTTGTACTTACTTACACACAAATTAAAATTCAAAATAGTTGGTAATTGGACTTTAGAATATACAAATACCATTGTCAAAATATGGGCGATCCGCTAACAAGGGCTTGGCATAATGGCGGATGAAGTGCTTCGTATCAACTTTTTTGCTAAATTTGAACTTTCGGCTTCGTATCAACGGTAGTGCTAAAATACCGCCACTGCGCCAAGCTCCGAACCGTTATCGGCAATTTGAGACCACCTATCAAAACAGCGTCTATGAACCAATTTCCAAAAAATGTAATTGAAAACTTAAAAAATTATGTTTACATTTATTCGGATCCAATTACTGAAAAAATGTTTTATGTAGGAAAAGGAAAAGGGAATAGAGTTTTCGACCATTTAAAAGACAAAAAAGAATGCGAAAAAGTTACTTACCTAAATGAATTGCTTGAAAAAGGGTTACAACCGAAAATTGAAATATTAATTCATGGATTCTAAAATGATTCTGTTTTAAGAATTGAATCAGCAATTATAGATTTACTCGGAATTAAAAACTTAACAAATAAACAAGTTGTATTTAAAAGTGCTGAATTTGGAAGAATGACGGTAAAACAAATTATTTCAGTATACTCAAAACAAAAAATTCCAATAGATGAACCTTCATTGCTAATTAGAATTAATCAACATTTTAGATATTCAACGACCGAGATGGAATTGTATGACTTTACAAGAGGATATTGGAAAATAAGTTCTAAACGAGCAAAGAATGCAAAATATGCATTTGCTATTTACAACGGAATTATTCAAGAAGTATATGAAATAAAAACTTGGCTTAAAGCAGGCGAGTCTATGACTGTTCGTGGTAAAATTAAAACTATTGATGATAGAGTTGAATTTATTGGAAACATTGCATCTGAAACAATTCGAGCCAAATATAAATACAAATCCGTTGAAGATTATTTCAAAAAAGGAAATGCAAATCCAATTATGTGTAATAACTAAGCTTTAGCTTCGCTCTGTTCACTTCGTTCGGGTCGTCTTGTCCGCAGGACAGAAGATGAAAGCCCGTTGAACGGAAGCTCCGGTGGCTTTTCTTGAGTTTCAGTTTATTATCGACGGAAAATTTTAAAGATATTCAAGAAACTTATAGAAAAGTCTCTTTTTTTGAGTGGGTTTCATCCGTTTTCAATAAACTTTACAAATCCCTCAGTATTTTATCGACTGAATTTCAAATTGCTTTTCCGCTTTTCCCAATTTCAATGTCACGCGGTCGCCGACCTTTCTATCCATAAAGATTTTCGCAATCGGAGAGGTAAACGCTATTTTTCCTTCTGCAACATTTGCCTCATCGACGCCGACGATCTGATAATGCTGGATTTTGGGATCGGAATCAACTTTAAAGTACACTTCAGCACCGAACTTCACTATATTTTTTGGTTGTTTGGTAAGGTTAACAATTTTCGCAGACGAAATTCGATCGAGTAACAACTGCAGTTTCGCATTGATTAAATTTACGGTAATGCGATTTTCATTTTCATCCGAAATCAAGGTATTGTCGCGCTCGTGAATCATTTGATCACGTTCGGCGAGTAACTGAGCGTATCCCAACTCGGTAACGAAGTTTACCGTACCGGGCGGTAAATCGGCACGCGGCGGAATCATCGGGAATTCCTCCTGATCACCCTCTTTCACAAATCCTCTACTCATATATTCCTTTCTTACATTTATTCTGTTACACTTAAAATTATTGATACGCGCTGAGTTTAAAACTACCAGATAAACATAATAGTTTTAAGGCTATAATGTTTGAAACCTGTTTCGAAAAGCACATAACTACAAAGCGCGCAATTCAGACAACCGCTGTTTAGCCGCAATTGTTTCATTGTCTGCAATGTAAATATACATTTTTTAAGGAACTTCGCATTCTTCAGACGCAAGAATAAAATCTTTACTAAATGCACATTTATTTTTCGCACTGCCACTCAAATAGCATCTCTGTATGTACTTTGATAACTTTTCTAAACCTCACTTCTGATCCTACTCAAAGTTTCCTGAGATATGCCAAGATAAGAAGCTATCATCCCAAGCGGCGCGCGCAAAAGTATATCCGAATTATCTTCTAAAAGCTGAACATATTTTTCCTTTGCCGTCATATACTGCAAAGAATTGATGCGCCTTTCCATATTCGACATCAGAAGTCCCAAAACACGGCGGCTGAAATTGGCAATGGTGAGCGAAGTTTCGCAGAGCTCTTCCATTTTAGAGTAACGGAAAAAGACAATCTCACTGTCTTCTAAAGCTTCAATGGAATGCCTTGCCGGAATTTTCTCAAAGATGGTGTCTTTATTGGCGAGGATGCTGTTTTCGGGGTAAAAATTGGTGGTGATGTCTTTTCCTTTTTCAAAATAAAACGAGCGCAGAAGCCCTTTTTCTACAAAATACACCTTGCGGTTTAACGTGTTTTGATCGCTGATAACGGTTCCTTTTTTCACAGATATTTTTTCGGTCTGGGTGTTCAGAAAACTGCGGATATCATCGTCGATGGTGATGTAGGTGGCAAGGATTTCGGGAAAAGTCATCAGGATTCAATTTCTACAAAAATAAAAATAATGCCCCAGAAATAAGGCATTATTCACTAACTAAACATTAAAAATAAACTATTACAAACCAATCTTCAGCAGCCAACTGAAAAGCTCGTTGTACACTTTTTCGCGCACCGGTTTTTTGGAAAGCACCAAATCGTGAATGCCGCCTTTTACAGGAATTATGGTCACATTTCCTTTTAAATTTTCAGCATTTTTATGAATATCCTTCACGTTCAGGATGATGTCGGTAGAAGTCACTTCCTCATTCCAGACTTTTGGATAGCCCGATTTTTTAGAATGCATCACCAATACCGGCACCTTGAGTTCTGCGTTGCGGATGTCTTTCTGTGCACGGTGAATAGCTCGGATAAAGCCAAAATTCACTTTCCCGTTGGCATTGGGTTTCAGTTTTAAATCATAATTCCATTCGCCCTTGAAATTTTTATGCAAACTTTCACCGTAGAAAGTGGAAAATCCACCGCCAATTTTAGTGTCAGGATGATGTTTTCCCAAACCACTGATGATGGGAACCCCAATTTTTTTTGCCATATACCCCATATTGAAATCGTAAAACGGACTGTTCACCCAAAGTCCGGCAATGTTCGGATTTTCAGTATGATATTTGATATACCGTGTCGTAATCAAGCCGCCGGTTGAGTGTCCTGCCAACAGAATTTTGTTATGATTTTCGGCAGCAATGATTTTTAAAGCCTCATCGATTTCGGCATTGTACTCGTCCAGATTTCTGACATTGTTAAAAGTTTGATGCGGCAAATAAGAACGCCCATATTTTCTTAAATCCAAAGCATAAAAGTCAAACCCTTTTTCATTGAATTTTTCGGCCATTTCTGCCTGAAAAAAATAATCGTTAAACCCGTGAATATACAACACTGCTTTATGGGTGGGACTTTCCGCTTTTTTACGGATGACTGTTGCGGTAACTTTTCCTTCGTAATCGTTTGGAAAATTCAATGTTTTCTGCTCAAAACCGTTTCCCAAAATATCCGGCATATATTCCTGCGAGAAGAAAAACCCCGAAAGGAAAATCAGCAGCAGTAAAAAGTTCTTTTTCATTGTCCAGTTGTTTGTTAACGCAAAGTTCGGGCTTCTTTTGAAATTTGGCTTTGACATTTATCAAAAAAAACGCCCGGAAATTTCCGGACGCTCTTTCTATAATAATGAAAACACTCGTAGTGCATTATTAAATTAATTCAATTTTAAGTCTATTCATTTTTCTATTG
>NZ_DAMBQF010000022.1:0-28763 GCF_032062245.1 Soonwooa sp.
ATTATCAACTAATTTACTTCCTTAATTATCCTAATGCAAACTTACCATGGAAGCGACATCCTTTTGTGGTGACGCGAGGCGACGGAGCGTAGCGGAGCCGACTATGCGTCACTATAAAAGATATAGCGAACAGCGGGATTAAGCTCCTAAAAAAATTATTTATTAAGTAGTTTGGCTACTTCTGGCGCTGCATAAGTGAAAATCATATCTGCACCAGCTCTTTTGATACTTGTCAAACTTTCGATAAGAACCTTGTCATTGTCCAACCAACCATTCTGCGCAGCGGCTTTTATCATTGCATATTCGCCGCTTACTTGGTAAACCGCAATTGGTTGCGTGATAATTTCGCGAACTTTAGAAACGATGTCCAAATATGGCATTCCTGGTTTTATCATGATAATATCAGCGCCTTCGGCAACATCATCCAAAACTTCGGTAATTGCTTCACGAGAATTATGAAAATCCATTTGATAGGTTTTTTTATCCTCTGGAATATCTTGCGAATCTACTGGCGCGCTGTCCAAAGCACTTCGGAACGGTCCGTAAAACGCACTTGCATATTTGGCGGCGTAAGATAAAATTCCGCAATCTGTATAATTGGCTTCATCCAAAGCTTCGCGAATTGCCAACACACGACCGTCCATCATGTCACTCGGAGCCACAATGTCCGCGCCAGCTTCTGCCAATGACACTGACATATTGGCAAGCGCTTCCAAAGTAGAATCGTTGTCCACTTTTCCGTTTTTGATGATACCGTCATGACCATAAATTGAATACGGATCCAAGGCAACATCAGGCATAATGATAACTTCTGGAACTGCATCTTTTATCGCTTTGATCGCAGTTTGCATAAGTCCGTTCGGATTCCAAGCTTCTTTTCCTGTGTTATCTTTTAGGTTGTCCGAAACCTTCATATAAATGTTGATAGCCTTGATGCCTAGCGCATAATTTTCTTTAACCTGCTGAACTGTTAAGTCCAAAGATTGACGAAAAACACCCGGCATTGAAGAAATGGCTTCCTTTTTGTTATTACCTTCCATGACGAACATTGGTAACACAAAATCGTTAGTTGTAAGTTGCGTTTCTTGAATTAGACTTCTAATAGACGCATTAGATCTAAGTCTTCTATTTCTTGTAAACATCAGTAAAAATTTTACTGCAAATTTACATCACAATTGTGGAATAATTATTGTATAATTGAAATGAATTAAATACATTTGTGTTTAGACTTTCAAAAAAGTTTATTTAAATGAAGAAATTTTTACTATTTATATTTTTTATCGGCTTTTCCTTTGCATTTTCTACTAAGATTAATGCTCAAGTTAGTAAAGCTAATTTTAGCATCAACTCAGGAATTAGTAAGAGTGATGACGGTGTTTTGGTGGCATATCCTAACCCAGCGAAAGATTTTATCATTGTAAAAGCAAAAGATAATGAGTCAAAAATAAGATCTGTGACTTTTTATTCTATTCTTGGTGTACAAGTTTTGGAATATAGCGTTAACATGAACGCTGCCGAAGTAAGACTAGACAAACTTCGTCCTGGTAAATATCTAATGCGTTATTTATTAGACGACAACACACAAAGAGTTACACAAATTATTAAACAATAATTAAAACTCTAGATAAAACAAAAGCCTCAACAAATGTTGAGGCTTTTTTATGTTTAAAACTTTATCTCTATTAATATCCGTCTTTTGAAGTTTCATCTTTTGTTAAAGCTAAAGCTGAAGAAGTGCCGATTCTTTTAACGCCAAGTTCAATCATCTTAACAGCGTCATCGTGCGATCTAACGCCACCTGCTGCTTTTATAGGAAGTTCACCAGCATTATCTAACATAATTTTGATTCCTTCAAAAGTTGCTCCATTTGGCTTACCTCCCTCTGTTTGATAAAAACCAGTTGATGATTTAACAAAGATATTTTTGAAATCCGTCTCCGAAAAATTCTCTTGTGACCAAATCCAAATTTTAGCAGTAATGTCAGCAATTTGCTCATCGGTTAAAGCAGCGATTTCGATAATCCATTTTGCAACTTTTCTGTTATCTAAAGCAAGTTTTGTACATTTAATAAATTCATTTTTCACTAAATCTGTTTCTCCTTTTTTGAAAGCTTCATAATTAATAACGAAATCTAATTCGTTAGCGCCATCTTTAATCGCTTTTTCAGCTTCTGCCAACTTTTCATCAATAGAAGCCGTACCTTCATGGAAACCAATTACAGTTCCTAAAATTACATTTGCTTTTTTAGCGTCAATGTAATTTCGGATTTCCGATACATATTCAGGACGAATCATCACAGCGAAAAGTTGATTATCAATTGCCTCGTCAGTTAATTTTTTAACGATTTTAATCGTTTCTTCTTCTGTTAATCCTGACTGAGCAGGCGTTTTAAGATATGTTGAATCTAAATACTTTTTAATATCCATAGTTGAAAATTTAATAGTACAAAGATAAAAAAAGAGCGCCATGTGTGCACTCTTAAAATCTTATTAAGTATCGATCAAACTTTAAGTTGACGATTAATACTTTGCTCCAGAGAGATGAAAGTTTCGGTTCTTGTAACCCCTTTTAAACTTTGGATTTGGTTGATAATGTCCATCAAATGATCATTATCTCTACAAAGCACTTTTAAGAAAACTGTGTAGTTACCTGTCGTGTAATGCGCTTCGATGATTTCGTTAATCTGTTTGAAAGCATCCACAGCATCCTTGTAATGACTTGGTTTTTCTAAATAAACACCAATGTACGATACAACCTTGTATCCGACCTTACGAGGATTAAGAAATGAAACTGAATTTTCGATAACACCAGCTTGCTCTAGTTTTTTGATACGCTGATGTACCGCGGTGGTAGAAATACCAACATTTTTTGAGATCTGCGCTAAGGATGTTTTAGCATTATCCATAAGCATGTAGATGATCTCCTTATCAACGCTGTCGAGTTGATAACCATAGTGTGTAGCACTTTTCATTATTATTAATTTTTACAAAACGGTTGAAACTTTACGAAATTAATCTATATTAATCAATTATCTATGCTTTTATAATAAAAATCATGTTTAAAGAATATTAAAATTAAACATTTAGGTGTAATATTATTCAAAATTTTCATAAAAAAAATGAGTTATCTTTAAAAAAATAACTCAACTAACTTTGCGAATAAAATCACAATAATTAAATATTATTAATCAACTATAAAGTAAATATACAAATAATTAAAAATATACTATTAATATTTTATCAATTAACACAAAATAAATACTTATCACACATATGGCATATACAAACAAAAAATTTTATCGTTGAAAAATAAAAATTTTACTTTTTTTCGAATAAATCGGGACGACGTTCTGTTGTAATCCTGATAGCCTCATCATGTTGCCAATCTTCAATAGCTTGGAAGTTTCCGCTCAACAGAACCTTTGGCACTTCTAGGCCTTTATACACATCTGGGCGCGTGTAGATTGGATAAGATAATAGATCATCTTGAAAACTATCTGTCAACGCACTTTGTTCGTCATTAAGAACACCAGGCAACAATCTAATGATAGAATCCGCCAAAACGCAAGCCGCTAATTCGCCACCCGTCAAGACGTAATCACCAATAGAAATTTCTTTAGTAATATGTAAATCTCGAACGCGTTGATCAATGCCTTTGTAATGCCCGCACAAGAATATTAAATTCTGAACCGTCGAAAGTTGATTAGCCATTCTTTGATTAAGCGTTTCGCCATCGGGCGTCATATAGATAATTTCGTCATAGTGACGTTCCGATTTTAATTTAGAAATACATAAATCTAGAGGTTCAACCATCATCACCATACCAGCTCCACCGCCATAAGGCGCATCATCAATCTGGCGATGTTTATTGGTTGCAAAATCTCTCACATTATGAAAGTGAACCTCTGCCAAACCTTTTTCCATAGCGCGTTTCAAAATTGAAGTTTCGAAAGGACTACGCATCAAATCTGGCAACACACTTATTATATCTATTCTCATATTATTGTTCTGTATTATTTTTCTTGGTAGAAACGATGATCAAACGAAGTGAAGAATCTTTATTAAAATAGCTCCACATCCAGTTAAAGAAGATCGCTATTTTGTTCCTCACGCTCAAAATAAGCATCAAATGTAGAAACATCCAGAAATACCATGCAAGAAAACCTTGAAATTTAAGATCTGGAAGATCAACAACCGCACGGTGTTTACCAATTGTTGCCATCGATCCGCGATCCACATATTCGAACTCGGTCCATTGACTAGACGATGAGCGACGAAGATTTTTTCCTAAAGTTTTCCCCTGGTTAATAGCAACATTGGCAACTTGCGGATGACCTTGTGGATATTTTGGTGTTTCCATATAAGCGATATCACCAATTGCAAAAATATTATCAAAACCAATAACACGATTGTATCGATCAACTTTATATCGATTTCTGACTAAATTTTCTTTATCAAATTCTCCAATAACATTACCCGTTACACCAGCCGCCCAAATCACATTATTACAAGGAATTGTTTTTCCACTTTGCATGAAAACCGTTTCGCCATCGTAGTCGGTTACACGTTCGTTTTTCATAAACGTAATGCCAAGTTTGACAAGATATTCTTCAGCTTTATTCTGAGATTCAACACTCATCGCTTCCAAAGGCTTTTCGCCAGAGCTAATCAAAATTATTTTGAGATGATCAAAACTCATGTGCGGATAATCGCGTGGAAGAATTTCGTTTTTCATTTCTGCAAAAGCACCAGCCAACTCTACACCAGTTGCACCACTTCCGACGATAACGATATTCCAGTTGCCATCATCACTTCTAGATTTTTCGATAATTAATTTTTCGAAAGTCATCAAAATATGATTTCTGATACTGATGGCTTCCTGTGTATTTTTCATTCCAAATGTCAAATTTTCCATTTTGGAATTCCCGAAAAAGTTGGTTTTACAACCTGTTGCAATTATTAATTTATCGTAAGAAAAAGTGCCTTCTTCACAAATTACACGATTTTCGGCAGTGTCAATTCGCTGCACCTCGGTCATTCTAAACTGAATATTCCGAGAACGTTGAAAAATTTTTCTGAAAGGAAAAGAAATATTAGAAGGTTCGATACGACCACTAGCAACTTGATAAAACAGTGGTTGAAACATGTGATGGTTAACCTTATCTATCAAAATAACTTTTTTGTTACTATCTGCATTCAGTTGTTTTGCCAATTGCAAACCAGCAAAGCCACCTCCTATTATTACAATTTTCTCCCTAATCATCGTTTAAAAATTTATACAAAAATACTCCAAATTTCTCGCTTTTAATGAATAGCAAAATCTATGCTTCTAAAATTTAATCCAAAAAAAAAACGACAACTCCGAAAAGTTGCCGCCATTTAATATTTTTAAAACTAAATTTTAGTTCTTGTAGAAACCGCTAACACCGTTACCCATGCTGAATGATTTTAATAAACTTCCTGTCATTGAATAAACCATCACCTTACTAGAAGAATTGAAGTTAACATCTGCAATGTAGATTTTACCATCGATAATATCAAGAGCATAAGGATAAAGATTTTCTGTACTTGGATAAGTGAACAACTTAGTTGGTGCTGCAGTACTAGTAGTTGCTTTTGTATAAACACCACGAGAACCATCCATAAAGTAAAGATTTCCTCCTGCAAATCTTAATTTATCTGCATTAGCAACATTTGCTAATTTTGAACTTTTGAAACTTCCTGTAGCTGCATCGATTTCATAAATATAAGAATCTTTTTTACCAGAAGAAAGCACATAAGCATAACCGTTTGCAGAAACCATATCTCTGATGATACCATCATCTGTAAGTGTAATTGTTTTTTCAATTGCGTTAGTGCCAGCGTTAACCGTTGTAATCGTGTGACCTGACGGGATTTCTGCATACGGCTCCGTTGTTTCATAGGCTGAGCCATCCGTTTGTACAACAACATAATTACCAACGCTAACTACTTTCTCTGCGTATCTATCAAAAGTAATCGTTTTAACTGGCGCGTTGTTCGCTGCATTAAAAACATTAAGAGCATATTTTCCGAAGAAATTATTAGTTGTGATGTACATGTTGTTTCCGTTAAATGCAATCGCTCTTGGTTGCTCAACTTGGAAAGTCGTCAACTTTTGGAAAGAATAACGATTGACAACCTCAACTTTATTAGAGTTATTAACAACCAAATAAGCTTTATCATTCTTAAAACCAAGTGTTTGTAAAACATCACCAAGGACTTGCTTATTATTATTTGCAGCAAAAATATTTTCGCTCATCGAAGCTAAATCTGGCGTAATGTAAGAAACTTCTCCTTGATTTTTATTAAAACCACCTTCGACACTTACAAGGATTCCGCCTTCATAAGCTCCTTTTGATACAATAACATCGTTATCATCCTTACATGCTATCATAAACAACAAACTCGCTGCGAAAACACTCGCAAATAGATTTTTAATTTTCATATATATATTTTTTAAAAGTTAAAATTCATGTTAACCGCAAAATTCCGTTTTGGCATGTAGTAAGCGTACACCGTTCTGTAGACTTCGGAAGTCAAATTATTGACTTTTACGCCAAGTTTTAAAGATTTAAGAACTTGAACATCCGCACCTAAATTAATAACGTAAAACGGATCCATTATATATTGTACAGACTCGTCACCATCACTGAAAATCTTAGAATTCCAGATAGATTGTAGATGCAATCCGAATATTTTATAATTAAAATTAGCCTCCAAACTCACTTTATGATAAGGCACGTAAGGCAATTGTTTTTTATTAGCTTGATCTTCTGATTTTGTAAAAGCATACGAAAGCATTGTACGATACGAGAAGTTTTGATACTTTTTTTCTAAACCTAATTGTGTTTCGACACCGTAAGATTTAACCTCGCCCGTGTTAGTCGCATGATACATTCCGTTTTTTCCGGGCACCCAACGCAACATATTTATAATATCCATATAATACGGCGTTACAGTAGCAGTCAAAGATTTCCATTTAAAATTGTTGGATACTTCAAATTGGTAAGAAGTTTCAGGTTTCAAATCTTCATTCCCACCTGGCTTCCAGTACAAATCATTAAAACTTGGTGCACGAAAATTTTTAGAAGCGCTAAATTTAATAGCGTAAAAATCTGCTACCGAATAATTACCCGCCACCGAAAAAAGGAATGGACTTTTTACCCCTTCCACAAATTCCTTCTTTGCGCCAACTTCCCAATTAAAATTTTTAATACTAAAATCTCGATACAATAACGCCGAAGAACCTTGTCGACGTTTAACAGAACCAATTCCAGTCTTAACACCTAAGGCTTCAATTTGACTAACCTCACCTAAAAAATTAAGTTCAGAATTTGCGTTTATTTGATATTTAAAATCATCTTTTAAAATGAATTGTTTCGTCCCGCCACCAGATTCGGAAGCAGCAAAATTAGAATTCATATAATATTGATAATCATCTTTAAGATGTGCAACTTTAAAATCGTTTTTAAAATTTTCATTCTTAAAATACCAACCAACAATACTTTTAAAACTTTGGCTTAAATACTTACTTGGTGTCGAAAATTCTGACAACAATGGATAATTTTGGATCGCATCAAAAATCTGACTTTGCGAGTAGATTTCGTTTTTATCATCAACTTTGTAAGCAAAACCTAAATTAACGCCAGTATTGTCATAAGCGCCATTTCGGTTGACATAATTTCTCTCTTCGACTTCGTAATTGTTTTTACTTCGGTTATGATTAACTGCAAATTGAAAGCTAAATTTATCGTTACTAAAACTAGTTTTCAATAAAGGATTTGAAGTTTCAAAAGACGCATACTCCGAAAAAACTTGCCCTTTAAAACCTTTATTATATCCAAACGAATTATTTAGGTGAATAGAGCCGCCAATAGCACCACTGCCATACAAAACACTTCCACCTCCGGATTTAACTGCGATGTTATCATAACCTAAAAGTGAAATATTATTGATATCGCCTTGTCCTAAAAACTGAGAATTAATGTTAATTCCGTTCCAAACAAAAGCGGTTTGCTGCGCTGTTGTTCCACGAAAAGAAGGCGAAGACACCATTCCACGGCCATTCTCTTTAATATAAATAGGCGTTTGGAAACTCAATAAATCTGAAAGTGAAGTGGCATTTTTGAGAACATCGTCCGATTTTATCACTTTAATTTTTGAAAAATTCTTAGCATTTTCAAATTGTGAATCAACGAAAACTGTGTCTATGACAGCTTCTTGGGCGAAACCAAAAACTGGAAAGATAAAACTAAAATTTAAAAAAAATCTCTTCATACTGATCACTTTTCTCCCGAAAGCCTTTTGTTAAGTTTAAACTTGGCAGGTCTCCTGACTTTCGTTGATTACATCCCTTCTCGTCAGCGACAATGGTCTTGATGCAATCTCTTTATACGATCTACAGTTGCGGGGACAGTTGAAGACTTACATTTCATTCCCTTTTAATTTCGGATTATTAAGCCCGAAAACCAATTTTGCAAAAATATGTAAAGTTTTTCTTTTAATTCAATTTATGATGAAAAGTATTTAATATAATAATCGTGTAGAGGTTTTGGAAAAGACTTTTGTTCGGCTTCAGTAAAACTAAAACTTAAAAAATCATTTTCAGTTTTTAGTTTATCAAAATCGGATTTATTTGGTATTAAAATTTTAGAAATCGAAATTTCTAAATTGCGATGTGTTAATTTATGTTGAATAACCTTCTCATGTTCTTCAATAAAATCAATTCCATTAAAATCTAAACTCTTTGGAAACTCAAACAATTTTTTCCAAATATCTGACGTGTCACGTTGTTTAACTAAAAACTGGTCATCATGATAAACGAATTGATAACTTAAGGCTAAATTTTCAACTTTTGTTTTTTTAAGTTTAACAGGAAATTGATTAATTTTTCCGATAGCAAACGCGTGACAATCATCTTGCAAAGGACAATCCGAGCAAAGTGGATTCTTGGGTTTACAAACTTCTGAACCCAGATCCATCATCGCTTGGTTAAAACAACCTGCATCTTTTTCAGGCATAATTAATTCTGCTAGTTCTGAAAAATATTGAAAAGCTCTAGAATTAGAAATATCAAAATCATCAGCAAATAACCTCGACAAGACGCGATAAAAATTACCGTCCACCGCCGCAACCTTCTCAAGAAACGAAATACTTGCAATCGCCGCTGCAGTGTATTTGCCAACACCTTTTAGTTTTAATAATTCGGAATAAGTCTTAGGAAATTCTGAATTGTAATCGACTACCAATTGCTTCGCCGCTTTGTGAAGATTAAGAGCACGAGAATAATAACCAAGCCCTTTCCAATAAAGCAAAACTTCCTCTTCATCTGCATTTGCAAGCGCATCAACATCAGGAAAACGCTCTACAAAATTGAGATAATGTTGCATACCTTGTTTGACTTGCGTCTGTTGTAACACGACTTCGCTAATCCAAATATTATAAGGATTTATACTTTTGCGCCAAGGAAGGTCACGTTTATGGGTTTGATACCATTTAAGTAGCTTAACGCCAATATAAAGAAAATCAGTCTTTTGTTTGTAAGTTTTCAAAAATATGTTTTATATTTGCACACCAAAATTATAAACAAAAAAGGAAATGACAAAGGCAGAATTGGTAAACATCATCTCAAATAAATTAGGCGTAGAAAAAAATGATACTCAGAAGGTTATCGAGGCATTCATGCAAGAGATAAGAACATCGATGTATAATGGAGACAATGTTTATCTAAGAGGTTTTGGATCATTCGTTATTAAAACTAGAGCGGCTAAAACGGGAAGAAACATTTCTAAAAATGTTGCAATTGAAATTCCGGCACACAATATTCCGGCTTTCAAACCATCAAAAACTTTTGTTGAGAAAGTAAAAACGAAAGTTGCAGTAAAGAACTAATTAATTTAATATTAACTTATAATAAAATTTCTAAATTATGCCAAGCGGAAAGAAAAGAAAAAGACACAAGGTTGCGACCCACAAAAGAAAGAAAAGAAGAAGACAAAACAGACACAAGAAGAAGAAATAACATTCTGACTCTCAGTCATATAAATATAAATATAGTTGGTGTTTTTCGCCGACTATATTTTGTTTTCTACATACCAAAAGTACAACGCCATATTGGCAAAAAATTGACTATTGATGTCTTTCGTAAAAGGCAATTATTAAAACAAAATTTATGAAGAAAGAATTAATCATTTCGCATGAGAATGATTCTTCACAGATTGCCCTGTTAGAAGACGGTAGATTGTTCGAGCTCCACGAGATCGAGTCAGAGTCTGACTTTGTCGTTGGAGATTTATTCCTTGGAAAAATTAAAAAATTGGCGCCCAACCTTAATGCAGCTTTTGTCAACATCGGATACGGCAAAGACGCATTTTTGCATTATCAGGATTTGGGACCGCAATTTTTGTCTTATCAAAAATTCTTGAAAGACACGATTGCAAAAAGACAAAACACGTCAAAACTTAAAGACTTTGCAATACAAAAAGTTATTGACAAAAATGGAACTATTGACAAAGTTGCCACTGCTGGAGATCTTGTTCTTATCCAAATAACAAAAGAACCAATCTCAACAAAAGGACCACGTATATCAACACAAATATCGTTAACTGGTCGTTTTTTGGTTTTGATACCATTTGATAATAAAATTTCGATTTCAAAAAAAGTAAAAGATCCAGCAGAAAAAGAAAGACTTAGGACTTTAATAGAAAGTATTCGCCCAGAAGGTTTCGGTGTCATTATAAGAACCGTTGCCGAAGGTAAAAAAGTTGCTGAACTTCATAATGACATGAATCAGCTTATCGAAAAATGGGACGATTGTTTCAAAAATATTCAAAAGAATAAAGTACCAAGCAAAATGTTAAGTGAGGAAGACAAAGCCTCATCCATCTTGAGAGATAACTTCAACCAAGATTTTGTCAACATTATTTGTGATGACGAAAGTATGGTTCGCGATATGAGAAATTATCTAGAAGTTATCGCGCCAGAAAGTAAAAATATTGTTCAGTTTTACGACTCGCCTACTCCGCTTTTGGAGTATTACAACGTCGAAAAACAACTGAAACAAAGCTTTGGGAAGAATGTTAACATCCCAAGCTCCAAAGGTGCATATCTTGTAATAGAACATACAGAAGCACTCCACGTTGTTGACGTCAACTCAGGTAACAATATTTCGTCTGCAACCACAAACAAAGCACATGCACTTAATGTCAACAAAATGGCAGCGACAGAAATTGCCCGACAATTAAGATTGCGAGACATGGGAGGTATCATCGTCATTGACTTTATCGACATGACAGATCCCGAACATCGAAAAGAATTATATGAGCATTTCCGAGATGAGCTCAAACGTGATAAAGCTAAGCATAAAGTTTTACCACCTAGCAAATTCGGACTTATCCAAATGACAAGACAAAGGGTACGTCCAGAAAAATATATTGAAACCAAGGAAGAAAATCCGAACAAAGACGGAGAAATCGCTGCGCCAATCGTTATTGTAGAGCGCATGGAAGAATCTATCAGAAACATTATCCAAAAGGAAAAGGGCAAATTGTATCTTCACGTCCATCCATTTGTAGAAGCTTACCTTACCAAAGGACTTATGAGCATCCAAAACAGATGGTTCCTTAGATACAAAAAATGGGTAACCATTATCCCACGAGATTCATTCAAGTACTTAGAATTCAAGCTCGTCAATTCCAAAAAAGAAGAATTGATGTCTTATTCCAACTAACAACTCAGACTTCGGTCTGAGTTTTCTTTTTTACAACATTAACTTATTTTAACGATAAGCAGAGGCTTTTTAATTTAAACTTAAGATAATTTGGTCGTACTTTTGATACAGTTCGAATACAAATTATACACTAAAAATATGTCAGAAAAAATTTTATGGATAGATGATGAAGTTGATTTACTAAAACCACATATCGTGTTTTTGGAAAACAAAGGCTACAAAGTCACACCAGTTAACAATGTTAACGAAGCGCTAGAACTTATAGAAAAAGAAAAATTTCAACTGACATTATTAGACGAAAACATGCCAGGTATTTCTGGATTAGAAGCTATCCCAATGATTAAAGAAAAGGATACAAGCTTAAAAATCGTGATGGTGACCAAGAGTGAGGAGGAGCATATTATGGAACAAGCTATTGGTTCGCAAATCGCCGATTATATCTTGAAACCTGTTAATCCGAACCAAATTTTATTATCATTAAAAAAGAATCTGCAAAGTGAGAATCTTGTAGAACAAAGAACAATTACCGAGTATCAGCAAGAGTTCCGTAACTTGAGTATGGAATTGTCTTACCTAAGAACCTTCCAAGATTGGGCAGAATATTACAAGAAAATTCTTAATTGGGAGATTAAATTCGATAAAGTATTCGACAGCGAGTTTGCGGATCTTTTACAATCTCAGAAAGAAGAAGCAAATATTCAGTTTTCAAAATTCATCGAAAAAAATTACGAAGATTGGTTACACGACCAAGATAAACCTAGCATGAGCCACACGCTTTTCAAAGAAAAAGTGAAACCAGAATTGGCTGATGAGAAAGTTCTTTTATTAATGGTTGACAACCTTCGTTATGACCAATGGAAAGTTATTGAGCCACTTTTCGCAAGATTCTATAACAAGACTTCCGAAGATTATTATTTCAGTATTCTTCCGACAGCAACACAATATGCGAGAAATTCATTTTTCGCGGGATTGATGCCATCTGAGATCGAAAAACGTTTCCCAGACAAATGGTTTAATGACAACGAAGAAGGTAACAAAAACGAACACGAAAGAGAGTTTTTGGAAGATCAAATGAAGCGTCTTGGTTTGTCAGGAAAATCGATGAAGTATCTTAAAATACTTAACGCGGATTTTGAAAGAAAAATCTTAGACGATTTTAACCAACATAAAAATAATGATCTTTTGGTGATTGTCTACAACTTTATCGATATCCTTTCTCACGCGAAAACGGACAACAATATTGTTGATCAACTCATTAGAGATGACAAAACTTTCAGATCGTTGACTTACAATTGGTTTGAAAATTCATCACTTTTAAAAATTATTAAAACTGCGGCAGAAAATGGATTTAAGTTGGTTATCACAACCGACCACGGAACTGTCTATGTTAAAAAACCAAGCAAAGTTGTCGGTGATAGAGAAACCTCGACTAACATCCGTTACAAAACTGGGCGTAGCTTAACCTACGATGACAGCGATGTTTGGGCAATTAACAATCCAGAAAAAATATTTCTACCAAAAGGAAATCTGAGCTCGAAATATATTTTTGCAAAGAACAATATTTTCTTGGCTTATCCTAAAAATTACAATCATTTCGTTAATTATTACAAGGAGACTTACCAACATGGTGGGATCTCGTTAGAAGAAATGATTATTCCATTTAGTATTTTGGAACCCAAATAGTTTTTTTCATAGTTTATTTAAATTTGGGTTACTGGCGGAAAAAATCTTTGATTTTTTCCGCCTTTTTTATTTTTAATTGATTTAAAAGAAAACAAGTTTTAGCTTCTAAAAAATATATTCCAAACAGATTGATATTTAATTTATTTTTGAAAAATCAAAAAGTCAGTTAACACCATCTAAACTTTACTTTCAAAAAACAAAATAAATTATGACAAAACGATTACTAAAAAAGAACATCTTAAATGTTATTTCTTTACCAATACTTTTCAGCCTGATGTCTTGTGAATATATGTTAGAACGCCGTATTGAAAAAGAACAACAAAACAATTACACCTCAAGATACATGGGTAATTGGGTTGGCACTTATAATGGAGCAGAAAGTGGTAATGTTTCCTTTAAAGTAATAAAAAATGGATATATATCTGGTACTTATGGGATAGAAGATGAGATTATAGGAGGAGCAGTTTTGGACGATGGCGGCTTGTTAAGTGTTCTTTCGGTTAATTCTGGATTTCATCTTTATGGAAATCTTAATCAAAATTCTGGTACTTGGAAAAAAGGTGATAAAATAGGAACTTGGACTTTCAAAAAGCAGTAAATACATTTGGTAGTTCATTAAAATTGTGAGAATGATTTAAAATTTATTTTAAAATAAATTTAAATTTTAAAGGCATTCTTCAAAAGCCAAACATATTTCCGACCTTTGCCATTAGAAAAACAAGAATGAAAATTATTTCTTATAACGTTAACGGCATTCGTGCTGCTTTTACTAAAGACTTTCTCGGATGGTTGACTTTGGCGAATCCCGACGTCATCTGTATCCAAGAAAGCAAAGCGGGTAACAACCAAATTGACATCGAAAGTTTTGAAAAAGCTGGCTATCACAGTTATTGGCATTCGGCAATTAGAAAAGGTTACAGCGGTGTTGGTATCGCTTCCAAAATAAAACCAAACCATGTTGTCTATGGTTGTGGCATCGAAAGTTTTGACAATGAAGGACGTATTATCCGAGCTGATTTTGACGATTTTTCGGTAATATCAGTCTATGTACCGTCGGCTTCAAATATCGATCGATTGGAGTTTAAAATGCAATTCTGCTACGATTTTTTAAGTTATATTAAAGAATTAAAAAAGACAATCCCAAATCTTATTATTTCGGGAGATTATAATATTTGTCACGAAGCTATCGATATTCATGATCCTGTGCGACTTGCAAATGTTTCTGGGTTTCTACCAATGGAACGCGAGTGGATGACTAAATTTATGGACGAATGTGGATTAATAGATAGTTTCAGATTCTTTAATAATCAACCCGATCAATATTCTTGGTGGAGTTATCGTGCGGCGTCGCGCGAGCGTAACAAAGGCTGGAGAATAGATTATAATATGGTTTCAAAAACTTTGGAAAATCGACTTTCGCGCGCTGTAATTTTACCAGAAGTAAAACATTCTGATCATTGTCCAGTTGTTGTTGAATTGAAATAAGCGTTTTTTATGCACGAACAGTTTAGTTTCATGATAGAAGTCCTTGGGACAATTGCCTTCGCTATGTCGGGAAGTTTCGCGGCAATGCAGAAACGTTTGGATCCATTCGGTGTTATCATTATCGCATTTATCACTTCTGTAGGTGGTGGTACGGTTAGAGATTTGCTTTTGGATGTTCCTGTTTTTTGGATGCACGATCTACGCATGTGCAGCATTATTTTGATCACTAGCATCGTCTCAATGATTTTTAAATCTTTAGAGAAAAACTTCCAAGTAACATTGTTTATTTTCGATAGTTTTGGACTAGGACTTTTTACTATAATCGGTGTACAAAAAGGTTTAACAGCCGAACTTCATCCACTTATATGTATTGTTCTTGGGACGATAACAGGTTGTTTTGGTGGAATTATAAGAGATATTTTATTAAACAGAATTCCATTAATTTTTAGAAAAGAAATCTATGCAACAGCATGTATCATTGGTGGCGCAGTTTTTTTATTACTTGTAAAATATGCTAACCTAAGTTACACTTTTGTTCAGGTTTTTACAATTTTATTAATTGTTGCTATTCGATCTCTCGCGGTCAAATATCATTGGCAAATGCCTAAATTCTACGATACGCCCAACAATTCTGAAATGTAAAATAAAAAAAGCTCCGAAAAATTTCGGAGCTTATATTTTAGTGGAATTTGCCTCTTTGTCTCATATGTGGATTATGCATATGTTTTTGCATCGATGGCATTTTCAGTTGTTCTTTTAACATTTTAATTTGGTCGGTCATCATCCCAGCCGAATCAAGGCTTCTTGCTTCTTCCAAAAGTTTAGTTGCTTCTTGTCTTCTACCTTTCGCCATAGCACCAGCAGCAAGATTAAGCGTCGCCATCGCACGATCGTGCTTCATATTCAGTCCATAATCTAAAGCCTTCTTCATAAGAGCTTCTGTTTTTGCTGGGTTATTTTCTTGCGCTGTTGTAAGTCCAATTAAATAATGGTAATAACCATATTGACTTTTATGAAGTTGACTTTCAAAATTTTTAATATTTGATAAAAACTGATTTGCTTTTTCAAAATTTTGCTTTCGAAGTTGCCAAAATGCCAATAAGATATATTCGTTTTTATAAAACAAAAGAATCGGAATAGCAGCTAAAATTACCATTACAATTCCCCATCCGATATTTCGGTTAAACATTAAAAATATACCAAAGCCGATAAATATGGCTGCTATTACAAATTTAATATACGTATTCATTCTAAATTTTTACGATGCAAAGATAAACAATGTAAAAGAAATTACAGAATTGTAACGTTGAATAAAAATAAATTCTCAAAAAAATAATCTATATTTAATCCGCAAAAATAAAACAAATGAAAAATTTACAGTATCCTCTTGAGTTTAAGTTCAAAGTAACAACACTTGCGAGCGATTTTACGATTACTGACAAAAATGGTCAAATGCAGGCTTATGTCCGTTCAAAAATTTTTAAACTAAAAGACGACGTACAAGTTTTTGATAGCGATGCAAAAAATCAAGTTTTGTATACCATTAAAGCTAATAAATGGATAGATTTTAATGCTTCTTACGCAATAACTGACCCTACTACCAACACTGAAATTGGAAAAGTTGCAAGAAAAGGATTGCGCTCTTTTTGGCGTGCAACATATAATATTTTGGATAATCGTGGCGAAAATCTTTTCACTATAACAGAAGAAAATCCTTGGGTTAAAATGTGGGATTCATTTGTTGGAGAATTGCCATTAATCGGGATGTTTACAGGATATTTCCTTAACCCAGCTTATATTGTTAAAGATCAAAATGGTCAAATTATTTTTAGACTAAAGAAAACCCCATCTTTGTTAGGACGTCGATTTGTACTTGATAGATTGGTTGAGATACCAGACGATCAAGAATCACTTTGTACACTTAGTTTGATGATGATGGTCCTGCTAGAAAGAGCAAGAGGATAACACAAAAAGCGACTTAAGTCGCTTTTTTTATTGAAATCGTTTAACATCAACTTCAGGAAAAATATCTTTCCCGACTTCGATATGTTCAAATAATTGTTTAGAAAAGAAACAGGAATTCATAACACCTCGAGCGCCCATTCCGTTTAAGACAAACATGTTTTCATGTTCTGCTTGACGACCAAGAATAGGTCTTCTATCATGGACAACTGCTCGAAAAGCGACATTGACTTCATCGATTTTATATTCTTTATCGAAAATCTCTTCAAGTCCCGAGGTTAGCTTATTAACAGATTCTGGAATAATCTCCAGAACAGTTTGATCCCATTCATAAGTTCCCCCAACAAAAAATTGCTTCTGATTTGTTTTAAACAAAAAAAATTTCTTTTTAATAATATAAGGATCGATTTCTATATCCGAAGAAATTAAAATCGAATGTCCACGATTGCCTTTAACAGGAAGATTAGAAAAATAAGGATTGTTGTTGACATTAACACCTTCGCAAAAAACAATTTTATCAAAACGAAAATCTTTATAGGTATTGGTTTCTAAATTTAATTCAGAAAAATCAAAAGCTTCTTTTAACCATAATTTATTTTTTTCTAAATAGGAATAAAAACTCCGAAAAAAAGCTTTGACATCAACTCTCAAAGAATCATGAACTCTACCAGATAGATATTCATTTTTAACAGATTTGAGTTTAATAAAATCTGTATCGAGGAAATCTTTTAAATCCTCATTTTCTGATTTTTTAAGCCAAAGATCACGCTCTACATCATCATGGAAAATACGAACAAGATTTTCTGAATTGATGAAATTTTGACCAAGATAAGTTTCCATCTCTGAAAAGTTGCTTCGGACAGTTTCTATTTCATTCTTAGCATTCCATACGCCCGTAAAACGTTTTAAAACAATTGGATTACAAACGCCAGCAGAAATCTCCGATGCTGACCTAACGCCATCAGAAATTAAAATAAAAGATTTATTATTTTTAATAAGTTGGTGCGCAAACATTACGCCCGCATAGCCTCCTCCAACGATAATATAGTCTAGCTTCATAATAAAAAAACCTGAGTATAAAGATACTCAGGTTTTGTATAATTAGAAATAATATTCTTAATAATTCCAAAGGTCGTTCTCCATTTGCAGAATACGAGCTCTAATTCTGTCACTTTCTTCAATTTGACCATTAGCATCATCAGGAACGTAATCTTCAATGATACCACTACCTCCTCTTCCTTGACCGTTATCTGATTTATAAATGATTGAAGAGAATCTTCTTGCGTTTAACACATCGTCAAAAGTAATGTCAGAAGTTGTGTTCTTGGAATTGAAGATATAGTTACTAGATAATACCTTTCTAGCGTCTGGATAGAACACCCAGAATAAATCAATTGAATCTGGAGCTGCAGCTTCTGGTGTTACACCACTCTCAATTTGAGAACTTGTAATCGAAGCTTGAGCTTTAGCACCGTTAGGATCTGGTCCCATAGCACAGATACCTAGCAAACGATATTTCAATTGGCTATCTCTTTTGTCAATGTACCATTGTCCCATAATCTTTAATAACTTAACATTCTCAGTGCTAGTTTTAATTTGGTCAACATTGGCAATGATATCATTCTGAGTAACTTTAAAGTGACTACCATCCAATTTAACAATTACGTTATCTTTTCCATCTTTATAAACATCTTGTAGTCTAGTACTGTAATAACCTTTAAGCGCATTAATACTAGCATCATCCTCGTTCATAACAGACTTGTAACCCTTTAATGTTTTAGTGACATTTTTGTCATCTATCTTACCTTCGTTCATCAACTGAACAAAGTAGTTATCTACATTAATAGCTGACGTAGATGCTGCAATACCTTCAGGTGTTAATCTTGTTGTAAAATTCTCGTCAGAGTAAACTTCTGCAATTTTACCACTAGTAACTGCATCAATAAGAACTTGATATAAAGATTTGTTTTGAGCAACTAATCCATCATTATTATGATAAAAAGGTTGATTGATTTTATCATTCATATCAATAATTTCCCAGACCACCATGCTTTTAAGGACGTCTTTATCTTCGATAAATCCATACTTTAAAGGTGCTGCCAGACTATCTTTCTTTGCCTCTCTTTCTTGTCTAAATTTTTCAGGAGAAGTTGCATTGAGAACACTAGTTTGAGCTAACGCGAAACTAGAAGAAAGTAATAGAAAATTAAAAACTATTTTTTTCATAAATCATTATTAATATTGATTCGAAAACCAATCAAATTCTTTTTTTATTTAACGTTGTTATTGAACATTTATTGCAATACCTGGAATGTTTTGAAGAACTTGTCCTCCTAATCCAGTTGCAGTAGCTTGGATATCAAAAACAATTGCGATATCACCTGATCTAAGACCTTTTGTTAAACCTTCTACAGCGCTAAGAGAACTTCCGTTAACTCTCATCGCAGCTTTACCAGGAACCTTGAACATGAAGCTATTAACAGAGAAACTTACTGGGAAGTCAAAGTCTGGCATAGCAACAGTTACTGATTGGTTAGCAATAGAACTTGCTGGCATAGCCACAACATTTCTACCTCTAATTTGTCCAACTGGTGGTGGTACATTCTTAACTCTAAATTTGAAAGGTTGAGAAATTGTAGCCCCTTTAGGATCTTTACCAGAAATTGTTAAAGTTACTTCGTTACCTGAAGAAGGTGTTACAGTCCATTTACCGTTACCTCCACCAACTGATGCTCCAGAAGCAGAAAGCGAAATATTACCAGAAGCACCTAAGATAGATCCAGAAACTGGGTTAGGAAGACCTCTATATAATACATTCATCTTATCAGCAGAAAGTAAAGCTCCTTTTTGAGCTTTAAGTTCTTGTACACCTGCGATTACATCATAAGTATGCTCGTATGGTAAAGAATGAACTTTTCCGTTTTTATCAGTAAATTTAATTTCACCTCTTAAAGCTTGAGGACCAACAGCACCAGCATTAAGCGTTGCAATACCTTGACCATTTTCTATACGACTAACACCTGTAATTTGTAGACCTGGGATTGCACTTGCTCTTGTACCAATTGCAACTTTAACCTCTTGCGGAGACCCTTGCAATACTTGTTTTGGACCTTGTACTAAAGCTTCGTAAGCATCAAACTTAATATCTGCATCAACTTTCTCTTGTAACATTGAAGAGATTGCATCTGACTGTAGATTTCTAGCTTCTGATTGAATAACTTCTAAGTTAGACAAAGCAGCAATAAGTGGCTGATTGTAAAACTTATATTGTATCCAATTTTTTCCGCCAGCAGCTCTCTTATCTCCTTTAACGAAATCTGGAACTAAAGTCTTCTGAGCTCTCTTTGCAATATCTGCAAACTGTTGATTAGAAGCAAAAGTTGTGGTGATATAATTTCTTAAATCATCCATTTTTGTCTTTAGTTCAGCAGCTGTTTTTGATGGATTCTTTTCATCTCCATCATTAAAAAATAATTTTGTCGCAGGCTCTGTATTATTTAATGCAGTGAAACTTTCTTCTGAAGGTAAGTTTGGATCATACTCCGCAGCAGTGCTCATTTTACCTTTCAATCCGTCGATAAAACTAACAAGATCATCAGTTTTAGCTTCTAGACCTTTGTATTGTTCCTGCAAAGGACCATATACTTCTGGAGAAGCAGCAGCTTTCGCAAATAAAGTTTTTTCGAAGATTTTATCATTCTTTTCTTCAACCATATTTCTTGTATCAGTAAGAGACTGGTTGGTGTCCTTATATGACCTGATGATTTCTTGGTCAATTTGCATCGCAAGCATCGCGATGAAAACCAAGTACATCAGGTTAATCATCTTCTGACGAGGCGTCTGTTTTCCTTGTGCCATTTTTAAAAAATTTTAATAATTAATAAATAAATGAACTGGAAATTAAGACTTCATAGCAGATAGCATTCCGCCGTATACTCTATTAAGACTAGATAAGTTAGAAGTTAAACCTTGTAATTCTTCGTTGAATTTCTCAGATTGCTCAGCAGATTTTTGAATATCTTCAACATATTTTTTGCTAAATTCTGATTGCTTTTTACCATGCTCTAATTGTAGTGCATAAAGCGCATTCATACTTTCCAGGTGACTAGCAGCAAGATTCATTTGCTCATTATACTTATGTGTAGAAGCACCAACATCAACAGTTTGGTTGATTTGATCTACAGAAGCACCGAATTTTTCGATTCCACCTCTCAATCTTTCAAACATGCTTACATCTAATTTAGCATCAGCAAGCATTTTGTCTAATTTATCAGATAAAGATAATTCTAATTCTTTGTTCTCAACAATTTGATTAACAACTTTCCTTGGTTTTCTTTCAGCAGATTCATCTAAAAGTTCAGGGTATACATTTTCCCAATGGTAAGCTTCCTCAGTTTTTGGTGGATCAAATGCGAACACGATAAATACAATCGCTTCCATAATTAGACCAGCCGCAAGAGCTACGTTACCAGAAATTGGACCTAAACTCCAGTGTGTCATTTTAAATAATGCACCTAAGATTACAATCGCTGCGCCAATTGAATAAAAGAAATTCATTCTGGCTTCTTTAGTTTTAAACATGGTAAAAAAATTTTAGTTAGTAATAGTTAGTAGTTGTGTATTTTGAATTTATTTTGTCGATTTCATCTTAAATTTGACTGACCCTTGTGCGATATCTTGAATTGTTCTGAATCCTACATAGCTTCTGGCAGAGTCCTTTCTTTCCCAATCTCTGTAACCTGTCATCAATAAATAACCAGCATCTTTCCAAGAACCTCCTCTTACAGTTTTTTTAACTTCTCTATAAGCTTGGTTGGATAAATTAGGATTTAGTGTTGAAGAAAACTCATACGTAGAATTATTATATGGAGATTCCGTCCATTCCGAAACGTTACCCGCCATGTCATAAAGACCATACCCATTTCTTGGGAATTTCTTCACAGGAGCAGTATATACATATGTACCCTTTTTCTCATCTTCAATATAATTTCCTCTTTTAGGTTTGAAATTAGCTAAATAGCAACCTCTATCATCTTGAAGATACGGCCCTCCCCATGGATATGAAGCATTTTCGATACCTCCTCTTGCAGCAAACTCCCATTCGGCTTCAGTTGGCAAACGGAAGCTCATTGGCTTTTGTTTCTTTTTCTTTAAGCTACTATTAAAATCAGACTTAATCTTAGTTTTAAAATTACAGAAAGCTCTTGCCTGATCCCAAGTAACACCTACAACTGGATATTGTTTGTATGCTTGATGCCAAAAATACTGATCAAATAATGGTTCGTTATATGCGTAATTAAAATCCTTAACCCAAACAGTCGTATCTGGATAAACTTTAATACTTTCTTTTTTAAGATAGCTAGCATCTCTGGTTTTATCTTTAACAGCAGAAGATACATCTTCCCACTGATAAGAATACATTAATTTGTTAGCATCAATTAATCTTTCATTATTAATTCTCTTATCTGGTGCTAGATACATAGATTCTAAAACCTCAGCATATTGCTCATCTGGATATGCAGCTGTATTCCAATGCAAAGGAACTTTCCAATCTAATTTTTTAGATTCGTCATACCCATCTCTACCTCCTTGAGATTCAAGATAAGATTGATAAGGAGTAACATTATCACCGCCTTTTTTTGAAGCATAAGCGTAATCTGAAATACTTGCCCCCGTTGAACTTTCTGATCCGCCTGTTCCAGCAGCTTCAGCTAACAATGTTCTAGCAATAGAATCTCTAACATAGTTAATAAATTCTCTATATTCAGCGTTAGTAACTTCAGTTTCATCCATAAAGAATGATGATACAGTTACAGTTTTTGGATTTGCTTTTTCCGGCATATTGGTAAAATCCATATCTGTCATACCCATCACAAAAGAACCTCCGGGAATTGGAACCATCCCAAATGGACGCTCTGACATGAATGTTTTGGCATTTTTTGCAGGAATTAATTCTCCTTTCGTTTTTGCCCCTGGTCTACCTGCTGATTTACCCCCCCCTTTTGAGCAAGATACAACAACCGATGCAGATAATAATATTAGAAATATCCTTTTCATTCTATACTATGAAATTAAGCGGTAAATATATAATTTTTTTTAAAACTATTAATATTTTCCTTAACGCATTTTTTAAATTAATATTATTTTAATGTCGAAAATTATTCAACTGTTACCGATTTTGCAAGATTTCTAGGTTGATCCACATTTGCACCTCTATAAACTGCAATATAGTAAGATAATAGTTGTAATGGTATCGCAGCTACAATCGGTGAAAAACACTCTGATGTTTCTGGCATTTCTATTACATGATCAGCCATTGACGCTACCTGTACATCACCTTTATTAACTACTGCAATAACTTGTCCTTTTCTAGCTTTAATCTCTTGGACGTTACTTACAATTTTGTCATAATGCCCTTGTTTAGGTGCAATAATAACGATAGGCATGTTCTCATCAATTAGCGCGATTGGTCCGTGTTTCATTTCTGCAGCTGGATAGCCTTCTGCATGGATGTAAGAAATTTCTTTTAACTTAAGTGCACCTTCTAATGCTGAAGGGAAGTTATATCCTCTACCCAAATATAGGAAATTAGTCGCATCAACGTATTGTTTAGCAATGTTTTTAGCAACTTCATGTGAAGATTGTAAAACCTCTTCCACTTTAGTCGGAATCGCGTCTAATTCTGCAATTAAACTCATAAATTCTGCATTACCAAGATTACCATTATGTTTTCCTAATTTAAGAGCTATTAATGATAAAATTGTTAACTGTGCAGTAAATGCTTTTGTTGAAGCAACACCAATTTCTGGTCCTGCGTGGGTATAAGATCCCGCATCTGTTACTCTCGCTATTGATGAGTCAACAACGTTACAAATACCATATACAAAAGCGCCCTTCTCTTTAGCAAGCTTAATAGCAGCCATTGTGTCGGCTGTTTCACCTGATTGAGAAATAGCAATAACAACATCTTTAGGTCCAATTATTGGATTTCTATATCTAAATTCTGAGGCATATTCTACTTCAACAGGGATTCTTGCAAATTCTTCAATTAGATATTCTCCAATAAGACCTGCATGCCAAGAAGTACCACAAGCGATAATTACAATTCTTTCAGCTTTGTTGATACGCTCAAGATGATCCCAAATACCAGCCATTTTGATGATTCCTTCATTTACAAGAAGGCGTCCTCTCATGGTATCAAGAATAGTTTTAGGCTGCTCAAAAATTTCTTTTAGCATGAAATGTTCGTAACCTCCTTTTTCGATTTGCTCAAGATTCAATCTTAATTCTTGTATAGCTGGTTCAACTTTTTCGTTGTCTTTAATCGTGAAAATATTAACACCATTTTCCAAAGAAATAGTAGCCATGTGACCTTCTTCTAAGTAAACAGCCTCTTTTGTAAATTCAACAAAAGGAGAAGCATCAGAAGCAATGAAGAATTCTTTATCCCCAAGACCAATAGCTAAAGGAGACCCTAATCTAGCTACAATAAGTTCTCCTGGGAAATCTTCGTGCATTACAGTAATTGCATATGCACCATAGACTTCGTTAAGAGAAGCTCTAACAGCGCCTGCAAATCCTAACTCTGGATTTTTATCTGTAAAATATTGAATTAAGTTTACTAAAACCTCTGTATCAGTTTCTGAATGAAATTCGAAACCTTTTCCAATAAGCATTGTTTTTATAGTATCATAATTTTCAATAATACCGTTGTGGATTAATGCAATCTTACCATTATTTGATAAATGTGGATGTGAATTTCTATCACTTGGAACACCGTGAGTTGCCCAACGAGTGTGCCCCATCCCCACATGTGCAATACCTTGAAGTCCTATAGAAATCTCTGCTAAGTCATCAACTTTGCCTTTAGTTTTTTTTACTTCAAGCTTATTATTGTTATTATCGATTACAATACCTGCGCTATCATAACCTCTATATTCTAAACGTCTTAATCCGCTAATTACGATATCGTAAGCATCTCTAAAACCTGTATATCCAACAATTCCGCACATAATTTATGTTTTTTGTGTTATTAATTTATTTTATTAATTTTTTTGAATAAGCTACTCTTAACTGAATATTTTTATAGTCCTTAAGTAAGCTAGCTTCAATTTCTTTCCCAACATTATTTGCATCTGTACCTTTTAAAACAATTCTGTTAGGTGTATAAGCACGATCTGTATAATCTAGACCAAGCATCAATCCTGTTGACGAACTCGATAAATAACTTCCTAAATCGATTATTAAATCTTTTGGTTCTTTAGCTTGTTCAATAATGTCTTTTAAGGTTTTTGTAATACCAATATCGTAATATGCATCTTCCTTATCTAAATTATAAGGTCTAATTAAAGTATAAGTTGTATTCGCAAGTGCCGTCATATCACTTAAAAAATCGGTCGCATCTTTTTCCTTAACTGTAAAATAAGAAGGTTTTGCAAACGTATTTTTCCAAATAGATTCATCTGTATATAATCTAATTTTAGCTGTTACAATACCCACTTTTTGATTTTTATTTAAATCTCTTAAAGTCGCAACAGTCTGAGCAGGAATTCTAACCGTAAGACCGCTTCCTCCCATACCTTGAGCAAATAATTGTGATTGTCCAGCTTCAGTGATACCAGCAATTGCATCCGCATAAGGCGTCCCAGTTCTGTTGTATTCAATTTGGTTAAACTTCGCATTAACTCCACCTAAACTCAAATCATATTGCAACAACTCACTTCGCGTTACTGTGCCATCTGTCGCTGTTAGGTCATTTTTGTAATATAATTTAATAGCAACTGAAGAAGGATCAAATTTAAAAATATAACCATCGTTCTCTTCAACAGAAATTTGAACTCCTTTAAAATATCTAATAAAGTTTGCAGCACTCGTTAATTCTAGCTGCTTATTTTTAGCAATAATTTTAGTTTGGAAGAAATCTTTATCCAAAGGAATTCTTAAGCTAACATCTCTATTTAACAATTCGGAATTATCCGATTTTTTAGTAACAACAACTGAATTAATTGTTCCGTCGAATACTTTTGAACCTAGAACGTTTGATGCAACATTTACTGTTTTATTAGATAATTTTTCATCAGCATAAGCACCTAAGAAATCATTAACCTCCTTAACATTGATTTTAAAACTAGTTTTGTTCCCTCCAATTTTATATTTACCATATTTAGCAACTGGATAAGTATTAACAACTTTTTTTGCCTCTACATTTCCGATTGGATAAATGTAATCATCTTTGGTTGTCGTTGTAACAGAATCTTTCTCGTATAACGGATTAATAACTAAGACAGCAGAATCCAAAACAGCATTCTTACCAAAATCAGCGTTATCAGTAGACATACGTACTTGACTAACATAAGACGATTTTTGCATCCCGAAAACAGGCTCTGTGAAAGCTCCTAAAGTTCCATAACCTAATTTACCAGCATCTGTTCTTATAACATCTCCATAAGTATGATTAAACCCAACGATACTATAAGCCGTTTCAACTCCTTCTGCACTATTCCCATCAAACAATTGCTCCCCAAGATTATCCAAATCCGATTCGCAACTTACAACAGCCAAAGTCAATACTAAAGCACTTCCTAATGTAATTAGGCTTTTTAATTTATTTATCATTCTTGTTTTTTCGATTTAATATAGTTGCGCGATTGCATCTACACTTAGATAATCAGATTTCTTTGCCGACGCTTGTCCATAAGCCTCTTCTAAAGATTCTACTAAAAATTCGTCTCCTTTTACAATAGAATCAACATAGTTCATACTATCATTAACAAAGCCTAAGAAACTTGGATTATCTAACGATGTAAGTTCTGTAATATTATCAAAAGTTAGAATTTCTTTACTATTGCTTCCAAGTTCAGAATTTTCTTCATTGTAAAGAGACAAAACTAACTTAGTATCGTTAAAATATGTATCGTCTTTATAAAAAGTTTTTAAGTAAATAGGAATAAGAGAAGCCATCCATCCATTGATATGGATTACATCTGGCACCCAGTTAAGTTTTTTGATAGTTTCGATAACACCACGTGCAAAGAAAACTGCTCTTTCGTTGTTATCCTCAAAAGCTTTTCCTTCGTCATCAAAATACAATTGCTTTCTTTTGAAATACTCTTCGTTGTCGATAAAGTAAACCTGAAGTCTTTCTCCTGGCAACGAAGCTACTTTAATAATCAAAGGTTGATCTAAGTCATTGATGATAATATTCATCCCAGAAAGCCTAATAACCTCATGTAGTTGGAATTTTCTTTCACTAATTTGTCCAAACCTTGGCATGAAAACCCTCACATCGTTACCTTCTTGATGCATTTTCAGAGCCATCTGGTGGACCATGTTACCCATGTTAGAATCTTCATGGTAAGGATACATCTCTGTTGTAACGTACAAAATCTTTTGATTCGGCATAATATATTTTATTGTCTAAAAAGTATAAACACTTTATTTTGCAAAATTACAAAAATTTATTGCAATTGTTTTATTTTAATAATTTTTAGCACGATTTGGTCAACCACCACACTTATATACGCACTAAATCAAGCATTTAACATTTAATTTTATAAATTTTTAACAAATAAAAAACTTTTGTACAGATACATTTTATAATTTTACATTCAATTTTAACAAGATTATGAAAATCCTAAATAACAGAGTCGAATTAGAACAATTTGTATCTGAAGCTAAAAAACAAAACAAAAGCATCGGGTTTGCACCAACAATGGGCGCCTTACACGATGGACATATTTCGCTTTATAAAGAAGCTAGAAAAGAAAACAACCTAGTTATTTCTTCAATTTTTGTAAACCCAACACAGTTTAACAATCCTGAAGATCTCGAAAAATATCCAAGAACAGTAGAAAAAGACATCGAAAAACTAGATGTTTCTGGATTAGTAGATGCAGTATACGTTCCTTCTGTAGAAGACATTTATCCTGGCAATCTTGAAAGCAAAAATTACAACTTCAATGGCTTGGAAAACGAAATGGAAGGTGCGGCGCGACCAGGACACTTCGATGGTGTCGGCACTGTCATCGAAAGACTTTTTGAACAAGTAAAACCTGACAATGCCTATTTCGGAGAAAAAGATTTTCAACAACTAAGAATTATCGAAGCTTTGGTGGACAATCTTAAACTTTCTGTAAAAATACATGGTGTTAAAATCCACAGGCAAGATGACGGTCTTGCGATGAGCTCGAGAAACATGCGCCTTAGCGAAGAAGAAAGAAATGCGTCCACTATTATTTATCAAACTTTAAAAAAAGTGAATGATTGGTTCCGAGTTATTACAATTCCTGAAATTAAAAATCGCGTCGAAGAAATTGTCGAAAACCAAAAAGGTATGGAACTCGAATATTTTTTAATTGCAGACGAAGAAACCTTGAAAGAAACACACTTCTTTTATAAAGATAAAAATTATCGCGCTTTTATGGTTGTTAATGTCGGCAAGGTAAGATTAATTGACAATATGCATCTGGATTAAGTCCAGATGTTTTTTTTTTGCAATAGATATAAAAACATAGAAGCCTCCTTATTCAGGAGGCTTCTAAACACCAAATCACAAAATATTAATATGAAAAAAATTTACTATGAGGTAAATTTGTGACCCGGCTGGGATTCGAACCCAGGACCCATACATTAAAAGTGTATTGCTCTACCAGCTGAGCTACCGAGTCTTGAATAATTGCTTATTCTAGTTTTTTGCTTGTGCCTGCGACTGGACTCGAACCAGCACATCCTTAGGAAACCACCCCCTCAAGATGGCGTGTCTACCAATTTCACCACGCAGGCTTAAAATCTTTGCTAAAGACTAAATCTTTATTTCAAATTTTTTAAGCTAGTGACCCGGCTGGGATTCGAACCCAGGACCCATACATTAAAAGTGTATTGCTCTA
>NZ_DAMBQF010000022.1:28863-41320 GCF_032062245.1 Soonwooa sp.
CCAGCTGAGCTACCGAGTCGGCCACTTCAACAAGTTGCGTTATCACATTCGAGTAACATCCCTTGTTTTTAGTGGTGCAAAGATATAACTTTTTTTTGATTCTCAAAATTTTTTTCGAAATTTGTTGAAAATAAAAACATGATAATTTCCCTTATCGGCTACATGGGAAGCGGAAAATCACACATTTCCAAACTTTTAAGCCAGAAAATAAATTTCAAATTAATTGACCTTGATCAGCAAATAATTTTGAAACATCAGAAAAAAATTTCCGAAATCTTCGCTGAGCGTGGCGAAATTTTCTTTAGGAAGGAAGAAAAATCAATTCTTGAAGAAATATTAAAACTTGATGATAATATTGTTTTGAGTCTTGGCGGTGGCACTCCTGTCTATTACAACAATATGGAACTTATCAACCAAAAATCGAAAAGTATCTTTCTACAAGCTTCTGTTAGCACATTAACGGAACGATTGTTAAGACAAAAGGTAAAACGCCCACTCATTGCAAGATTATCCGATGAAGAGCTTCCAGAGTTTATTGCAAAACATCTTTTTGAAAGAAATACTTTTTACTCACAAGCAAATTACACAATAAATACAAATAATAAGTCACCAGAAGAAATAGTTGATGAGATTATTGCGACTTTAGATATAAGATAAAAACAAGAAGACGAGAATTAATTCTCGTCTTCTTTTATTTCGGTAAAAAACTGATCCCAAGACTCTTCATCCATCAATTCTTCTTCGTCTCCTTCCACATCTAGGAAACCTTCAATCTCTCGGCGATCTTTTTTAGTTGGTCTACCTTCTCCCCTATTTCTATAATAGTTTTGGGAGCTTTGACGCATTTTCAAAATTTCGTATTGCTCTTTATCCGTTCTATCGACAACATGCAAAGTCACAAACTTAGCGCCAATTCTACTTTTGGGAATTTGTAAAACTTCAATTTTATAATCGATTTGATTTTTTCTAATTTTTATAATATCGCCAACTTTCACCTCTTTAGAAGACTTTACAGGCGATGCACCAATGCTTACACGATTCTTTTTGATCTCGTCAGCGGCAATACTTCTTGTCTTATAAAATCGAACACTCCACAAAAATTTATCAATTCGCATATTTTTTATACTTTTGCTCCGTTAAATAATCGGCAATTTAAGATTAAATTCAAAAATGAAAAAAATATTATTCGGTTTTGCAGTATGTGCACTAGCACTACAGAGCTGTAAGAAAGACAATGCAGATGACGCTCCAGTCTATACGGAGCCAACAATTGATGTGCAAAATCAATACGATGACCAAGCGATTACCAAGTTTCTAGATAATAATTATTTCGATGCACAAGGTAATGTTAAAGCGTTTAGTACAACAAGTGCTGATGACGATAATGAAGCTAAACTTTCCACTTACCCAAAAGAAACGCTATCTAACGGTACTATCATTATTAAAAGAGCTAATGCGCAACCAGATCCAGGTAAGACGATCGCACCAACAGATAGTTTGAGAATAATGAGCACAACGACAACGTATTGGGCAACTAATGAGGATAATGAAGTTAAATTCCGTTACGGAACAGTTTTCTCAAATGACATTTTTGGGTCTGGAAACGTACAAGTTGACCCACCTTATTATTATGTAACTGAGAAGTTTATGGCTGACAACAATAATACAGACCGTAATTTTTATCAAATTGAAGGTTTTACAGAAGCTTTACAACATTTTAAATCAACTGAAGTGGATGATTCTACAACACCTAACTTACAGGGTATCATTATTGTGCCTTCTAGGGCTGCATTTGCAAGAGATAAATATTATCAAGCGTCAACATATCCTTTAGTTGATATGCGAAACAGAACTTTTGTATTTAACTTCCAAGTTTATAAAAGTATTACGAGACCAAAACCTTAATCTTTGGTTTTAAAACATAAAAAAAGAGAGTCAAATATTTGACTCTCTTTTTTATTTATCTAAAGTATATTTTTTTAAATCTTTGCTAAGAAATCTTCGAAAGCAGCCTCTACTGCAACAACACCTTCTTCATCGATCTTCGTAAGTTTTAACATTTCTATTTGATTAACAGAATTGATATCAAATGCTTTTCTAACACGAACATAATTCTCTGTAAAACCATACATAAAGTCATTTTTGTTTTCATGCTCCCAAAGAACTGGCAAGGTCTTACCCAATTGCGTTTGATAAAAAGCCATTTTCTTTTTCTCCGATAAAATACGAAGCATTTTATTACGCTTTTTACGTTCTGGGATTGGCACAACACCATCCATATCACTTGCTTCTGTATTTTCTCTTTCAGAATAAGTAAAAACATGAAGATAACTGATTGGCAAATCGTTCAAGAAATTATAAGTTTCCATAAACTTCTCTTCGGTCTCACCTGGAAAACCAACGATAACATCAACACCAATACAAGCGTCAGGCATTACTTCTCGAATTTTTGAAACTCTATTCTGATAAAGATTGGTCAAATAACGGCGTTTCATCTTTTTTAAAACTTCATCGCTTCCCGATTGCAACGGAATATGAAAATGCGGAACAAAACTTCTGCTTTTCGATACCAAATCGATACTTTCGTCTTTTAACAGATTTGGTTCGATAGAAGAAATCCTAATTCGTTCAATACCATCAACTTTATCCAACTCTGAAATTAAATCCAAAAAAGTATGCTCGTGCTTTTTGTTTCCGAATTCACCTTTTCCGTAATCGCCGATATTAACACCAGTCAAAACGATTTCTTTAATATCTTTCGCTGCAATTTCTTTAGCGTTATTGACAACATTTTCGATAGTATCACTTCTAGAAATCCCTCTAGCTAACGGAATTGTACAATAAGTACATTTGTAATCGCAGCCATCTTGCACTTTTAGAAAAGCACGCGTTCTGTCTCCAATTGAATATGATCCAATGAAAAAATCGGCTTCATCAATTTCACAAGAATGAATCTCAGCCGAACTTTCAGCCTTTTCTAAATCGTTGAGATAACTTAAAATATTAAATTTCTCTTTGGCACCAAGCACCAAATCTACACCTTCGATATTAGAAATTTCTTCAGGCTTCAATTGCGCATAACAACCGATAATTGCTACCAAGCCTTCTGGATTTGCCTTCATCGCACGCTTTACGTGAAGCTTACATTCTCTATCTGCATTTTCGGTAACCGAACATGTATTAATAATATAGACTTTCGCAGGTTGATCAAACTCCACTTTATCATAACCCGCGTCAGTCAATTGACGGGCAATTGTTGAAGTTTCTGCAAAATTAAGTTTACAACCTAAAGTATGGAAAGCCACCGTGTTAGGCTGTTGATTTCGTTTTGTCATAAGGCTGCAAAATTACTAATAAATTATAATAGTCACAAAATGAGATTAGACACAAAAAAAGCCAACCAAAGTTGACTTTTAAATTATTATTTCTTGGTTGTAGAATCTTTTGGAACCTTCAAACCTTCATCTCGAGCCTCCGAAATACCAATAGCAATCGCTTGTTTTCTATCAGTTACTTTTTTGCCAGAGCTCGATTTTAATTTTCCTTCTTTAAACTCATGCATCACTTCGCCGATTTTCTCTTGCGCTTTTTTGGAATATTTTCGAGTTGTCATTTTTTTTAAGATTTAGGAATTAAAACGCCAAGTTCGTAAACTTTGGTGTGCATCAAAAAACGCACACGTTCTCGTGAAGTTACCTTCTGGATTTCACCTTTTTTATCAATCACAAAAACGCCGTCTTCAGAGATTAAAGAATCAGAATCTGACAACAATTCTTCTTCAACACTTTTATCTGTAATTTCTGAATCTCTTTTAACATACTTTGCAACAAGCTCTTTGAATAAAGGATTTCCCGAATGGATAATCTCATAATTCGGGTTAGGCTCTGCTGCGAAATAATCTTTTTTAGCAATTAAGCCAGCCGAATCGTCAAATACAGGATTATCATTACCGTCTAAGAAACCAACTTCCGTTAATTTTCCGTTGTTTTCGTTTGCAAATTGTTCTGCCTCAGCATAAGAATTAAATTTAGTATAAAGCACTTCATTGTCAAGTTCAAATTTTGTAAGGCGACTTCTAATATCAGTATTTTCCATAGTAAATTATTTTTGGTGTTTTTAAAAACATACAAGAATGTTGCCAAGACTTGCGGATAAGCATTTACAAATCCTTAATATCTTGCCAAAATCTGTATCTTTACGAAAGTTAATTCCAATTATTTATAATGAAAAAGATAATATTATCCAGTTTGGTGATTGCAGCATTCTATAATGTTAAAGCACAAGAAATTACATTAGACAAAATATATTCTGGTTACTACAGAGGAAAAGGCATTGCTGGAATTGCTTCTCTGAAAGATGGCGAAAATTATACAACGATTGAAAAAGGTGGAATAGCAAAATATTCTTATAAAACATCGACAAAATCAGGAAATATCGTTGATGGCAATTTTGAATCTTACACTTTTTCTGATGACGAATCTCAAATCTTACTTCTAAAAGAAAGCGAGCCAATCTACAGACATTCTTTCTTAGGCAAATTTGATGTTAAAAACCTTAAAAACGGAAAGGTTGTTAGCTTAAACAATGGCAAATGGGTACAGGAACCAAAATTTTCTCCTGATGGTTCCAAAGTGGCTTTTATCGCTGATAATAATTTATTTTATCAAGATTTAAACACTCAAAAAATTACGCAAATAACGACAGATGGTAAGAAAAACGAAATCATCAACGGTCTTGGCGACTGGGTTTATGAGGAAGAATTTAGCCACCCAGATTATTATCAATGGAACAAAGCTGGCGACGCCATTGTGTTTGTAAGATTTGATGAAACTAAAGTCCCAGAAATCAATATCCCGTTGTACAACAACAATTTATATCCGAAATTGATGACTTACAAATATCCAAAAGCTGGTGAAGAAAACTCGAGCGTTACGGCACATTTGTATCAATTAGCATCTTCAAAATTGTCTACACTTACCTTAGGAAGTTTTGAAAACTATTATATTCCTCAGATTTTCCAAACTAAAGCCAACAATGAGATTATTATAGCGACTTCTAACAGACATCAAAATAAAGTTGATCTATTAAAGATTAACACGCAAAATGCATCGGTACAAAAATTATTTTCTGAAACCGATAAAGCTTGGATAGAAACCGACAAACTAACCATGGAATTCTTAGACGACAACTCTTTCCTTTGGGCGTCTGAGCGCGACGGATATCGTCATCTGTATTGGTATGACAGCAACGGAAAACTAAAAAAACAAGTTTCTAAAGGCGATTGGGAAATCACAGATTACTATGGTTATAATCCAAAATCTAAAGAAGTTTTTATACAAACTACACAAAACGGAAGCATCAATAAAGTTGTTTCAAAATTAAATATTAACTCCGGAAAAACTGAGATTATATCGGAGAAAGAAGGTACTAACAAGGCGGATTTCAGCAAGAATTTTAATTATTTCATCAACACAACATCAACTGCGAAAATGCCTTTTAAATATGTTTTAAAAGATGCTAACGGAAAGAATGTTAAAGAACTTCAAAACAACGACGAACAACTCGACAAATTAAAGAAAGACAACTTCTTAGCTAAAGAATTCTTAACCATTCCGAATGCTGTCGGCGACCAAATGAATGCCTGGATGATCAAACCAAAAGATTTTAATCCTAACAAAAAATATCCGGTTTTTATGTTCCAATATTCTGGTCCTGGATCTCAGCAAGTCTCTAACTCGTGGGACGGCGGAAACGGAATTTGGTTCGAAATGTTAGCCCAAAAAGGTTATTTAATTGTTTGTGTTGACGGTCGTGGTACAGGTTACAAAGGGACAGCTTATAAAAAGTCAACTTACAAGCAACTTGGTAAATACGAAATCGAAGATCAAATTACCGCTGCAAAATGGCTTGGCAATCAATCTTATGTTGACAAATCTAGAATAGGAATTTTCGGTTGGAGTTTTGGAGGATATATGGCAAGTCTAGCGATGACAAAAGGTGCCGACGTCTTCAAAATGGGAATCGCAGTTGCGCCAGTTACCAACTGGAGATATTACGACTCGATCTACACCGAAAGATTTTTGCAAACACCGCAAGAGAACAAAGATGGTTATGATCTTAACTCGCCGACAACTTATGCTAAATTGTTGAAAGGAAAATTCTTAATGATCCATGGCACAGCCGATGACAATGTACATTTTCAAAACGCGATGGAATTTTCAGAAGCTTTAATTCAGAATAAAAAACAATTTGATTTTATGGCTTATCCAGACAAAAACCACGGCATCTACGGTGGTCAAACAAGACCTCAGCTTTACGAAAAAATGACCAATTATATTTTGGAAAATCTTTAGAATTTCTAAAACAATTTTTACAAAACAGACAGCTTTCAACGACTTGGAAGCTGTTTTTATTTAAAACTAATTGTTAAACAAAATTAAATTTGAAGTTAATATTTACTTTATCTATCGAATAAAAATCTTATTTTTGACAAATTTGAAAAAATAAAATTATGAAGAGCAAGCATCCTAAAGGGCTTCCCTATCTTTTTTTTACCGAAATGTGGGAACGATTTGGCTACTATTTGATATTAGGAATTTTTGTTTTGTACCTCATTGAGCCGCAAGGTATTGGTGGCGGACTTGGCTTTCCTGATAAAGATGCAGATGATATTTTTGGAACTTTTATCGCATTAACTTACTTAACACCTTTTATCGGAGGCTTTTTAGCTGACAGAGTTTTAGGTTATATTAAATCCATCTATCTCGGCGGAATATTAATGGCTGCTGGATATATTGGCTTAGGCGTTTTCACGGATAAACCTTTTTTCTACACATCTTTAGCTTTAATTATTATCGGAAACGGTTTCTTCAAACCAACTATTTCTACACTTTTAGGAAATCTTTATTCGGAAGAACCTTTCAAAGCAAATAAAGATTCTGGCTACAATATTTTCTATATGGGGATTAATATTGGAGCGTTTATTTGTAACATTATTGCTGCTTTTATGCGAAACAAATTCGGTTGGGGAGAAGCCTTTATCACCGCAGGTGTTGGGATGTTATTAGGTCTTGTTATTTTCACCATTGGTAGAAAACATTACATCCATGCAGCACAGATGAAGCCTGTACAAGAAGGCGATACAAAGCTGTCAGAAATTTTTTTAAAAGTTTTTGGTCCAGCAATTATCTCGGGTGTTGTTGGCTGGTTTGTACCAACAATGATCTTCGGAAGTAATATATTTGGTAGCACCAATACTGATGCATTTATTTTCGCATGTATACCAGTTATTTACTTTTATGTTTCACTTTATCTTAAAGCCAATCCACTTGAAAAACCATCAATCGGCGCATTACTTTCAATATTTTTGGTAAGTATGTTCTTTTGGGCAGTTTTCAAACAAAACGGAACCGCTTTAACAAGATGGGCAAATTATTATACAGATCGTTCAGTTTCAGAATCTGTAGAAAAACCTTTAGCAGCTTTATTTTTGGTTGAAGAAAAAAACTACGAAACTAAAGATGTTAACGTATACGATGATCAATTCCGTTCTCAAAAGGCTGAAGATGGTTCAGCATTAAAAGAACAAGGAAAAGACATTTATTTCCGCAACATTTCCACCGATGAGAAAGCCAATCTTGAATCAAAAAATGACAACAAGGTGTTTCTTTACAACACAGAGCTCTTCCAATCTATAAATCCATTTTGGGTAATTGTATTAACACCTGTTGTTGTAGGTTTCTGGGCATTATTGAGAAAAAAAGGAAAAGAACCGCTGACGCCATCTAAAATCGTTTTAGGACTTTTCATTTCTGCATTATCGTGTTTGGTTATGGTAGGCGCTGTATATGCTGGACAAAATGGCCTTGTAAAAGTATCCGCACTTTGGCTATTTGCATCGTATGGTGTTATTACTGTCGGCGAATTATGTCTTTCTCCGATGGGATTATCTTTCGTTTCTAAATTGTCACCAGCAAGATTAACAGCTTTGATGATGGGAGGTTTCTTCCTTGCAAACTCTGTCGGGAACAAGCTTTCGGGAATCTTAGCAAGTACTTGGTACAGTTATGAGAACAAAGCCAACTACTTCTTAGTCAACTTTGCATTGTTAATTTTTGCAACTTTATTAGGACTTTCGATGTTAAAACGTCTCAACAAAATTATGAAAGAAAAAGGGCACTAATCCTTTGACAATCAATATAAAAATCTCTGCAGCAATGTGGAGATTTTTTTATTTAATAAAATTCAAAAACGCAACAAAGTTTAGAAAAGCATCAAAAAACAGCATCTTTTTATGATTAGCATCATGCCATTTTCAAAAAAAAGCTATATTTGTCAGTCTTAACAAAAATTTAACAATAAAAAATATGGATACAGTACAGGCCAAAGAAAGGCATCCTAAGGGGCTGTGGGTTTTATTTAGCACAGAAATGTGGGAGCGTTTTAACTTCTACGGAATGCGTGCAATTTTAACCTTGTTTATGGTTAACTCCTTAATGTTAGGGGAATCGAATGCTTCAATTATCTATGGTGGATTTTTAGCATTATGTTATTTAACACCACTATTAGGCGGTTTTATCGCTGACAAATATTTAGGAAACAGATATTGTATCATCCTTGGAGGAAGCTTAATGGCGATTGGACAATTCTTATTGTTTTATAGTGCTGTAACTTTCGAAAGCTCGCTAGACACTTCGAAAACTGCATTTTGGCTAGGTCTATTGGTGATTGTTTTTGGTAATGGATTCTTCAAACCAAATATCTCATCAATGGTTGGTAGTCTTTATCCTGCACAAGAAAAAGGCAAACTAGACTCTGCTTTCACCATTTTCTACATGGGTATCAACATTGGTGCGTTATTAAGCCAATATTTTGTACCACTTATTGCAGACGTTGTGGTTGATGGGCAAAGAGATGTACACGCTTTCAAATGGGGTTATCTAGCTGCAGGTATCGCAATGGTTTTAGGAACAGTTACTTTTATCATTCTTAAAAACAAATATGTTGTCGATCCAGAAGGAAAACCAATCGGAGACATTCCTAAGAAGTCTGATGCAAAAGATGCTGAAAACGAATCTGCTAAATTTGCATCTAGCGCTTTATTAGGTTCTTTAACACTATTCATCGTATTATTCTTCACATTCAGATATCTATCGGTGGACGAAATTTGGTTTTCAAAATTCGAAATCGGAACCTTAGTTAAAGGAATTATTTATCCAATTATCTACTCTTCTGGTATATCATTAGCGATATTAATTTTATTAGACAAAGCCCTTACAAAAGTAGAAACGCAAAGGATTTTAGTAATCTATATTGTTTCGTTCTTTATTATTTTCTTCTGGGCAGCCTTCGAACAAGCAGGATCTTCATTAACCTTTATCGCTGATAACCAAACGGACAGAACATTTTTATTCGGATGGCAAATGCCAGCGTCGATGGTACAGATCTTTAACGGTATTTTCGTTGTAATGCTTGCAGTACCTTTCAGTATTCTTTGGGACAAATTGAGAGCTAAAGGTAAAGAACCTGTATCTCCATTAAAACAAGCAATGGGACTTATCTTAATCGCGGTAAGTTATTTCATTATCGCGCATAATGTAAAAGATTTAGGTAACGATGGATTACTTGCTATCAAATGGTTAGTATTGCTATATTTCATCCAGACTTGTGGTGAACTTTGTCTTTCACCAATTGGTTTATCTTTGGTAGGGAAACTATCTCCAAAAAGATTCGCATCATTACTTTACGGAGTCTTCTTTATTTCGAATGCTGCAGGTTATGCTCTTGCTGGTACATTAGGATCTATACTTCCTGCAACAGGTGATAAATTTAAAATGGCTCAAGAAAAAGTAGGTATCAACTTGCAAGATGTCCTTGATAAAAAAGTGACTTTAACGCCAGAGCAAACGGCTAAGTTTAGCGAAATGCATTTACCAACAGAATATACAACATTTGCAGGCTTTACAATCCACAATTTATATGAGTTCTTTATGGTATTCGTTATCCTTTGTGGTATTGCGGGTGTCTTATTAGCTTTAATTTCTCCAAAATTGAAGAAAATGATGCACGGTGTTAACTAGACCAAATCTAATTCAACAATAAATCTTAAAAACCTCTGAGCAATCGGAGGTTTTTTTGTACTTTCGTATGATGTTTTTTATGAAACATATCACTGAAGTTTATTCAATTCAATTTTAAATGAGTTTAACATTACAAGAAATTCAGGATTTTAAAGGCAAATATCCAAAACAAATTTGGAGTCTTTTCTTCTCTGAAATGTGGGAGCGTTTCTGCTTCTACGGTATGCGTGGGATGTTGGTATTCTTTATGATCCACCAACTTAACTTCCACGAAAAAGAAGCCAACTTACAATATGGCGCAACACAAGCCTTTGTCTACGCTTTCACTTTTATTGGTGGACTTTTCGCAGATAAGATTTTAGGTTTCAGAAAATCACTATTCTGGGGAGGATTATTAATGATTGTCGGTAGTACACTTTTGGCTGTTGATCCACACGTTTATTTCTACTTCGGACTAGCTTTCATTATTATTGGTACAGGTTTTTTTAAACCAAATATCTCAACAATGGTTGGCGAACTTTACAAAGAAGGCGATAACAGAACCGATGCAGGCTTTTCATTATTCTATGCAGGGATTAACCTTGGTGCATTTTTAGGTGGATACGTTTGTGTTGCAATTGGTAAAGGTTATATGTTGTCATCAGTTATTGACGAAGCACACCGTTGGAACGTTGCTTTTGGACTGGCTGCTGTTGGGATGTTAGTGAGTTTGATTAATTTCCACTTCACTAAAAAGAAACTTGGTCCTATTGGATTACAACCAGGACATCCTGATGCCATTGTAAAAACAAAACCACTTCCAAAATGGGCAGAATATGCAGTCTATGTTGGGACGCTACTTTTGATTCCGTTGATCCAAGTAATGATTTCAAAAACCGAGTACACAGATTATTTCATGTATATCATTGGACCCGCAACTTTGGTTTATTTATTCTTTGAAATGTCAAAAGTATCGGCAGCTGAACGTAAAAAATTAGTTGCGGCATTGGTATTCATTATTTTCTCAATTATCTTTTGGGGAATTTATGAGCAAAGTGGAGGTTCATTAAGTATTTTTGCAGCTAAAAACCTTAACGACTCTTTAGTTGGATTAACAGTTGATCCAAATGGTGTTAATAACTCAGGCGGCGCGTTTTTCATTATTTTGTTAGCGCCATTGTTTGGACTACTTTGGATTTGGCTGGGAAAAAGAAAACTCGAACCGAATACCATCATTAAATTCGGACTAGGATTTATTTTCTTAGGTTTAGGATATTATGTATTATTTGCTACAAGATTCTTTGCTACAGACGGCGTTTCGTCATTAGACATCTTTACAACTGCATTATTAGTCATCACCATTGGAGAACTTTGTTTATCACCAATTGGGTTATCAATCATGACAAAATTATCGCCAGCAAAATTACAAGGGATCATGATGGGAATGTGGTTTTTAGCATCCGCTTATGGACAATATGTTGCAGGGTTAATTGGTGCTAATATGGCAGAAGCAAGAGAAAACGCTGGTAAAGCAGAAGCACTTTTAACCTACACCGATGGCTACAAACAATTAGGACTTTACGCACTAATTGCCGGTGTAGTATTAATTTTGATATCTCCTATTGTTAAAAAATTAATGCAAGAAGTAAGATAAAAATCGAGCTTCTTCATAAAACAAAATTATGATGAAGATTTTTTTCTCAGTACTTTTCACGTTGTCGTCTTATTTTTCTTTTGCACAAGTGCATTGGATAACGATTAACGAAGCGCTCGAAGCGCAGAAGAAAGTACCGAAAAAAATCTTCATTGCTTTTACAGATGACCACTGCGATCCGTGTCAAAAGATGGAAAAATTCGCTTTTGACAATCCTGTTATCGCAAAAATGATTGCTGACAAATTCTATGCAGTTAAGTTTTTTGCAGACAGCAAAGAGAAAGTCAACTTTCGAGGACGCGATTTCGAATATAAGGACAACGCCACAATGCATTCTTTCGCGAAGTATATGAACATCTCGACGGTCCCGACCATCGTATTTTTGGATGAGCATGCCGCCCCAATTACGAGTCTTATGGGTGCACTTTCCGCAAAAGATGTTGAACCTTACTTTTCGATGATTAGTACGCAGGACTACAAAAACATCACAAGTCGTCAACAGTGGGACGATTATCAACGAAAATTCAAATCAAAAATAAAAGATTAAACTTCAGCATTCCTGAAGTTTTTCTTTTTTTAGGAGCAAGAAAAACTCATGGTACTTAGAAAAGTGACTCCCGCTGTACGCTTTATCTTTGCGATGTGGCGTTCGGACGGCTCCGCTACGCTCCGCCGCCTCGCGCCACCCCACAAAGGATGCCGCTTCCATGGTAAGTTTGCATTAGGATAATTAAGGAAGTAAATT
>NZ_DAMBQF010000023.1:0-39511 GCF_032062245.1 Soonwooa sp.
TGAGGGCTCAAAATTTTTCAGAATAACTTTTCAACTTACACAGTTAGTGAGATACGACCAAAAGGTTTAAAATCAAAAATAGATGGTATAGAAATATATAGTATTGATGGACGTTTGGTTCAAAAATTTAACACTTCTTTAGAAAAATACGCCATTTCGAATCAACCAGCAGGAGCTTATTTAATCAAAATTAACAGCAACAATAAGATATCTGTTAATCAGTTAATTAAAAAATAACACCATAACTAATATATATTGTTTAGCCTCGAATCTATCGAGGCTCTTTTATTTATCATAATATTAAAAAATCTTAAAAACAAGATTTTTTATCTTCAAAACTAAACAAAGGAATCGTTTTTGCGTTCAATTTAATACCAAAACAAATAAAAAATCTACCCAAGAATTTAAAGTCGATATAAAGACTGCAAAAAATGAGAGATTATGAAGAGATATTATGGCCCTTTGCTTGGTTTTTATACCGTATTTTTATTATATATGATGTTTTATGGATGTGGTCGCCTACCAGGACCCGTTGGTTACCTACAATTACATCCATTCCGAACGATAAATATGTTTTTTTCGTCTAACGTTGCTGCCCAACATTTTGCAGTAAATATCATAGGAAACATTGTGGTTTTCATGCCATTTGGGTGGTTAGGTTTATTATCACAAAAATTTTTTTCGTTTCCAAAACTTCTAATTGGTTTTCCTATTGCTATTTCAATAATCGAATTAACACAATACTGGTCACATCGAGGAACAGCCGATATTGATGATCTTTTCCTGAATACTGTTGGGATGATACTTGGTTACTTATTTTACAGTTTGGTAAAATACTTCTATGAAGATTGGATGTTCGAAAGAGAATCTACGATAGAATACGCTTAGTTTTTAGACATTGCGCGTGATAAAACACCCAATTTGTAAAAATCTAAAATACGAAGGTGAGCATTTCCCATATTTAATCGTGTTTTTAAAAAAGGTTCCAAAAGATAAAAGCTTAGATTAAAAATTCCTTGCAATCTATAATCTCGAACCTTTTTATAAGCTTTTGTCAGTTTAAGATCCGAAACTTTATCTTTAGTTTTGACATCTTTCAGAATTAAAGCTAGACTTTCTGCAGCTTCTGACGCTTTTCCTGTAAAAACCTGATTAGTTTCGATATCGTTATTAAAAATAGGATTATCGATATGTTGAATTTTGACACCAGCGGCTTTTAATTCCATTGCAAAAAGCAGATCTTCGTAGCCATAATTTTTTAGTTTTTCATCAAATCTAAAATCTTTAAATACTGATTTTTTAATAACAAAATTATTGGTTTGAAATCCTAGATAAGGTTTGTGACGTCGTTTTTTTAAACTTAAATTTTCTCTTTTTTGCGCGTAATTCCAGCGAAGTTGATATTTTTTTTCAGGAATATGAGAATCTACCACTCGCCCACCGTAAATAACATCAGAATGATTTGCATTTATATCTTCAAGATAATCACTGATAAAATTTGGGGAAATTATTTTACCATCGCAATCTAAGAACAGAAGATAATCACCTTTCGCCAAATCTAAAAACGAATTTCTAATAGCAGATCGCCCAATATTATTTTCAAGAATATTAAATTGATCTACACTCGAATTAGCTTTTGAATTTATCTTTTGAAATTCAACAGCGGATGCATCATCTAACAGCAAAATTTCAGCATCAAGATTCTTGGTTTCAATCTCATTTTTAAGTGACGAAACTAAAGCATTAACATCAAAATTATAGATCGGTATACAAATCGAAAGCTTCATATTTTATCCAAAATCTGTTGAACATGAAGTTCTTCCAAACAAGCGTAATCACCTCGATAACATTCTTTATCTCCAAAAACAGAGCATGGTCGACACGTCAAATCTTTAACCTGAACAACATCATCCAAAGATTGTCCATAACCTAAAAATCCAGCATAATGATGAGTTGCCCCCCAAATAGAAACGCAGCGCGTCCCCATAAGACTCGCCAAATGCATGTTGGCAGAATCCATACAAATCATAAGTTTCAGCCTAGCAATAAGGTCCAATTCTTCTTTTAAAGGCAATTTACCCGCAAGACTTTGCGTGTTCGGGATTTCTGTTTCCCAGCGTAGTAGAATTTCGGATTCCTCTTTTCCTCCTCCAAAAAAATAAACTTTATCGCGCTTTGCAAGATGCTTGACAAGTTCGTAAGATTTTTCAATTGGCAGCATTTTCCCTTTGTGTTGTGCAAAAGGCGCAAACCCAATACCTTGTCTATTTGACACTCGACTACGTAACTCCTGAGACAACTCCAGTTGATAGCCCATACTTCTGAGAATATCAGCGTAGCGCTCAACGGTTCTTTTGAGTTGGATTTTATCAAGATTCCAAACATCGGTTAAATGTTCCTTTTCTTCTTTTCCTTTATCAATTTTAAAAACCTTGTAACCATGACGTTTTGCGATTGAATCAATTAATTTAGTTCTAATAACATCATGAAAATCTGCGACGTAATCGGGCTTGTAAAGTTTTAAAATTTCACGTCCCAACCTACGAATCCCGATAAGTCCTTTATATTGGTCAAAATCAACCCCATGAAATTTAAGATTCGGGACATCATCAAATAAATCAGCAAAGTTTTTACGGCTAACGAAAATGACTTCCACATCTTTATTCTGCTCTAGAAATTCTCTAAAAACAGGAACAGTCATCGCCACATCACCGAATGCCGAGAATCGATATGCTAGGATTCTTTTCACTTTTTGAGTTGATAAGCGACTGCGTAAAATTTAATTTGTTTGGTCATCGCCATCAAGCCATTAGCTCTAGAAGGTGACAAAAATTCTTGAAGACCGATTTCAGAAATAAAATCAAAATCAGAGTCCATTATTTCTTGAGTTGAATGTCCGCTGTAGATGCTCACCAACATCGACACAATTCCTTTAGGAAGAATCCCATCAGAATCTGCATCGAAATATAGTTTTCCATCTTCAAAACGTGCATCAATCCACACCTTTGACTGACAACCTTTGATAAGGTTTTCGTCAGTTTTTTTATCTTCAGAAATTGGTTTCAAAGATTTTCCAAGGTCTATAATATACTCATACTTATCTTCCCAGTCGCCCAAAAAAGCGAACTCATCGACCAATTCTTGTTGTTTTTCTTTAATAGTCATTTTCAAAAATTATTTGATAGACTGCGTAATATTAACAATCACTTTAACGGCAGCTTCCATATTTTCTATCGGAATAAATTCGTAAGGTCCGTGGAAATAGTGTCCTCCTGCAAAAATATTAGGACAAGGCAATCCCATATATGACAATTGTGCACCATCTGTGCCACCGCGAATAGCCTTAATTTTTGGTGCAACACCCGCATCTTTCATCGCTTGTTCTGCAATATCGATGATGTACATTTTGCCCTCGAACTGCTTTTTCATGTTAAGGTATTGAGGCTTAATTTCCAAAGTTGCTGTATTCGCGCCATATTTAGCATTAATTTCAGCTACTTTATCAGCCATTAATTGTTTACGCGCTTCAAACTTTGCATCATCATGATCACGAATAATATATTGCAATTTGGCTTCAGCTACATCACCTGTAAAATCTGTTAAATGGAAAAAACCATCAAAACCTTTAGTCGTTGCCGGCGTTTCGTTAGCTGGAAGTGATTGAATAAACTCCGAAGCCACCAAACCCGCATTTAGCATTTTTCCGAAAGAATAACCTGGATGCACAGAAACACCTGTAAATTTAATAACAGCTCCTGCTGCATTAAAGTTCTCGTACTCCAACTCGCCAATTTCACCACCATCCATTGTGTAAGCCCATTCGGCACCAAATTTTTCTACATTAAATTTGTGCGCGCCACGACCGATTTCTTCATCTGGATTAAATCCTACCGAGATGCGACCATGCTTAACTTCTGGATGCGCCATAAGATACTCAGCAGCAGTAACAATTTCTGCAATACCAGCTTTATCATCAGCACTTAATAAAGTCGTACCGTCTGTTGTAATAATTGTTTGACCAATATATTTTTTAAGATCTGTAAATTTTTCAGGTGATAAAACAAAACCTGTTTCTTTATTTAATAACAAATCTTTTCCGTCATAGTTTTCCCAAATTTGAGGTTTAACATCAACGCCATTAAAGTCTGGCGTACTGTCATAATGCGCAATGAAACCAACTTGCGGAACTGTCACATCAATATTTGAAGGAATAAATCCGAAAACATAACCATGCTCATCCATGCTAACATCTTCCAAACCTAGCTCTTGTAACTCGTTAAAAAGATATTTCGCCATGTCCCATTGTTGTGGTGTTGACGGCGTCGTATCGCTTTCTGGATCACTTGTTGAAAATATTTTAACATATGTAATAAATCGATCGACCAATTTTTTTCGCCAATCTGATGTAAAATCTATTGCTATCATCCTTTTTGGGTATATTAAAGCAAAGTTATATATTTATGCATGGAATGGCAAATGCAAACAGGCTTTTCTAAATAGAGATTTTCTATAGAATTTCTAATTTAAAAAGACAAAAAACGCATTACCATCTAAGAATTTGGTTGATTAAAAATCCTTATTGTGAAAAAACTGTTTTTAACAGAATGTCCAAGAGACGCTATGCAAGGCTGGGGCGAGTTTATCCCTACCGAAAAAAAAATAAATTATATTAATTCTTTAATGGAAGTTGGCTTCGACGTGTTAGATTGTGCCAGCTTTGTTAATCCTCGTACGATGCCGCAAATGGCAGATTCGGGGACGGTGGTTGATGAAATCGACAAATCGCTTTCAAATACAAAACTTTCAGTTATCGTTGCTAATCTTCGTGGTGCAGAAAAAGCATTAGAACACGATAAAGTTGACATTCTGGGATTTCCGTTTTCTATTTCGGAGACCTTCCAACATCGTAATACCAATAAAAGTCGAGAAGTTGCTTTCGAAGAGATTCTTCAAATTTTTGAATTGACAAAAAAAGAAGGTCGCCAACTTAATCTATATTTTTCGATGGCTTTTGGAAATCCGTATGGTGAAAACTGGTCTTGGGAGGATGTAGATTTTTGGGCAAAACGCTTTGACGAAGTTGGGATTAAAGAAATTCTTTTGTCTGATACCACAGGCGTTGGCGATGTGGACAGGATAAGTTTGTTATTTAATAAAATCCCTTTAAAATATCCAAATATTAACTTTGGAGCGCATCTACATAATCGTTACGAAGATTCTTATAAGAAACTAAAAGCCGCTTACGACCAAGGTTGTACTCGATTTGACAGCGCTATTAAAGGCATTGGCGGTTGTCCAATGGCGAAAGATGATTTGGTAGGAAATATGCCAACAGAACAGGTTTTTAATTTTATGGCTGTTGAAAAAATCGATATTCATCAAAATATGTTGAATTTCGAAAGTGCTTACAATAAAGCGAAAGATATATTTCATTTTTAATAAATCTGAAAAATATCAGCCAATATTGTTATTTAATTTGTAAACATTTTATTAAATTTATAAACAATAAAAATCGAAAACTATGACTTCAAAAACTACTTATTTAGGTGACAATGCCATGGAATCTTTACACAACGATTCTGGCAACACAATGCATATTGTAATCCCACAAGATGCTTTTAATAAAAGAGAAAACTTCTCTCCTACCGATCTTTTTGCAACATCTTTAGCACAAAGTATTTTTGCTGCAATTAGCGTGTTAGGAAAAGATAGAAACATCGATATTTCGGGAGCAACTTGCGAACTGAAAAAGACAATGTACTTCCAACCAAGAAGAATTGGAGAAATCTTCTGTGTTTTCAAATTTCCACATGCTTATACTGCTGAAGAAAAACAATTTATAGAAGATACGGCGCATAATTCCCCAGTATATCTGAGCCTAAACCCAGATATTAAGGTGATTATGATGTTTGAATATCAAGATTAGTTATAACATTCCGAGCTCGAAGCGTGCTTCTTCGCTCATCATATCCTTTGTCCATGTAGGTTCGAAAGTAAGGTTGATTTTTGCAGAATTAACTCCATCCACAGATTTAACTTTTTCTTCAACTTCCATGGGCAAAGATTCTGCCACAGGACAATTGGGCGACGTCAACGTCATTACCACAACAACATCTCCATCATCCGAAATCTGCACATCATACACTAATCCTAACTCATAAATATCAACCGGAATTTCCGGATCGAAGATCGTTTTTAATTCTCTAATGATATTATCGCCAATGTCTGCAATTTGCTCGTCTGTATATTTCATTTTAGTCTAAACGTTTAACAATATCTTCCTGACGCATACGTCTAAAAATATTGCACAAAGTTAAGACATCTTTTTCACAATATTTAACTATTCTTAATAAGTCTTTGTCTTGGTAATAAACTTGAGCAACCTGTGAACCATCGATATCGTCTTTTGAGGTAGGAATCTTGAAAATATGCGCCAACAATTCTAAAGAAACGTAAGACTTCCAATCGCCAAATTTCCACAGCTCCATCGTGTCAAGATGCGGAATTTCCCACGGTTTTTTACCAAACATTTGGAAAACATTAGGAGGATTAATTCCGTTTATTAAAAGACGCCTTGCAATGTATGGAAAGTCAAATTCCTTCCCGTTATGAGCACAAAGAATAACGTCACGAAGTCTTGGACTGTTGAAAATCTCACAGAATTCTAAAAGTAATTCCTTTTCATTATCACCATAAAATGATTTTATTTTGAGCTGATCATGACCGTCTATCATCCCAATTGAAATACAGATTATCTTCCCAAATTCTGCCATAATACCAGCTCTTTCTTCGAAGAAAATGTCTGATGGCACATCTTCTTTACGTTGAGATTTGGTTTTCTTATCCCAAAGATATTGCGTTTGTTCGTCTAAGTCGCTCCATGCTTCTGATTGAGGAACTGTCTCAATATCAAGAAACATTATTTTTTCAATCGGTATATTTTTAATCATGATTGTGAATTTCATTCTAATTTAAATAAAAAAAGAAACCCGACAAAATAGCCGGGTTTCAAATTCTAAATAACAATATCTCTTAGAAAGGATATTCGTAAATCTCTGATTCGTGGAAGAATGGGTTACCAGTTGGCATTAGTTTTAATTTAGTTAATGCAGTAAATACTACGAAAACAAATAAACCTACAACTGCCGCAAACGATCCAACTGTTAATAATAATGTCGGAAGGTTATTCCAATAAGGACCAACTGTTCCTGGCATTACCATGTTGAAATAGTCTAACCAGTGACCGAAAATTACAATAACTGCCATAGTAGTAACTACTTTATAGTTACGTTTGATGCTACTACTTACTAAGATTAACAAAGGAAGTAGGAAGTTAACGATCAACATTGGTAAGAATGTTGGTGCGTAATACTCGAATCTACCAAAGAAGTAATTAACCTCTTCTGGTACGTTCGCATACCAATAAAGCATGAATTGACAAAACCATAAGTACGTCCAAAGCATACTTGTCGCAAATAAAAACTTACCTAAATCGTGTAAGTGGTTATCGTTAAATTGAGGATAAAATCCTTTTTTCTTTAAATAAACTGCTACCAAGATAATTGCTGCTACAGCAGTTGATAAACAACTAACCATAGAATACCAAATATACAATGTAGAATACCAGTGTGGGTCAATTGACATTAACCAATCCCAAGCCCATGCTGCAGAAGCAAAACCAAAGAACGCAATATAACCAACACTCCAGTTATACAAGCTAGCATATACTTTTCTATCGCCATTGGTATCATCCACTTTTTTAGAAACTTGCTTAAGCTTCCAAGCGAAGAAACTAGCGCCAATCACATAGATAAATGTTCTAACAACATAGAAAGGTACATTCAAGAATTTACTTTTTTCGTAAATAATGACGTCAAAGTTAGGGTCTTTAGGATCTGTTAAAGATGGATCCATCCAGTGGAACAAATGTCCCATGTGGAATGCATTTAATAATACTATGATTAAAAGAATTGCGCCTCCATAAGGGATGAAAGAAGCAACAGCTTCCATAACTCTTGTTACAATAATTGACCAACCTGCGTGTGCAGCATGCTGAATACTATAGAAGAATAAAGCAGCACAACTAACACCAAATAAAAACACAGCAGCAACATGTAAAGCAGCCAAAGGTTGATTACCAACTTGCATTTTTGAATGTTCTAAATGTGCAGCGTGATCTTGAGGACCTACCAACTCGCTAGAGTGTGTTGGGTTATCGTGACCTCCTGAATGAACAGCCTCCATCCAGTGGGTAATTGTAGTATCGTCAATTCCTTTATTCAAAGCAAAACCTGCAGCAAATAACACTAATCCTACAACAATCAGTATAATGGAATATAATCTTAACTTAGGTGAAAAACTATACATTTCTTACTTCTATTTTTTAGTGTTAGTATTATTCTCTTCAGTAGCTGGTTTGTCATCAGCTTTCGGTGCTGCATCCGTTGCAGGAGCTGCCGCTGGTACTGCACCAACTTTAAAAGCGTTCATAACATACATTGCTACTCTCCATCGGTCACCTGGATTAAGTTGTCCTGCATAAGATCCCATCGCATTTCTACCATGTGATAGAACATAATGTACAGATCCTACAGTAATTTCTCTATCCTTATAATTTGGTACACCAGAGTAAGCGCCACTTTGTACAATTGGTCCTTGACCATCACCACCTGTACCATGACAAGCAGCACAAGTATGATCAAATAAAATTTTACCTCTTTCTAAATCTTTTTCAAGATTTTTTGGGTTAAGTGGAGATGCTGTTAAAGTCTTAGACTTATCATAACCAGCATTGTATTCGTCAACGTTTTTAGGATTTCCCTCTTCGTCGATAACGCCATCTTTGTTTTGAGAAACTGTACCATCTACTGGAGATAATCCTGTTGCTCCTGCATTAGCAGCAAACAAAGGAATTTCGTTTTCGTGTTTAGAATAAGCATCTTCAGCTTTCATCAAAGGATCGTACGCTACTGGAAAATACATATCCGGGAAATAAACCAAAGGTGGATTCTCTTTACTACAAGAAGTTAAAAGAACACTTGCAAAGCCTAAAACAGCTGTAATTTTAATAATATTCTTGTTCATCTTAAGCATCTTTAACAGTTATTTCTTCAACACCAGTATCTACAAGAATCTGTTTGATTGTTTCAACATCGTCAGATACAAACTCCATAAGGAATTTATCGTCCGTAGTTCTTGGATCTGGATTCTGAGGTTTTGCCCCTGGATACATTTTATTTCTAACTAAGTAAGTTAATGACATCAAGTGCGCTGCACAGAATACCATTAATTCGAACATAGGTACCACAAAAGCTGGCATGTTATGTCCCCAATCGAATGATGGTTTACCACCAATATTTTGAGGCCAATCGTGTATCATCGTGTAGTATGTCACTAAAGCACCAATTGAAACACCATAAACACCATAAAAGAAAGCAGCATCAGAAATTCTAGTTTTCTTAAGACCCAAAGCTTTGTCTAGTCCGTGTACAGGAAAAGGTGTGTAAACTTCGTTAATCTTGATACCTTTATCGTTGAAGGCTTTAACGCCGTGCATTAAATCATCGTCGTCGCCGTAAAGTCCGTAAATAATTTTAGTGGTGCTCATCTCCTTCTTTTGCTTTATAAGTTTCACCTGAAATTTTCAAAATACTCTTCAATTCAGCCTGTGCAATTACAGGGAATGTTCTAGCATATAATAAGAACAATACTGAGAAGAATCCTATTGTACCAAGGTATACACCCACGTCAATAATTGTTGGCATAAACATCGTCCAAGATGATGGTAAGTAGTCTCTTGATAAGTTAATAACAATGATATCAAAACGCTCAAACCACATACCGATGTTAATGATTAATGCAATGATAAATGTTGCAAAAATGTTAGTTCTAACTTTCTTGAACCAGAATGCTGCAGGAACTACCAAGTTACAGATAATCAATGCCCAGAATGCCCACCAGTAAGGACCAGTTGCAGCACCAGGAGATAGATATACGAAATCTTCGAATCTTGAACCTGAATACCAAGCGATAAAATATTCACAAGCGTAAGCTACAGTTACCATACCACCAGTTAGGATGATTACAATGTTCATAATCTCGATGTGGTACATTGTGATATAGTCTTCTAAGTGACAAACTTTTCTTGCTACTAACAATAACGTCTGCACCATCGCAAAACCTGAGAAGATCGCCCCAGCAACGAAGTACGGAGGATAGATTGTCGAGTGCCAACCTTTGATAACCGAAGTTGCGAAGTCAAATGATACCGTCGTGTGTACTGAGAATACAAGCGGCGTTGCTAAACCTGCAAGAACCAAAGAAAGTTCTTCGAATCTTTGCCAGTGTTTTGCTTTACCACCCCATCCGAAAGCAAGAATAGTATAAATTTTCTTGTTGAACGGTGTTTTAGCTCTATCTCTAATCATTGCAAAGTCAGGAATAAGTCCCATGAACCAGAACACTACTGATACTGAGAAATATGTTGAGATTGCAAATACGTCCCAAAGTAGAGGTGAGTTAAAGTTAGTCCAAAGAGATCCGAATTGGTTTGGTAAAGGGAAAACCCAATAACCTACCCAAACGCGACCCATGTGGATAACTGGGAAAATCGCTGCCTGACATACCGCGAAAATTGTCATCGCTTCTGCAGAACGGTTAACCGACATTCTCCATCTTTGTCTAAATAATAATAGTACGGCAGAGATTAGTGTACCGGCGTGACCAATACCAACCCACCATACGAAGTTGGTAATATCCCAACCCCAGTTAATAGTTCTATTCAATCCCCATGCACCAATACCAGTCCCAATTGTATACGCGATACAACCGAATCCGTAGATGAAAAGTACTAATGCTGCGTATAGTGATGCCCACCATAATTTACCTGCACGTTCCTCGATAGGTCTTGCGATATCTTCTGTAATATCGTGATAAGTCTTATGACCAATAATTAAAGGTTCCCTTATCGGAGCTTCGTAATGTCCTGACATTTTTTACCTATTTATTATTTAAACGTTGTTTTCTTTTCTATTTCTAATTTTTGCATGGTAGAAGACGTTTGGTTTAGTACCAATCTCTTCAAGCAAAGTATATTTTCTCTTGTCGCCGAATAATGCTCTAACCTCAGAGTTAACATCGTTCATATCTCCGAACTTCATTGCTCCTGTAGAACAAGCTTTAGAACAAGCCGTTTGGAATTCTCCATCAACAACTCTTCTGCCTTCTTTTTTAGCTTCAAGAATAACATTCTGTGTCATTTGGATACACATAGAACATTTTTCCATAACCCCTCTTGTTCTTACAACAACATCAGGATTAAGAACCATTCTACCTAAATCATTATTTTGATTAAAATCAAACTTATCGTTAAGGTTATATGTAAACCAGTTGAAACGTCTTACTTTATAAGGACAGTTGTTAGCACAATATCTAGTACCAATACATCTGTTGTAAGCCATTTGGTTTTGACCTTGCTTACCGTGTGATGTTGCCGCAACTGGACAAACAGTTTCACAAGGTGCATGGTTACAATGTTGACACATTACCGGTTGGAAGATCACATCTGGATTTTCGCTAGGCTCGATCAACATGCTATACATTCCTGGTACGTCTAGTCCACCATCAACAGCTTCTTGTTGAGATAACTTACCATCTGGTTTAACAGTATCGAATTCTTTAGGAAGTTTCGAAGTGTAGTAACGGTCAATTCTTAACCAATACATATCACGAGACATTCTTACTTCTTCTTTACCAACAACTGGTACGTTGTTTTCTGCTTGACAAGCAATAACACAAGCACCACAACCAGTACAAGAGTTAAGGTCTACAGAAAGGTTAAAGTGTGGTCCATCAGTATCATCGAAAGAATCCCAAAGGTCAATTTTACCAATTGGTAAAGCACCTCCGATAGTATGCATTTCTAATGGTTTGTTCCACTCGTTAACATCACCTAAGAATTCTGTAATTGTAGCTTCTTTAGCAATTTCATAACGTCCCATTAGGGTATTCTGAAGCTGCATTCCTGCAAACTCATGCTTATCGCCAGTTATCTTAATACTTACGTTAGAAAGTACTGTATTAGATCCATCAAATAAAGGATAAGCATTAACACCCGTTTCTGCTACTTTACCAGAATCTTTTTTACCATAACCCAAAGCTAAACCTAAAGATCCTTCAGCTTGACCTGGCTGGATGAACACTGGTACGTTTTTAAGTTCTTTACCGTTAACTGTTAAGTCAACAACAGAACCGTCTAACTGCATTCTTCCGTTAAGTTCGTTTTCAATTTTTAAACGCTCCGCATCTTTTGGAGAAATCGTTAAGTAATTATCCCAAGATAATCTCGTAATTGGATCTGGTAACTCTTGCAACCAAGGGTTGTTAGCTTGTGTACCATCACCGATAGCTGTGTTAAGATATAATTGAAGTTCTAAATCTGAAGCTTTGAAAGCATTTAATTCAGAAATAGCTTGTGCAGCATTACCACCAGCGTAAGACAAAGAAGATCCTACAGCCGCAGCAGTAAAGCCGTTATATAAAGCTTTGTTAAATGAAGTTCCACCTAGAAGTGAAGCTGCACTTGCTTTAAGATAAGTATAAAAATCGTTAGCTGGGCTTCCTTTTCCGTTGATCCAAACCAATAGAGATTCTTCAATCTGTCTTGACTTGTAGATCTTTTGGATTGTTGGTTGCATTAATGAATAAGAACCAGTTTCAGGAGCGATATCACCCCAAGATTCTAACCAATGTGCAACAGGAATAATAGCTTTTGAAGCTTTGAAAACTTCATTCTTCTTGTCAACAACAGCAACTGTGCAAGTTACTTTTGACATTGCAGATTTGAAAGCTTCCCCGTTAGCGCTTGTAGAAATAGGGTTAACGTTGTTCGTAATTAATACACCAACTTGATTTGCGTTCATCGAAGCTACTAACTCATTGAATTTAGCACCATCAAAATCTTTAAGCATGTTAGCTTTACCTGTGAAAGCAACAGAACCTAATTTTTGGTTTATTAAATGTGCTAAAACATAAGCTGCTTTAGAACCATCAGCAAATACAACAGCTTTTGATCCTTTAGCTTGAAGTTCTTTAACGATTTCTTGTGCAACTTTATCATTAGTTCCACCGTTAAGACCGTTATATACTTCAACCAAAGTTTTGTTAACAGCACTTGGTTTTAATCTAATTCTCGAATCCGCATTAGCCCCAGTTAAAGACATGTTAGACTCCACTTGGATATGTCTTAACATAGTAGCACCTGGCTTGCGAGCTTCAGCATAAGAAATTTCTAAACTTCCTGCGTTGTAATCTGCTAAGAAATCTGCACGGAAAGAAACTACTAATTCTGATTTTGATAAATCATAAACTGGTAAAGCTCTTTGTCCGAACACTTCTACAGCAGCATCCAATGCAGCTGCGTGAGGATAAGCCTCATAAGTTACTAACTCCGCAGATGGATATTTTGCTTTAAACTCTCCAAACAATTTTTTGAAAGTTGGACTTGGCAAAGTGTGTGATAATAAAACAATTTTCTTACCAGCCGCTTGCGCATCATTAAGACCTTTGATAACGTAGTCATCTACTTTATCGAAAGACTCATCAGCACCATTTAGTTTAGGTTGCTTTAGTTTGTCATTATCATATAAAGACAAAACGCTCGCTTGTGCTCTTGCATTTGTTTTACCTAAACTTCCAGCAGTTGGATTTGGTTCAATCTTGATAGGACGACCTTCTCTAGTTTTCACTAAAACGCTAGCGAAATCGAATCCATCAAAATATGACGATGCATAATAATTAGGAATACCAGGAATGATGTCATGCGGCTTAACCACATAAGGAATTGTCTTAATAACTGGCGCTTCACAAGCTGCAAGTGTTACTGCAGCAGTCGAGAAACCTAAAAGCTTTAGGAAGTCCCTTCTGGAAGTCCCAGAATTATTCATTTTTTCCGCATCTCCTAAGAATTCATCTACTGGAATTTCATTCTGAAACTCCTTTTGAGCCAACTTCGCATTAAGCGATTGGTCTTTTAGTTCGTGAATACTTCTGAATTGTATTTTATTTGAAGCCATTGATACTTCTAATTTTTGTTATTAATAATGACATTTACCACACTCTAGACCACCGATAGCATCTACAGTAATTTTAGCACCTTCGCCGTATTGTTTTTTCAACTTGTCGTGAAGATTCTTGAAATACTCTTGGTTGTAACCGTTAGTCATGTCAACTTCTGTTGTTCTGTGACATTCTATACACCATCCCATTGTAAAGTCGTTAGCCATTTGTACTACATTCATAGTATCAACTTTACCGTGACAAGCTTTACAAACTACATCAATTTGATTGTTAGGATTTTTCTTGTTGAATGACGAGATAATCGCCTTCTCACCAGCTACAACGTGTTGTGAGTGGTTGAAGTAAACGAAATCTGGCATATTGTGGATTCTTGTCCATTCGATTGGAGAAGTTTTTCCTGTATACTGTTGTTTAGCAGGATCCCAACCAGCAGCAGCATAAATCTTTTGGATTTCTCCATCGTAGAATGCTTTATCTTTTCCTGGTTCCATGTAGTTACCGTTGTACTCAGAAATAGATCTGTGACAGTTCATACATACATTAACTGAAGGAATTTCAGAAACCTTACCATACTTCGCGCCTGAGTGACAAAGCTGACAGTCGATTTTATTTTCTCCAGCGTGGATCTTGTGAGAAAAATGGATAGGTTGCTCAGGTTTATAACCTTTGTAAACCCCAATCCACATTAATGAATTCCAAACACCGTACAATGCTAATACCGCAAGAATAGCGATAACACCTTTACCTACGAAGCTGTATTTCTTATAAAGTTCTGAGAAACTATTAACTCTAGTAGAATTAAGATCTGTTAACTCAGGCGTTTGTTGCAATTTAACTAATTGTCTGATTTTCACTAATAACCAAAGTAATAAACCAGCAATAACAACAAATGCTGCTAAAATCGCTTGAGAATTAAGTTGACTATCTTTTGATTGTTGAACGTTAGCAGAAGCATCTGTTGCAGTTGCAGCAGCATCAGCTTTAGGTTCTTCTTTTGGCGGATCTGTCGTATAAGCTAGGATATCGTCGATATCCTGATCTGACAAATTCGGGAATTGCAACATTTCCACCTTGTTGAAATCTTCGTAGATCTTGTTAGCATACTTATCGCCCGATGCTCTAAGCGCCTTATTATCCTTAATCCACTTGTGCAACCATTCCGTTTCCAAACCTTGCTCCTTTTTAATCCTGTCAACGACACCGCCCAAAGCAGGTCCAATCATCTGCTTGTCCAAGGCATGACAAGCCGTACAATTGGCTTTGAAAAGATCTTGGCCTTTCTTTGGATCTCCTTGTGCATGAATAGAAGCGCTAGTCGATAGCAACAAACCTATTGCTATCAAACTCTTTTTATAATGCTTTCTCCAACTAATCATTTAATTAATCTTGGGTTAGTAAAATATATTGATTATACATTCAATTAGGCAAAAATAAGACTTTAACATAAATTTATGAGAATCTTATATCTGCTTTTTCTCACTTGTTAATAATTTATAATACTTCTAAATAAGAAAGTTTGGCATTTTTTTTATTTATACTAAATTTGCTAAAAATAAAATAAATGAAAATCCTTTCTAAAGCACTACTTATTTTCATCTTTGTAATTTCATATAAGGCTACTGCTCAACTCGTTGTTAAAACCGACACCATTTCTGGAACACCTGTAAGCATGACTATGGATTCAAGAATTGACAATCTTATCAGCAAACAAGAAGAGTCTTGTGCACGTCCAAAAGGTGGATCATACTCTTCCGATTCCGAAATGATAAAGCAACCAACAAAAATTTTGGTACCAAGTAGAGAGTTAACGCAAGCCGAGATATGTCGCCAAAATCCAAAAATTATGGGTTACAAAATCCAAGTGGCGGTTGTTAAAAGCAATGAAGAAGCTCGAACAATTGGCGCGGATTTCAGAAAAAATTTCCCTTCTTTAAAAGTTGAAATTGATGCTTCTCTTCGTCCAAACTATAAAATATTAGCTGGAAGTTATTTTAATAAGCAAAGTGCTTCTAGCGATTTAAAACGTGTTAAAGCTACTTACGGATCTGCAACAACCGTTCAATACAGAATCTTCTGTGTCGAAGCAAAGTAAAAATTAACTTAATATAAAATAAAAGTCCGAAACAAAAACTTCGGACTTTTTTATTTGTAATAAACATTTAAAAATTCAATAAACTCATCGAGTCTAATGAAATTATTAATGCCAAGATAAACTGTTATCAATACTAAACTTGTTGTTAAACTACTTATTAAAATCGAGTTTTTACGGTATGCAAAAAATAACCAACCAATAAGTAATGGAAAAACGAACACAAAATGTCCACCGTAGATGTAAGATGTATGTAGACCAAATTTCAGAACACAGTGTATCACAACATCGATAAACAATGACCAAAATAAAATCTGTACCAATCGATTTTTAAAATTTTTAACAAAACTCCAAATCACAAACGCCACAATCAAACCAACAACCAGATAAGACCAAAAACTGGAATAAACATCCATAAAAATGGCTTTATATTCGAAGCCTTTTTTGTTGTGATAATCTCGCAAAACGAAAGACGGGAACAACATATTACCTCCAAAAAACCAAGAATAAATCATATCCCAAAGCGGCGTCACCTTCGGATTCGAAAACTTATCATATTGTTCTTCAGTTTTAATAAAGAAATTCTGAATGTTAAAATTAATTCTGTTTAAAAATAATAAAGCAAAAACCGCCACAGAAACTAATACTTTAGAAATTTCGAGACCGATTTTTTTCCAGTTCCAATATAATTTGGGTTGAAAAAGCATTGGTAAATAAACTTTAACAATATTCGTAATCGTTAATCCACCAACTGTAACACCAAAAAATGTAACAGCTCCAAAAGATAAAGTCTTGTCAGCTTGATATTGTTTTGCTACATAATAATTAAACAAACAAAGCAAAAATAATGTGTAAGTATAATTCTCGGGCGTGAAGGACAATAAAATATTAGTCGTAAAAAGTCCAAAAAAGGTAACAATTAAAAGACTTAACCAAAGTGGAAGTTTAATAATGTTTTGTAAATACTTAAAAACCTGAACGATAGATAAACTCACAATAAAACTTGAACAAAGTGCTAAGACAATTCGGAAATCAGCATTCATTTTTCCATCAGTAATCCAAAGTGCAAATTCGCGGATCCAATTAAAAAAATAATTGGAAAGCGGATGTCTCTCAAAGCCTCCGCCAGTCATGACAATTGCGCGATTATCAAAACTAAAATAAGCATCCCACGGAATACGATCATCAAAAACAATCCTGAAATTCTTAGCAATAGAATATGCAAAACTCGAATAACATGTTAATGCAGCTGCGAAAACAATCCACTCCCATTTTTTGGATGGAAAAACAAGTTTCAGAATATTGATAAAATAAGTCTTAATCTTCAATTGAAAAATTTTTGCAAAAATAAGAATCGTAGCAAAACAAAGCGATTAAATAGCAAAGGCCTTTCAGAATTTTGAGCTTTGAAAGTCCTCACATATTTAAAAATTCTACGAACTACACGACAATTGCGAACAGCCGTAGATCATATTATACTTTTGGGGACGTTTTTGGTTAAGGCTTTCGTCAACTTTTTGATAAGGATTTTTTAAAGCTTTTAAAAGTATATCAAATTTAGTTTGGTCGTCGTTTTCCAAATCCTGAATCGCTTCGTACAACAAATAATTTCTTAATATAAATTGCGGATTATTTTTTAACATCAATTGCTGTGCTTCTGCTTTTGAAAATTTATTTTGCGATAGACGCTCTTGATAAGATTGTAAAAACAAATTAATCCTTTCTAAATCTTCTGTTTTTGGAACGGAATAAAACGTTGAAATAAACTTCTGAGCATCAAGATTTTCTTCCAAAATTTTATCAGTCAAAACATTAAAAAATAAAGTGTAATCTAACTTAAGATCTTGCATCATTTGTTGCCAAGTCGTAAAAAATTGATCATCATTTTTTAATAAAGCATCGAAACCGAATTTCTTACAAAGCATCTCGTCATGAAGTTTCCAGAAATTAGAAGCATAATCTTCCAAAATCGTTTGCAAAGCTTTTTCATCTTTAATCACAGGAAATAAAGAATTGGCCAATTGTAAGAGATTCCAATGTGCAATTTGGGCTTGCTTTCCAAAAGCATAACGTTTCCCAGGCAAATCGGTTGTATTTGGTGTAAACTCCAAATCGTATTCGTCCATCATTGAATATGGACCGTAATCGATTGTTAAACCCAGAATCGACATATTATCGGTATTCATCACACCATGCACAAAACCAACACGATACCATTCGATAATCATTTTGGCAGTACGATCGGCAATGGCTTTAAAGAAATCTAAGTTTTTTGTTTCGGAGTGGCTATCAACCTCATCAAAATAGTTTTCGATTGCAAAGTCAATTAGTTTTTGCAACGTGTCAAATTCTTTGCGCGCAGCCAACAATTCGAAGTGCCCAAATCTTAAAAAAGACTCTGCAACGCGAAGCACTGCAGCGCCTTGCTCTTGTTTGGAATGGCCATCATAAGCAATATCTCGCGTTACCAACTCGCCGGTTTTAACCAAACTTAAAGCTCTGGTTGTTGGAACACCAAGATGAAACATCGCTTCACTCATTAAAAACTCTCGAACCGACGACCGCAAAACGGCACGTCCATCAGCAAAACGCGAATATGGAGTTGCACCAACACCTTTCCATTGTAATTCGAAACTTTGATTATTTTCATTCTTGATTTCACCAGCAAAAATTGCACGTCCATCGCCCAATTGTCCCGCCCAATTCCCAAACTGATGACCTGCATAAGCAGTTGCATAAGTTTCGATAGTTTCGGGTAAATTTTGCGCCGCCAAAAAATCTAAATCTTGATTTAGATTGCCAAGACCAATTTCTTGACTTAACTCTTCATTAAAAGCAATGAGTTCAATTTTATTAAATTCGGCAGGAAGCACTTTTGCGAAAATAAATCCTGGTGTTTGTCTTTGATGTAGATCTCCAGAAAAATCTCCTGGAAAAGAGTCAACAAAATTATGTGTAATATTTTTAATATTCATTGTCAAAAAAAGCCCACAAATTGTGGGCTTCGGAATTTATTTATTAAAATCTATATCGTCAGTCTTATTAACTTTTTCATTAATATTCTCTTCCTTTTTAGGTCCAGAATTAGTATGATTAGTTGGCGGTGGTGTTGGATTTTTGATTTCATCCATTGTCCTTAATCCGCCTTCGTCACCATAACCACCACCAAGTCCGCTAAGGTCAGAACAGCTTCCTGTCCAATCGCTTGGTTTTATAAATTTATCTTCTGGTGAGATATTTAATGTTTTATCTGCGTATACTTTTTTCATAAAAATTGCCCAGATCGGTAATGCCATTTTCGCACCTTGACCTTCGCCAGTACTTCTAAAGTGCGTTGCACGGTCTTCCCAGCCCACCCAAACACCAGTCGCTAATTTAGGAGCAATCCCCATAAACCAACCATCGGAGTTTTTCTGAGTTGTACCAGTTTTACCAGCAATTTCAGCAGCTTGTACACCTCGACGTTTAAGCTCTCCCGAAGCCGTACCAAATTCGGTTACACCTTTCATTAAGTCAATCATCGTATAAGCATACATCTCGTTCATGACTTCTTTAACGAGAGGTTTTACTTCTTTAATCACGCGTCCGTTGGCATCTTCAATACGCCAAATCATCTCTGGCTTGGTATAGTTACCGAAGTTTGCGAATGTACTATAAGCTCCCAACATTTCGTAAATCGTAATATCCGAAGTACCTAATGCCATTGGTAAACTTGTATCAATAGGATCTGTAACTCCGAGATCTCTAGCTGTTTGGATAACATTCTTTGTTCCTACCATCTCAGCAAGACGAATTGCCACAGGGTTCTTAGAATAAGCAATTGCATTTTTAAGTGTTAACATACCTCCAGAGCCAGGTACAGACCAATTTCCCTTTGTAAATGTACCGTTCGATACTTGAGAACATGGCGTCATCCCAAGATGCATAATCGCCGTTGCATAAACGAAGGGTTTAAAGGTCGAACCTACTTGACGTTTACCTTGTTTAACGTGATCATATTGGAAATGTTGCCAATTGATACCACCTACCCACGCTTTGATATCACCTGTTTGCGGATCCATCGACATCAATCCAGCTTGTGCAATTTGTTTATGATAACGGATAGAATCCCATGGCGTCATCTCAACTTCTTCTTCACCATTCCAAGTGAAACGCGTCATTTTAGTTGGCGTTTTGAAATCCATCATAATAGAATCTTCTGGCATGCCTTCAGCTTTCATTTGCTTGTAACGACCAGTTCTTCTAACGGCGGACATCATCAATTCATCAATCTGTTTCTTACTCAAATTATAATAAGGACGATTAGAGTTGTATTTCATCTCGTTATCGAAATTCTTCTGCAGAGAAGTCAAGTGTTCTTTAATAGCTTCCTCGGCATATTTTTGCATTTTAGAATCTAGAGTAACATAAATTTTTAAACCGTTTTTATAAAGGTTAAGTTCTTTACCAGTTTGCTTTTCGTATTCTGTAAGATATTGTTGAATCTCTTTTCTTAAATAAAATTTATAGTAAGCAGAGTAATCTTCTTCAACCTTTTCAACAGGAGAAAAAGTTACAGTTACTGGCTCATCAATAGCTTTATCATAAGTCTGTTGATCAAGATAACCAGTGTCCAACATTTGCTTAAGTACAACATTACGTCTTTCTTTAGCTCTTTCTGGCTTACGGTAAGGATTATTTTTACGTGGATTTTCCAACATTGCCACAAATGTTGCAGCTTCTGGAAGCGTTAAATCTTTAGTTGATTTATTGAAATAAACCTTAGAAGCCATTTCAACACCTTTTGCATTAAACAAAAAATCAAACTTGTTAAAATACAAAGTGATGATTTCTTCCTTGGTATATCGTTTTTCTAAACTTACTGCAACACACCATTCTTTCAACTTTTGGAACGCACGTTGAAACTTATTTTGAGAAGCTTGACCAGTGAATAACAACTTCGCTAACTGTTGAGAAATCGTAGAACCTCCACCTCTATCGCCACCGAAATAAACAGCTCTCGCAATCGACTTTAAGTCAATACCAGAGTGCTCCTTAAAACGTTCATCCTCTTTTGCTTGTAACGCGTACACCAAATAAGGCGGTAACTGTTTGTAAGTAACCGGAATAGTTTTTTCTTTTTCGAACTTACCAAGAAGCTGATTGTCAGAAGAATAAATCTCCGATGCAACATAGATATCTGGATTGTCCAAATCCTTAACATCTGGCATATCGCCGACAAATCCTTGTGAAACAGCAAAAAACAATCCCGAAATTCCAAGAATTACTGCTATTAATCCTAGCCAAATAAATTTAATCCATCTTTTAATACCAGAAGATGTTTTTTTCTTCTTTGGTGGTAATGGAAATCCACTGGCAGGTTTTGATTTTTTATTGTCTTCCATATATTATTTATGGCTTTACATTTACAATTTTAACGCCCAAATCTTCAATCCCTGGCAGATTATCTTTTCGCATCGCTTGTATTACGCCAATGCTAAATTGACCATCTTTCGGGAATTTGAAATCTGATTTGTATTGAAACAATATCTCTTTAGTATCTCCAAATCCGCTTCCAAGCCATTGACCATTAGGTTTTGCAAGGACATAATTGAGCGTATCTTTCGACAAAACTTTTTTCTTGTCATCTAGAATTGTACCAATTAATCGCAGATTACTATAAGGATAGCTGTCATTGTTTCTAACAACAAATATAATATTTTTCGGATTTTGATGATCTTTCACCTCAAAAGTTAATTCTTGGATTTTATTTTTATTCCAAGAACCAGCCAAAGATTGCATACTAACAACCTCATTGGCATCATTACAACTAATACAAAATAGTCCCAAAACAAAGACTCCTAAAAACTTACACATTGTTCCCATTATTGGAATTAGGATTAGAATTTGGTTTTTTATGAAACTTCTTTTTATTGTTAAAAGGTTTTTTAGCCTTTGGCATCTCCGAATTCTTGTTAGCTTCCGCAGAAACTTCAACTTTCTTCACCTCTTTTCTTACTTCTTTCTGCGCATTTCCATTTTGGTTATTTTGACCATTTTGGTTAGGCTTAGAAGCGTTTCGGTTTTGGTTTTGTCCCGAGGTGCTACGTTCTCTTCTTTCGCGATTATTCTTCGGTCGATCACTGTTATTTTGATCATTAGAACTACGATCTTTATTACGATTTCGAGGATTCTTTTTATTATTTGGACGCGATTTCTTTTCAAAACGATCTAGGCTACTTTCTTGGATTAAATCCACATTAGCAACTGGCGCGTTTTGAGCCTTGAAATCTTCCAAAGCCGGCGATGGTTTTCCTTCTTGGTTAACAGAAATCATCATCTTCACATCAGAAATATCAATATCATACCAAGCCATAGAATTTTCTACGTAAGCAAACCACATTTTTCTTTTAAAAACGTCGATTTTAATACAGAAAGCTTTTCCTTTTTCGGTATTTAAAACAGTATTGGTCGCCGGAAAATCGCGCAATGTGTCCATATAACTTTCCAATTCGTAGTTAAGACAACATTTAAGCTTTCCACATTGACCTGCCAATTTTTGAGGATTGATACTCAGTTGCTGATAACGCGCTGCATTGGTATTAACAGATCTAAAATCTGTCAACCAAGTCGAACAACAAAGTTCTCTACCACATGATCCAATACCACCAACTTTCGCTGACTCTTGACGGAAACCAATCTGCTTCATGTCAATTTTTGTACGGAAAGCGCCCGCATATTCTTTAATCAACTGACGAAAATCGACGCGAGAATCGGCTGTGTAATAAAAAGTGATTTTGGAACCATCACCTTGGTATTCTACATCTGTAATTTTCATCGCTAGACCAATTGAATATGCAATTTTTCTAGCCTGAATTTTCACATCGTTTTCCTTTTTGCGAAGTTCTTGCCAAACTTCGATGTCCTTTTGTGTAGCGTGTCGATAAACTTTAAGAAGTCCTTCTGTAGAGATTTTCTTCTTTTTCATCTGGATTTTCACTAATTCTCCAGTTAAACTAACTACGCCAATATCGTGACCGGGATTCGCTTCTAACGTAACGGTGTTACCTGCCGCAAGAGGCAAGTTATTTGTGTTTTTGAAAAAACTTTTTCGATCGTTTTTAAATCTTACTTCTACATATTCGTTAGAAGAAGTGCCTGGGTTTTTGACATCAGACAACCAATCGAAAACATTTAATTTATAGCTATTACCACAAGTATCTACACTGCTACATCCATTCGAGGATTTTGTTCCACATGAATGTCCTGAATCGCCGGATGTCTTACATCCACAACTCATATTAAAATATATTATTCTCGCAAAGTTAACTTTTTTTGATTAAAGTTGTATTGCCGATTTTAGAAATCCTGGTTTTATATTTTATCTAAACTTTTATTAAAAACAATTAATATTTAATAATGATATATTCAATTTATTAACACATCAAAACTTAAAATTAACAAGGTTTGTTATGGTTCGCATTGCAATGTTTAACATTAAACAAAATATTAATTAAACATAATAAAATCCTAATTAAACCAATATTTAAGATGTATTTTAATCATTTTAAAATTTAAACAAACATAAAAAATAAATGCTTGTTTAGTTAATTTTATAAAATTTTAACATTCTTAAAAAAATAAATTTTATATTTGACCATAATATAACATTACTTCTATGAAAAAATTACTTATAACAACGGCTTTAGCAGCAGGTGTTTTATCATACGCAGGTGGATTCCGAGTTTCGTTACAAGGAGTTAAGCAGCTTGCGATGGCACACACAAGTGCACATGCCGAAGATGCGAGTGTGACTTTCTTTAACCCTGCAGGTATGTCTTTCATCCCAGCTAAACTAAGCGTTGTTGCAGGTGGTTTCGGAGCCATAAATAAAGTGACTTTCCAAAATCTTTCTACGCTACAATCTGCAGAAACTGACAACCCAATTGGTACACCTTTATATGCGGCTGTAGCCTATAAAGTAACAGATGATGTGTCATTAGGTTTTAACTTCGCAACACCATTTGGTAGCACCATCCAATGGCCAAGCACTTGGGAAGGCGCTGAAATGGTACAAAAAATGGAGCTAAAGAGTTTCTTTTTCCAACCAATGGTTTCTTTTAAACTTGCGCCTTGGGCTTCATTCGGAGCTAGCTATATTTACGCAAAAGGAAAAGTAGATTGGGACAAAGCAATTACTGGTTACGGAGGAAGCCTTAACATTAATGATGAAAAAGCATCTGGATCTGGTTTCGGTTTTGGTTTTTATTTCCAACCAAACGACAAGTTAGATCTAAGTGTTGCTTACCGCTCTCCAATCGATATGAAAGCTAAAAACGGAACCGCAACATTCAACGTTCCAAAATCTTTATATCCAAATCTAGGTATTGACGCTAATGGTCAAGACAAATTTAAAGCAACTCTTCCATTGGTTGACGAGTATACATTAGGTGCAACTTATAAAATTACACCGAAATGGTTAGTATCAGCAGACTTCAACTACACTGGTTGGTCAAGATACGAGCGTCTAACGCTTGATTTCGAACATGCTCCAGTTGGTAACCAACCAACCGACCCAACAGTTTTGGTAACACCTAAGAACTTTAAAAACACTAAAACTTTCAGACTTGGTACACAATATATGTTTAATGACATGATTGCTGGTCGATTGGGTGCTTATTACGATGAATCGCCTTATTCTAATGAAAACTTCATCCCAGAAACGCCATCATTTAATTCATATGTTATTACTGCGGGTCTTGGATTCAAATTCAACAAATTGGGTGTAGACATTGCTGGAGCATACGCAATGCCACAAAGTCGTCAAGTTAACAACACGTATTATAACTTCGTTGGACAAGCAAAAGCGAAAGCTTACTACTTCGGCCTTGGTCTATCTTATAACGCGTTCTAAAATTTTAAATCATTATGAAAAAGATATTATTTTCACTATTTAGCATTTCTGCTTTATTAGCAACGCAAAGTTGTAAAACAGATTTTGACACCGACGTTACTGATGTTGTCGTAACTAAAGGCGATGCAGATTTTACAAAATATGTAGCATTAGGTAACTCACTTACTTCTGGTTATAGAGATAATGCATTATACTCTGATGGGCAAAACGAATCTTATCCATCGATGATTGCACAACAAATGAAATTAGCCGGCGGCGGCGAATTCAAACAACCAATGATGCCAAATAACATTGGAGGATTCTCAAACCTTCCAGGCTTTGGCGGGAAACTAAATCTTCAAGTTGTTAATGGAAGCTTAGCTCCTGTAGCAAGCAATCCTGGCGGAACATTAGATAATATTTCAGCAGGTGGACCATACCAAAACATGGGAGTTCCTGGCGCAAAAGTAGCGCATCTATTAGCTCCTGGCTACGGAAATCCTGCAGGACTTGCATCTAATCCAGCAACAGCTAACCCATATTTTACAAGATTTGCATCTAATGCTCAGACATCTGTCATAGCAGATTTCTTAGCTCAAAAACCAACATTTTTCTCTTTATGGATTGGGAACAATGATGCACTTCTATACGCACTAGCAGGGGCTGACTCTTCTGTAGAAACTTTAACACCAGCTGATCAATTTAAAACATATTACAATATGTTAATTGCACAAATTGCGTCTACTAAAGCAAAAGGTGTTATTGCAAATATTCCTGACGTGACAACCATCCCTAATCTTACAACTGTTCCGTACAACCCTTTAACATCTTCTGTTCTAGGTGGAGGAAATATTGCAGTAGGTGAAGCAACAATCGACAAACTGAACGCAAACCTTTATGGTCCTTTAGTACAACTGTTAAAAGCTGTTGGTGGAGGCGACAGAATACAAATGCTAAGCAAAACGGCAGCTAATCCTCTTTTAATAAAGGACGAAAGTTTAAATAACCTAGGCCCAGCAATTACATATGCAGCAGCTAACTCTGGCAACCCAGTTTTAGCGGCATTAGCAACTTACCTTGGTGCTACTTATGGACAAGCAAGACAAGCCAAAGCAAGTGACTTAATTCCATTAGCTACAAAAAATGCAATTGGAACAGCAGAAGCAGGCGTTCCAGCAGATTTAAGTGCTAGAGGTATTGCATATCCTTTTGCAGATAAATACATCCTTACATCAACTGAAGTTACTGAGGTTAACACTGCAATTGCTAGTTACAACGAAACAATTAAAGCTGCAGCAACTGCTAATGGCTATGCCTTCGTAGATGCTAATGCAAAAATGAAAGAGTTGGCACAAAAATCAGGTATCCAATGGAATGGTGTTAAATACACTGCAACATTTGTGACTGGTGGAGCATTTTCCCTTGATGGTGTTCACCTAACAGGTAGAGGCTACGCAATCGTTGCTAACGAATTCGTTAACGCAATTAACAAACAATACAAGTCAACATTACCATTAGTAGATGTTAACAAGTATTCTGGCGTGAAATTCCCTTAATCGAAAAGACACCAATTATTCTTTATAAAAATAAACCACTTGATTATCGAGTGGTTTATTTTTTATTAAATTTGCAAAAAATAAAAAGTAAAATGTCAGATCTACAACCCAGCTATCTATTTTCCACAAGAACAAGTAGAGTCTTAGCTGAAAAAATCGCAGAAAATTACGGTCAAGAACTTGGTCACATCATTATTCAAGACTTTAGCGATGGCGAGTTCGAGCCTGTTTTAGAACAATCTGTAAGAGGAGGACGTGTATTTTTAATCGGTTCTACTTTTCCTCCAGCAGACAATCTTTTAGAACTTTTGTTAATGATTGACGCTGCTAAAAGAGCTTCTGCTAAAAACATTACTGTCGTACTTCCATATTACGGTTTGGCAAGACAAGACAGAAAGGACAAACCAAGAGCACCAATCGGTGCAAAACTAGTAGCGAATCTTTTAACCGCTGCAGGCGCTACAAGAATCATGACAATGGATCTACACGCTGATCAAATCCAAGGTTTCTTCGAAATTCCTGTTGATCACCTTTATGCTTCTACTATTTTTGTAGACTACATCCAGTCACTTAATCTTGATGATTTAACAATTGCTTCACCAGACATGGGCGGTGCAAAAAGAGCAAAAAACTACGCAAGTCATCTAGGAGCTGAAGTTGTTATTTGTTATAAGGAAAGAAAAAAAGCTAACGTTGTTGAAGAAATGTTGTTAATTGGTGACGTAACCAACAAAAACGTTATCCTTATCGATGACATGATTGACACAGCTGGTACACTTTGCAAAGCGGCTGACATCCTAATGGAAAAAGGTGCAAAATCTGTGAGAGCTATTGCAACGCATCCAGTTTTATCAGGAAAAGCTTATGATAATATCCAGAATTCTCAAATTTCGGAAGTTATTGTGACAGATTCTATACCAATTAAAGAAGGTTTATCATCAAAAATAAAAGTATTGAGCTGTGCACCACTTTTCGCAGACGTTATGAAAAGTGTACACGAGCATCATTCTATTAGTGATAAATTTATCATCTAAAAATAAACATTTCGCATTTTCAGAAAATTCTGTATATTTGCAGACTTAAAATTTAAACATTTTTAAAATGAAATCTATTACAATTCAAGGTACAAAAAGAGAAAACGTGGGCAAAAAGTCTACTAAAGCTTTACGTGATGCTGAATTAGTTCCTTGTGTTGTTTACGGAGGTACAGAAACTTTGAACTTCTCTGCTGAAGAGAAAGCTTTCAAAGGATTAGTATATACTCCTGAAGCACACACGGTATCTATTGAGGTTGATGGTCAAACGATCGCTGCTGTACTTCAGGACATCCAGTTCCACCCAATTACTGACAAAATTTTACACGCTGACTTCTATCAATTAGCTGCTGACAAGCCAGTTATCATGGAAGTTCCTGTAAGAATTACAGGTCGTGCAAAAGGTGTTGTTTCTGGTGGTGTTTTAAGACAAACTTATCGTAAGTTGAAAGTTAAAGCTATCCCAGCTAACTTACCTGACGAAGTTGTTGTTGACGTTACTCCTCTTAAAATTGGTAACAAACTTTATGTTGGTTCTATCAAGAACGAACAATACACTTTCATGCACCCAGACAACGCAGTTATCGTAGCTGTTAAGATGTCTAGAAATGCAATGAAAGGTGGTGCTGCTGCTCAAGATGAAGAAGATGAAGAAGAAGCTGCAGAAGTTAGAGATCAAAATCCTGATGTACCTACAACAGAAGAGAAATCTACTGAAGCTTAATGTTTTTTTAAAGAATTTTATTCTAAATATAAAACCTGTAGCAATGCTGCAGGTTTTTTTGTTTTAAAAATCTTGTTAAATCTAATTTTCAACTAACAAAATAAGCTCAAAATTATTATATTTGTTGATATGGCGACCAAAGCAATGTTCAACACCGTAGTTAATTGGTTTATTCGACAACGAATAGACCAAATCAATAATTTTATAGATCATCCTATAGAAACTCAAAAAGGTGTTTTATTCTCGCAATTGTTTCACGCCGAAGATACTGTTTACGGGAAAAATTATGGGTTTAAAGACATTTCGAATTATCGAGATTTTCAAAACAATGTCCCAATTGTAACCTACGAAGATTACGAGCCTTATATCGAAAAAGCTCGCCAAGGCATGAAGGATATTATTTGGCCTGGACAAATTAAACATTTTGCAAAATCTTCTGGGACAACTAATGCCAAAAGCAAATTCATTCCTATTTCTGATGAAAGTCTCGAGGATTGTCATTACAAAGCTGGGAAAGATTTAATTTCGATTTATGTCAACAACCATCCAGAAAGTGGTTTATTCCAACATAAAAATTTAAGACTTGGTGGAAGTTCAGAAATGTATCAAAACTTCAATACAAAATTTGGCGACCTTTCTGCAATTCTTATTGAAAACTTACCTTTTTGGGTAGAAATCATCAATACACCGAGCAAAAAAGTATCGTTAATGTCCGAATGGGAAAGCAAGCTAAAAGCCATCGTTTCCGAAGTTGTTAAACAAGATGTCGGCAGTTTAACAGGCGTCCCAAGTTGGATGATGGTACTTCTACGTCGAGTTCTTCACGACTCTAACCAACAATACATTACGGATCTTTGGCCAAATTTGGAAGTATTTTTTCACGGTGGAATTAGTTTTAAACCTTATTGCGATCAATACAACCAAATTACAGGAAAGCCTATTCGTTATTACGAAATCTACAATGCTTCGGAAGGATTTTTCGCCATTCAAGATAGATCTGATAGCGACGAAATGTTATTAATGTTGGATTACGGCATTTTCTACGAATTTATTCCGATGGATACTTTCGGAACAAGTTTACAAAAAGCGATTCCTCTTTCGGAAGTTGAACTTCATAAAAACTACGCCATGGTGATTACAACCAACGGCGGACTTTGGCGTTACATGATTGGCGACACGGTGAAATTCACTTCATTGAGTCCTTTCAGAATTAAAATCGCTGGTCGTACCAAACATTATATCAATGCTTTTGGTGAAGAATTGATGATCGATAATGTCGAATATGCAATTGCGAAAGCTTGTCGCGAGACCAACGCTTTTGTGTCGGATTTTACTGGCGCACCTGTTTTTATGACGGGTAATGAAAGCGGCGCACACGAATGGATTTTCGAATTCACTTCTCATCCAGAATCTTTGGATAGTTTTATTAATATTTTTGATGAAACTTTAAAAACCCTTAACTCCGATTACGAAGCAAAACGTTACAACAACATTACACTAAAACGTCCTGTTGTCCACATTGCAAAACCGAAACTTTTCTACCAATGGATGTCAAATCGTGGTAAATTAGGAGGACAAAATAAAGTCCCAAGATTGAGTAACGACCGCGAATATATTGATCCGCTTTTAGTTTTAAATCAAGAAATGTAATTATAGAAACTGCGCCACAGTATAAATTAGAAGTCCAACCAAACCGCCAACAATAGTCCCATTAATACGGATAAATTGCAGATCTTTTCCAACTTCCAGTTCTAGTTTTCGACTAAGCTCTTTTCCTTCCCAGTTTCCGACTGTATTACTGATAAGATTTCCAGCTTCTTTAGTATTTTTTAAAATGTATTTGTAAGCCGTTAATCGAATCCAATTGTCAATTTTCTTTTGTAGAACTTCATCATTTTGAAGATTATTGGATAACTCGCTAAGATTTTTTTTGATATAAATTTTTAAACTTGACGTCTCAGAAGTTAATTCTATACGCAGAGAATCTTTAATAGACAACCAAATATCAGACGCATATTCATTGAGTTTCTTACCATTCAAAAATTCATTTTTAATAACATCAAATTCATTTTCCCATTTCGCTTCCGTTTTTATTTCGTCCGCAAAAACCAAAAGTTTCGACGTAATTTCTTTTCGCAAAGGATGTTGTTGATCATTCTCAATTTCTTCAAAATAATGGCTTAAACCCGAGACAATCTTCTCCGAAATTTTTCGGTCAACAGATTTAGGAACGAAAAAATAACTTTCTTTTTCAACACGTTCATCCACCATTTGTTGGTTTTGAAGAATATAAGTTTTAATCTGACCACTTAGATTTGTAATCAAAGTTTCATGATCATTTTTCTGAATAAGATATTCCAAACCATTACCAAGAAGTTTATTAACTTTAATAGAAGCCGTCATGCCTTTTACCTTGTTCGAAATAAAATTGACAACCTCTTTATCATCCAATTTTAATAAAATATCGAGCAAAATATTGGAACCTTCATTCACAAACAAATCCTGATTTTTCTCTTTACCAATCCATTCTCCTGCAAATCCTGAGACTTTTAATTTTAGAATATAAGGTCGAATATTTTCTGGTACTAAAAAATTATCAACAACAAAATTCCCTAGATTATCACCGATTTTTGCTTTACTATTTTCTATCAAATTAGTGTGCGGAATCTTAAGTCCCATCGGATGATGAAACAAAGCCGTCACTGCAAACCAATCCGCCAAAGCACCAACCATCGCCGCTTCCGAGAAAGCACGAATGTAACCAACCCAATGCGATGGCGTCGATTTTTGAATTATATTCATGATGATAAATGTGATAGCCATCAACAAGAATAATCCCGTTGCTAGCAACTTATAATTTCGAAGTTGTATTTTTTTTTCAGAATCTGTCATAGTTTTGATGTATCAAATAGCTTTCCAAACAAATGTAAGTTTTCTATTTGACTATTTAAAAATTATGATTTAAAACCAATTTAAACTTCATTAATAATATTTGCCGTAACTTTGAAGCATTCTAAATAAAGAACATGTTAGACATTCAAAATATAAGAAACCAATTCCCAATTTTAGACCAAGAAATCAACGGAAAACCTCTTGTTTACTTGGATAACGGTGCGTCTTCTCAGAAGCCAATTTCGGTTTTAGAGACTTGGGAAAAATACTATACAACGATTAACGCCAACGTACATCGCGGCATCCATACCTTGAGTCAACTTGCAACAACCGAAATGGAGTTGGCAAGACAAAAGGTTCAGAAATTCATTAATGCAAAGCACGAATACGAAGTTATTTTCACAAAAGGTACGACCGAAGGCATCAATTTGATTGCTTATGCGATTACGAATTTGATTAAAAAAGATGACGAAATCATTATTTCGTATCTAGAACACCATTCGAATATTGTTCCGTGGCAAATGCTTTGCGAGAGAACTGGTGCGAAACTTCGCATTATTCCGATGGACGAAAATGGCATTTTACAAATCGATGTTTTGGATTCTTGGTTAAATGAAAAAACGAAAATAGTTTCTTTAAATCAAATTTCAAATGCGCTTGGCGTTATCAATCCTGTTGAAGAAGTTATTACAAAAACTAGAAAACTGTCAAATGCTTTCGTATTAATCGATGCAGCACAATCTTCACCACATTTGCGATTGGACGTTCAGAAGATGGATTGCGACTTCCTTGTTTTTTCTGGACACAAAATGTACGCACCAATGGGAACCGGGATTTTGTACGGAAAAGAGTCTTCATTAAATAAACTTCAACCTTTCCACGGTGGCGGCGAGATGATTGCAACTTGTAGTTTTGAAAAGACAACTTACGCTGATTTACCTTTCCGTTTTGAAGCCGGAACACCCAATGTTGGTGGCAATATCGCACTTGGCGCAGCCATCGACTTCATGGAATCTGTAGGTCTCGAAAATATCCAACAACACGAACATTCTTTACTAGAATATGCGCAAAGACATTTATTAGAAATCGAAGGCTTAAGAATTTATGCTGAAAAAGCCAATCGTGCTGGCGCCATTTCTTTTAATCTAGAAGGCGTTGGGATTTCGTCGGATGTAGGGATGATTCTCGACAAACAAGGAATTGCCGTAAGAACTGGTCATCACTGTGCGCAACCGATTATGGCGTATTTTGATATCGCAGGAACGGTAAGAGCAAGTTTCGCAGTTTACAATAAGTTTGAAGAAATCGACAGATTGGTCGAAGGCGTTAAAAAAGCGCAACGAATGTTAGCTTAACAACTAAAAAATATAATCTGAAAATCCTCCCAACTTGCGGAGGATTTTTGCTTTCTATGACAAAAAATGTTGTGGCATAGGAATTGTGAAATTATACGACTCAATATATAATCGACTTATTATCCGCAATTTATAGAAAGATAATAAGTTATCACCTTAAAGAAATGACAATTTGTCATCATCATACATTATGACAGAATTTGAAGATATCAACTTTGACGCTATTTTGGAAGACGGATTCGGATTAGTTGCTGAAGAAATTAATATTTCGGAACCAACTGAAAAAGAATTAGACCAAGAGATGTACGCTATTTTGCCAGTGCGCAATATGGTGATGTTCCCAAAAGTTGTAACACCAATTACCGCAGGACGCGAAAAATCAAAAAAACTATTGGAAGATGCGATGCAATCTAACCACCTGGTTGGGATTTTGACTCAGAAAAACCCGAATGAAGATAATCCTGCTGATAAAGATCTTTACACAATTGGAACTTTAGCGAAAGTTGTAAAAATCATAAAACTTCCTGAAGGCAATATCACGGCGATAACTCGAGGAATCAAACGTTTCAAAATCAAAAATTTTGAAGGACGCGATCCTTATTTAACAGCGAAATTAACGCTTATAAAAGACACTAATTCTCGCAACAAAGAAGAATTTGAAGCTTTGATAGAGAACATCAAAGACTTGGCGATGAAGATTATCGAAATCAATCCTAACATCCCAAATGCCGCAAATTTCGCGATTAAAAACATTAATGAAGCAGAGGATTTACTCAACTTTATTGCAGCGAATGGTAATTTTACTTTTGAGAAAAAGCAACGTCTTTTAGAAGAAAAATCTTTAGCAAAACGTGCCGAATTGCTTTATGAAATGATGCATGAAGATTTCCGTCTTTTAGAATTAAAAAATCTAATTCATCAAAAGACGAGTAAAGATCTTGACAAGCAACAACGCGAATATTTCCTTAACCAACAGATAAGAACTATCCAAGAAGAATTGGGTGGCGGTCCAGATTCTGACGTTGACGAGTTCAAAAATAAAGCAGCAAAACTAAAATGGCCAGCAGATGTGGAAACGCATTTCCAAAAAGAATTGCAACGTCTACAACGCCAACACCCGAATTCACCAGATTACAACGTACAACGTAATTATTTGGATTTCTTCACGGACTTACCTTGGGAAAAATATTCTAAAGACGTTTTCGATTTAAAGAAAGCCGAAAAGATTTTGGACAAAGAGCATTTCGGTTTAGAAGATATTAAAAAAAGAATTTTGGAACACATCGCTGTTCTAAAACTAAAAAGCGATATGAAGTCGCCAATCCTTTGTCTTTCTGGCCCTCCAGGCGTTGGTAAAACTTCGCTAGGAAAGTCGATTGCTGATGCTTTGGGAAGAAAATACGTTCGCGTTTCTTTGGGTGGTCTTCACGACGAATCTGAAATCCGCGGTCACAGAAAAACCTATATTGGTGCGATGGCAGGTCGAATTCTTCAATCTGTTAAAAAATCTGGAACATCAAATCCTGTGATTATTTTGGACGAAATAGACAAACTCGGAAAAGGTATGCATGGCGATCCAAGTTCTGCGATGTTAGAAGTTTTGGATCCAGAACAAAACAACAGTTTCTATGATAACTTCTTGGAAATGGGTTACGATTTGTCGAAAGTGATGTTCATTGCGACAGCCAACAACCTTGGCGATATCCAACGTCCACTTTTGGATCGTATGGAATTGATTAGCATTGCTGGCTATACGTTAGAAGAAAAAATCGAAATCGCAAAACGTCACCTTATCAAAAAACAACTTTCAGAAACTGGTTTGGAAGCAAAAGCTTTTAAACTAGGAAATCCTGAAATCAAACATATCATCGATGCGCACACGTCTGAAAGTGGTGTCCGAACTTTAGAAAAGCGTATTGCATCCATCGCACGTTGGGTAGCTTTACAAATCGCTATGGAAAATGACTACGATCCGAAAATTTCTGTTGAGAAAATCGACGAAATATTGGGCGTTCCGCGTCCTAGCACGTTGTCCGAAGTCAGCAAAGTTCCTGGCGTTGTGACAGGTTTGGCTTGGACCAGCGTCGGTGGCGACATCTTGTTTATCGAGAGTATTTTATCCAAAGGCAAAGGTACTTTGACGATGACAGGTAACCTCGGCAACGTGATGAAGGAGTCGGCGACGATTGCGCTAGAATACATCAAAGCACATTATGAAGAACTAGGAATTAGCGCCGAAGATTTAGAAAGCAAAAACATCCACGTCCACGTTCCAGAAGGTGCTACGCCAAAAGACGGACCGTCGGCTGGTATCGCAATGTTGACGTCGATGGTGTCGAGTTACAAAAACAAATCTGTAAAACCTCATTTAGCGATGACTGGCGAGATCACACTTCGTGGAAAAGTCCTGCCAGTGGGCGGTATCAAAGAAAAGCTTTTGGCGGCTGCGCGTGCTGGCATCAAAGAAGTTATTCTTTGCGAAGTTAACCGAAAAGACGTCGAAGAAATCAACAAAGACTATCTAAAACACCTGAAAGTCAATTACGTAAGCAAAATGAGCGAAGTCGTAGATTTAGCAATTGTTTAAATTTTTCATATCTATATAAAAAAAGGATTCTAAGCAGTTAGAGTCCTTTTTTATTTCTATTATTTGGGCGCCTTTTCCGCCTCTGCCTCCCACTCTTTTGCTCGGCATAGCCTCTCGCAAAAGGAGTTCCGGCTCCGTCGGGGCGCACATTCTTAGCAATATTTTCCACCAAAAAGACAAATTGTCACTTTGTCGGGACTGGTATTTTTTTTGAGTTTTAAATTTTAAGAAAGTTGAGAGTTTAAAAACTTCAACCAAAATATTTAATGGAAATCGAAACATGTTTTCCTTCGAATAGAATCAAATAAATAATAATATTTAATTTAAAAAACAATAAAATATGTCTACAGGAAAGATTAATGTATCAGTGGAAAACATCTTCCCACTTATTAAAAAATTTCTTTACAGCGACCACGAAATATTCCTTAGAGAATTGATCTCTAATGCGACGGATGCAACAATCAAACTAAAACACCTTATCAACATCGGCGAAGCCAAAGTAGAATATGGCAACCCAATGATTGAGGTCAAAATCGACAAAGAAGCAAAAACCATCAGCATCAAAGACCAAGGTCTTGGGATGACAGCCGACGAAGTTGAAAAATACATCAACCAAGTGGCATTTTCTGGCGCTGAAGAGTTTTTAGAAAAATATAAAGATTCAGCAAAAGATGCTGGCATTATCGGACATTTTGGACTTGGCTTCTACTCTGCTTTTATGGTAGCTGACAAAGTAGAAATCTTCACAAAGTCTTACAAAGACGAGCCTGCAGTACATTGGATTTGCGACGGAAGCCCAGAATTTACTTTGGAAGAAACGGACAAATCGGATCGCGGTACCGAAATCCTACTTCACATTGCAGAAGATTCTACCGAGTTTTTAGACGATTTCAAAATCAGAGAATTACTTCTTAAGTACAACCGCTTCAACCAAATTCCAATTAAATTCGGAACAAAAAAAGAAACACTTCCTTTACCAGAAGGCGCTGCCGAAGATGCAAAACCCGAAACCATCGAAGTGGATGACATCATCAACAACCCAAATCCAGCTTGGACAAAAAATCCTTCTGATTTAACTGATGAAGATTACAAAAAATTCTACAGCGAGTTGTACCCAATGCAATTTGAGGATCCTTTGTTCCACATTCATCTTAACGTTGATTATCCATTTAATTTGACAGGGATTTTATTTTTCCCAAAACTGTCAAACAGCTTAAACATCGAAAAAGATAAAATCCAACTTTATCAAAATCAAGTGTTTGTAACCGACGAAGTTAAAGGTATTGTTCCAGATTTCTTAATGTTGCTACGCGGTGTTATCGACTCACCAGATATTCCGCTAAATGTTTCTAGATCGTACTTACAAGCAGATGGCGCGGTTAAGAAAATTTCTTCTTATATCACGAAAAAAGTGGCGGACAAAATGGTAGAACTTATCCGTAACAACCGTGAAGATTACGAACAAAAATGGAACGACATCAAAGTGGTTATCGAGTACGGAATGGTGACGGAAGACAAGTTCTACGAGAAGTCGGACAAATTCATGCTCTATCCAACAACCGATGGCAAGTATCTTCTTTGGGACGAATTAATCGAAAACATTAAAGACAAACAAACCGACAAAAACGGAAAAACAGTTATTCTTTATGCTTCCAATACAGACTTACAAGACAGCTACATCCAAACTGCGAAAGCTAAAGGCTACGAAGTTCTGTTGATGGATTCGCCTTTGGTGCCGCATCTTATTCAGAAAATGGAAAGTACAAAAGACAAAGTTACTTTTGCAAGAGTTGACGCAGATAACATCAACAAATTGATTGAGAAAGATGAACCTGTTATTGCAAAACTTAACGACGGCGAAAAAGAAAATCTTAAAAAATCTATTGAAGAAGCGATTAACTCGCAAACTTATACGGTTCAGTTAGAAGATTTGGATAGCAACGATGCACCATTTAGCATTACACAACCAGAGTTTATGCGTCGTATGAAGGACATGCAGCAGATGGGCGCGCCTTCGATGTTTGGTAACTTCCCAGAGATGTACAATTTGGTGGTAAATGCAAATAGCGACTTGGCTTCTGACATTCTTAAAACTGATAATTCAGAAACTAAAAATGCAAAAATCCAACAAGCTTTGGACTTAGCAAAACTTTCTCAAAACCTACTGAAAGGAAAGGATTTAACAGACTTTATCAAACGAAGTTTTGAGCAATTAAAATAATTTTTCAAATCGAATATCAACAAGAGTGCAGCAAATAATTGTTGCACTTTTTTATTTAATTAAATCAAATTGCACAAAATTACTTACTTTTAAACAAGGACTAACAATTTAAAACATGAATTTAAAAAAGTCTCTTTTAATTCTGATTCTCTGCATTTTAGTATTTTCCCTTGGCGAATATTTAACCAAACTCTACGGACTAGATCCACCCTACGCTTATCTTTATGTTGGCATGGCTCTAAAACTTTTAGCTTTGATTTCCGTTCTAGTATTTTGCATTGTTTTCATTGTGAAAAAACTTAAAAATCCAAAAAACTAAATTAACAAAAAGGCATAAATGATTTTTCAAAATATTCTTTTAAAACGTTTGATCTTCGCTTTGATACTGCTTCAAAGCACATTTTTGCTGGCACAAAACAACGAAAAGCTATATTACTTTTCAACTGCGGACAGCACTAAAGTAGGTGCCAAAACAGAATCAGGAAAAATCATTGTACCCGCAAAATTTTCCAACTATGGAAATTACGATTTCAAAAAACCAATCGAGGAAGCCATAATAGAATTTATCGGAACCGAAAAAGCTAAAGACTATTCATCAAAATTACCTTTGATGCCAGCTGGCGAAGTCTACGATCGACACGGAAAATTCCTTTATTATCCCCAATGGTTTGACAACGGAATCGACTATTACGAAGAAGGTCTTCGCCGTTATGTCGATGGCAACAAAGTTGGTTTTGCAGACAAAGACGGAAATCTAACAATTCCCGCGCAATGGGATTTTGCAGAACCTTTTCAGTATGGCTATGCGAAAGTCTATGTTGGTGGTTGGAAAAAATAATATAAAAAAGGCGGCGAACATTGGTCTATTGTGCCATCTTCCAAAAAATCAGAAAGTTATCTCATCAACAAAAAAGGTGAAAAAGTAGAGCCTTACAAAACAAAAAAACATCCGAAAGATTACGAAATTGGTGGCGTTTATTATCCATATCCTTTTACATACACCCTCACAGAACAAAAAATTTTGAATAGTCTTGAAAATCTCGATATCCTCAACGATATACTACATTTGGCACCGTGTGATAATTGCGATAAAAAAGACCATCTCCTCGATTTCGAAATCACAGAGAAACCTCGCAAATATTTTCCTTATTACGTTGTTCAAGGCTATGTTAATCAAAGCAAAGAAAGCGATGCTGTATTTATCGTTTCTACTGATATGTCAAAAATTTATCATTACAGTTGGGACGGAGAAATGAAACCTTAACAAAACTGGATTATCTCAGAATTAGAAGAATTTAAAACTTATTTAGAAACGCAACCCAACAAAGCCAATCACTTCAATGTGCAAAAAAGTTTACAATATTGGAAGAATCTTCCCGATCAAAAATAAATTCAATAAAATTTGCGCTTTAAAAAATTATTCTATATTTGCACCTGAAAATCAAGTTTAACCAACAAAAAAACGAAGCAAAAATGTTCAGATTCAATCAACCTTCAACATTAGGATTGCCTTTTATAAAGGCGAGGCTTCGTGGTTTGGTAGATTCTTAGAAGAACAGTATAATGAAATATCAAAACCCGAAATCTTGCGATTTCGGGTTTTTCTTTGCGCAAAAGCCAAACTTAAGTTTTTCCCGAAATCATTTTTATTAGGAGCTGTTTGACTACGTCGAATAGCAGATAATATTTTTTATTAGAAGCTATTTGACTTTGTCGAACAGCAGTTCAGTTATTTTTTGAAGCTGTTTCCCGCTTTCCGCTGTATCTTTTTTTGCCAACGCTTTTTTCAAGCCCAAGCAAAAAAAGGATGCCGCTTCAAAACGAGGAACGAGTTTCGATGATTCAACTATAAAAATATATAAGTCAGAATCAATCGGGGCTATGACAAAACCCCGTCAAATAGAAAGACGGTCGTCAGTTCGATTAGCGAGCGTATCGAGAACTTTTTTTGATGGACTTCTTGATACAAAATCTTTCAGATTTTTACTCGAAGGGACGTTAACAAAATTGACTTTTTAAAGTCGAAACTTTATAAGAAAGGAGACTTTTTTAGCCCCGATGTTCTATGTTAATCTGCAAATTTTTCAGGTTAAAATTTTTAATTT
>NZ_DAMBQF010000024.1:0-37712 GCF_032062245.1 Soonwooa sp.
TATTTTTGAAGAAAGGCTCAGATTATAAAATCCAAGACCTAACTTTTTAACTTACACACTTAACAGGATAGTGCCTTTTAAGATTTTCTTTGCTCTTTAATTTCTTCTATTTTTTGTGTAAAATAGTCCTTTTTATCGGGGTGTTTTGCGATTAGGATTTCGAATGCTTTTATCGCTTTAGAATAGAGTTTTTGCTCTAAATAGAGATTTGCTAAAGTCTCGGTCATCAAGTGAGAAATATCTTCTTTCTTTTCTTTAATAACAAAAATTGCTTCATCTTTTAGTTGTGTAATTTTGGGTTGATTTTCGATAAACTCATCAATCGCTTTTTGCTTTTTGACTTCTTTATCTTTTTCAATTTCAGCGCTACGATCGATCTTTAACCAGTTTTGCCAAGTATTGATAAATTGTCGGACATTGCTTTTTTCAGGTTTAATATCTTCCTGTGCTGCAACAATTGGTATTTCAACTTCCTTTTGTTGAGCTTCCTCGACAACTTCTTCTACAACATCTTTATTCGCTTTTTTCTGATCATCAACCATCGCAATGGAATCGCCAAAAAAGGAAACATTAAAAATAGGTCGCTTCTCTTCCTCTACTTTTTCTGAAGTCTCTATTAAATCTTCCTCTTTTTGCTCTACAATTTCATTAACAATCTTTGGCTCTTCAACCGATTCTTCAAGCTTAATTTCAGGATTTACAGTTTCATAAACTTCTTCTTTTGACGGTTCAAATTGATTATCCTTTTCTGTTGCAGTTACAATATTTGGAATCTCAACTTTACCAATTAAAGCATCAGGTTGATGTGCGTCAATCGACATTGGTTTCCATGCTGAGTTTTCTTGAACAGGCTCTTCTTTAGCACCATCAACTATAATTGGTTCTTGTTCTTTAAGCTCTTCTGTCGGAATTTCAGATTTTTCATTTTCTAAGACTTCGACAGACTCTTCCTCTCCAGAAAAAGGTCCAAAATCTAAAGAATGTTCATCATTTAATTCTTCTTTAGAATCAATATTTTCGCTAGTATCGTCGATTACAATTCCTGTAGGTTTTTCTTCAATTTCGACAGGTTTGTGTTCTTTAACTTCGAATTTTGGAGGATTTAAAAATTGATGATGATTTTTTGGAACTTCAAATTTCACTTGTGGTAAAAAGTCGTCAATCGATTCAAAACTAACATCTCTATTTAATTCCTCTTTAATCTCACTTGGTTCAGTTTCATCCGTAATAACTACGTCTTTCGAACCTTCCTCAACATTCATCACATCTTCCTCTTGTTGCGCTTCAACCGCCCAAGATTCTTCTTTATTTTTAGTTAAATTCTTATCTATTGACTCTAAACTTAAATCAGATTCTACTTCCTCTACTTTTTCCGAAATTGGCGTTTCATTCGTGATAACAACCTCTTTAGAACCTTCTTCAACATTCATTACATCTTCATCTTGTTGAGCCTCAACCTCCGAAGATTCTTCTGTATTTTCTTCTAAATTCTCATCTATCGATTCTAAACTTACATCCGATCCTACTTCCTCTTCTTTTTCCGAAATTGCCATTCCATCTGTAATAACAACCTCTTTAGAACCTGCTTCAACATTCATTACATCTTCCTCTTGTTGTGCTTCAACCTCCGAAGATTCTTCTTTATTTTCAGTTAAATTTTCAACAATGTTAGTAGAAACTGCGTGTTGTGTTTCTTCAACCGGTGTTTCTATAGTTGTATCTACTTTTTCGTCAGATTTAATATTCGAAAATTCTACGATATCTTTTTTGTTAATGAATTGATACAGAATTTTTTTATCCGTCGTATAAGCAGCAGTCGTCGTCAAGACTTCTTTATATCGCGTCGGATTGTATAGGTGAATGCCATACAAATAAAGTGCTCTAACATTCTGAACATAAGGTGTATGTTCAATTTGTTTTTCTAAAAGTTGCAAATCATTTGCTTGCATTAATGAGGGTTGCTGAAGAAGCTCAATAATTCGTGCATTCATAATTACCAGTTTGCTACAATATCATTAAAAATTTTGTTGATAATACGTTCGTTAACTATTTTGACCTGAGAAGATTCTATCGTCATCAAATCCATATCGCTGTTAAAAGTTACTTCGTCAGTATAACTTCTGTCAAAACTCTTGCTTTCCTCGCCTGCGACATGATTTTCGTAATGAACCTTCACCGTAATTGTCAATTTATTCTGAGCCGCTTGGATCATATTACCTGTCTGCGTACTTTCAACTGGCGACGAAATGGTCGTTGGCGCGATGTTATAATCCGTAATTTCTCCTTCGATAATAATATCCGCTTTATCGACAGCGCCTTTCAAGGTTGTTCTTTGAGCAAATCTATTTTGTAAAGCCACCGTAAAATCCTGACTAAGATTTGGGTTATTATTTGCCGCATTATTTGGGAAGGCTTTAATCAAAAAAGTCTGAGTTTCGGGGCTTAAAGACGAACCTGTAAAACTATAACAACTTACTAGGGACAGCAATGGCACGAGTAATGAAAAGAATGCTATCTTTTTCAAAACTTTGGTGCGTGGATTTGAGATATTACAATTCATTTTAATCCTCAAGATTATATTGTTTAATTTTTCTGTAAAGTGTACGTTGCGAAATTCCTAACTCATCTGCCGCTTTATTTCTACGACCACGATGTTTCTCTAAAGCTTTGATAATCAAATCTTTTTCATTATTTTGAAGTGATAAAGATTCTGATCTAGCCTCTTCTACTTCGATATCCATAATGTCTTCGTAGGGCTCGTTATCCTCAACATTCATCATATTTGCCGTTTGTACATTCGCATTGTCATTAGGTTCAAAATACAACAACGAATTAGGATTATGCGCCGCAGGCTCTGGCGTATAGATTTTGTTAATTAGATTCTTTTCCTGATTACTCAAATCACCATTTCCGCGATTTTTTATCAATTCCGAAGTTAAGGATTTTAGGTCATTAATATCGTTTCGCATATCGAAAAGAACCTTGTACATGATTTCCCTCTCGTTTCCGAAATCCGATTGTGCTTTATTTGCACTTTGATTTACCAACATCGGAAGATGTTTTTCCATCGGAATATACTCTGCTAACTTTTCGGCTGTTATCTTACGATTACGCTCTACAACAGTCAATTGCTCCACCAAATTTCTTAATTGACGAACGTTACCCGGAAAGCTGTAGTTTTCTAAATAGGTTACTGCTTCTGGCTCCAATTCGAGTTCTGGCATTCTGTATTTTTCAGCAAAATCGATCGCAAATTTTCTGAACAGTAAATGAATATCGCCTTTTCTTTCACGTAAAGCTGGCATATCGATTTGTACGGTGTTCAGACGATAATACAAATCCTCGCGGAAGCGACCGTCATGGATGGCATTCATCATATTAACGTTGGTTGCAGCAACAATTCGCACATTGGTTTTTTGAATTTGGGAAGAACCCACTTTCATAAATTCTCCACTTTCTAAAACACGAAGCAACCTAACTTGTGTCTGCAAAGGCAATTCACCAACTTCATCTAAAAAAATTGTTCCGCCATCGGCAACTTCAAAATATCCTTTTCTGGTAGAAGTTGCTCCTGTAAAAGCACCTTTTTCGTGACCAAAAAGTTCGGAATCTATTGTTCCTTCTGGGATTGCTCCACAATTGACAACGATGTAAGGTTGGTGTTTTCTTTTAGATTCAGCGTGAATAATTTTTGGAATAAACTCTTTTCCTACACCACTTTCTCCGATCACTAAAACGGAAATATCTGTTGGTGCGACTTGTATCGCCTTTTCTAAAGCACGGTTGAGAGCGGGATAATTCCCGATAATTCCGAAGCGATTTTTTATATTTTGTAACTCGTTCATTTTTTTTTGGATTAAATATTTAATAATTAAATGATTAAAATAGTATTGATTCTAAAATTTTAACCTTTCTTGTAAATCCTCGTTTTCGGTAGGATTAAACTAAAATATTATCTTCCAAATTGTCTTTGTTACGAATTTTTGATGTTTTTTTGATTAAATCAAATTGCGTTTCTAAGCTTTTTAATTCCTTAAATTTTGATGCAAATCCAAATATAAAATTTGAAGTTTCATCAAAAGAACAAACCGCTTTCGAAAACTTTTGATTGTATTTTGAAATTAAATGATTGAACTCTTGCAAAAGCTGCTTCGCTTCTTCTTGAGAAACATTTTTAGCAACATTTGAAGCATTACATTTTACCTTATTTTGAACACAAGAAGCCTTCCCCGATTGGCAAGTACCAATCAAACTCATTAAAATAATAATGTAGGATAAACTTCTCATTTTGTTTTGGTTAAATTCAATAGGATTGCATCCTATTCTTTTTTATTTAGCCACTTCGTGACTTTTTTGTTGCTCATTTTCTTCTTCCACGAATTTCGCAGCCCGACTTGAGCGGAAATCCTTTTTGCTTTTTTCCGAAAAGCAAAAAGATTGCAGCGGAAGGCGGAAATGCTGCCCAAAAAATTAAAATTTTATTCCGCAGTTCTTCCCAAAAGTGTTCCTTGCGTGTTGTCGTACACAAAAACAGACACAATGTCGCCCACTTTTTGACCTTCTAACTTGTCGAAAACGCAAACCGCATTCTGAGAATTACGACCTTTCCATTGGTTTTCGTTCTTTTTGGAAGTTCCTTCGATTAAAATCTCGTGGTTTCTACCAACATAACCTGCCATTCTTTTTCTTGACAATTCACCTTGTAAAGCGATAATTTCCGCCAAACGTCTTTGTTTAACATCCGCAGGAATGTCGTCTTCCATTTTTTTGTGAGCCGGCGTTCCTGGTCTTTCGGAATACGCAAACATATAACCGTAATCGTATTCAACTTCGCGCATTAAACTCAAGGTATCCTGGTGATCTTCTTCAGTTTCTGTACAGAAACCAACAATCATATCTTGTGAAAAAGCGATATCAGGAACAATCTCCTTGGCTTTTTTTATTAAATCTAAATATTCTTGACGCGTGTGTTGACGGTTCATCAACTCCAAAATTCTGTCGCTTCCACTTTGAACAGGCAAGTGAACATATTTACAAATATTCTCGTGCTTCGCCATCATCTCGAACACCGAAGTCGTCATGTCGTGTGGATTGGAAGTTGAGAAACGAATTCTCATTTCGGGAACAGCTTTCGCCACCAAATCTAACAACTGAGCAAAATCAACAGCTGTCGCTTTTTGCATTTCTGATGCTTTGGCAAAATCCTTTTTCGGACCACCACCGTACCATAAATAAGAGTCAACATTTTGACCCAAAAGTGTGATTTCTTTGTAACCATTTGATGCTAATTCTTTACATTCTTCAAGGATTGAATGTGGATCGCGGCTACGCTCACGTCCTCTGGTGAAAGGCACTACGCAGAATGTACACATATTATCGCAACCTCTGGTAATCGTCACGTAAGCCGTCACGCCATTCCCGCCCAAACGAACTGGATTGATGTCGGCGTAAGTTTCCTCCTTCGATAAAATTACGTTGATGGCATCTCTACCATCTTCGGTTTCTTTTAAAAGATTGGGTAAATCTCTGTAAGCATCGGGACCAACAACCAAATCCACCAAATGTTCTTCTTCTAAAAATTTGGTTTTAAGACGTTCCGCCATACAGCCCAAAACGCCAACAGTAAGACTTGGATTTTCCTTTTTTTGATTTTTGAACTGCGACAAACGCATTCTCACGGTTTGTTCTGCTTTTTCACGAATAGAACAAGTATTCAGCAAAATTAAATCTGCTTCTTCAACCTTTGTTGTCGTGTTATAACCTTGCTCGTTAAGGATGGATGCAACGATTTCGGAATCGGAAAAATTCATTTGGCAACCGTAACTTTCCAAGAATAATTTCTTAGAGTTTTCTGGTTTTTCAGCAATTGCAAATGCTTCTCCTTGCTTGGTTTCGTCTATATATTTTTCTTGCACAGTCTCAGATTTGAGATTTGAGATTCGAGATTTGAGATTAAAACTGCTTAAAAACAATTTTGGATTTCAAATTTCAAATTTCAAATCGGTTCAGTTTGCAAAGATACAAAAAGTTGTGACAGAATGGCAGTGGAAATAACTGAGATTTCTTAACGACAAAAAACTATGAAACCGTCACGCTTATCGGAAAAGTAAAACTCGATTTTAACGGTTTTCCATTCTTTTTAGCAGGAGTAAATTTTTTCAAATTCTTTAACCTTCTGAAAAAATCATCTTGATTCGGCTTATCGAATTCGATGTTAGAATAAATAATTTTTGGATTCAAAATTTTGCCTTCTTCGTCGACATCAAAACCTATTTTTAAGTTGATATAATTATGTTTTGATAGTTTAGAACTACTATTAAGGACCTGCGAAAATATATTCCCAACTTCTTTTCTAAAAGTACTTAAACCTCCTGGATATTCAATTTCAGAAATAGTTTTATTACGGAAGTATTTTTTACCATTATTTCCTATTTTAAATTCGTAATCTAAAACATCGCTTGGGTTTATTCCAATATTAACCAAAGCTGGAACCGTTGCATTTCCATAAGTAGCAGGTTTCCAATTCTTTAGTTTTGGAAAAACTTTGCGCACATTATCGAATGCGCATTTGTTATTTTTAATCGCTAAAGTATCAAAGTCTTTGACGTACTTAATTTCTTTATTCGGGTAGATAATAAAGTTGATTGTATACTTTTCTTCAGGATTTTCACATGGTGTAATCTTTTCATCCAACATCACTTTTTGAAAGTCTTCGTAAAATCCAGCTATTCCATCCTGATAGAAGTCTTGACCAATAGGATAAGATTCAAGAATTTGAGATTGGATTTGGGCAAAAATCTGTGTCGTAAAAACGAGCAATAGTAAAATAAAAATTCTAATCATGGTCATAATCCATTCTTTCAAAAGTTATTGTTAAAAAATATTTTGATTTGACAGGTTTAGAATCTTTTAATGCAGGTTTCCATTTGGATTTTACCTTTCGCATAGCGAATTGCATATCTTCATTGAAAACTTCATGATTTTTAACTTTCGGAGAAATACTTAGCTGACTAATTTTTCCTTTTTCGTCAATATCAAAAGCAAAAACAAAAGGTCCTTCTACTTTATAACTAGACAAATCCATATAAGCGTGCACCATCTTTATAAAATCATTTCGGAAAGCGTTATCGCCACCAGGATATTCTGCTTTTATGTCGTAAGTGTTATTTACGTTTTTTGGTGTCGTTTGACTAAACACTGAAAAACTAAAAAGGAAAAATAAAAACAGGAAAACTGATTTCATCATAATATTGTTTGTGCGAATATGCGAAATTTCCATTACAAATGTAAATAAATTATTATCCGAAATCCCTAGCCCTGATTGTAGCAAAAATCCTTTTTAGTGAGAGGCTATGCCGAACCAAAAAGATTGCAGCAAAAAGCAGGTTCTCGGCTCCTAAGAAAAATTTACTTTATGGGAAAATCGAAATAAGTTTCGGGAAAAGGTTCATTTTTTAGAGTGAAATGCCACCATTCTTCTTGATATTCTTTGAAGTTGTGTTTCAGCATCGCTTGTTTTAGGATTAAACGATTGGATTGTTGCTGGGCAGTTATTTGTGGCGCATTTTGATGAGAGATTGTTCCAAAAAAATCAAATGGGCTACCCATGTCGATTTCTTTACCGGTATTGAGATCAACCAAAGTTAAATCGATTGTGCTGCCGCGCGTATGACCAGATCGAGAGGCGATATAACCGAGCGTAAACAAATCGCGTTTGTCCACATCTGGATAAAATTCAGCTTTTGCAATGGTGTCGTTGATGTCCTTCGCCCAAGTTTCGAAACTCGTCACCGAACGCTGTGGACGATAGGCATCGAAGGCTTTGAGACCGTATCCTTGCGCTTTAAGATCTTGTTGTACTTTCTTTAGAGATTGTGTCGCAGCTTTGGACATGATGAGAATAGGCTTTTCGTAACCTACAACTGGTCGTCCCGTGAAATTGTGCGTTCCGAAATATCGCAAATCAGCGATGATATCAGGGATTTCTTTTTGAATATAGACAAAACCTTCTTGCAAATAATCTTCTCGAGAAGCACAAGAATAAAGTCCGAAAAATAGAGAAATGGCAAGTAAGAAAGATTTGAAATTCATGGTTTTTGTTTGACCACAAATTACAAAATTTAGACTAAACTGTTTTTGTCAGCGTAATTAAGTTTAAAGAAAATAAAAGTCATAATCGAGAACGCCAACAACGAGCTTCCTCCGTAACTGAAATACGGCAACGGAATACCAACCGTCGGGAACAAGCCCATCACCATCCCAATATTAATGCAAAAGTGAATGAGTAATATCGATGCAAAACAGTATCCAAAAACTCTATTGAAAGTTGATTTTTGGTTTTCGGCTAAATAGTAAATTCGACCAATGTACAAGGCGTAACAAATTACCAAAAGCGTACTTCCGAGAAAGCCCCACTCTTCCCCAACGGTACAAAAGATATAATCGGTCTCTTGTTCGGGCACAAATTTACCTTGCGTAACAGAACCTTCTTTGTAACCTTTACCAGTAACGCCACCTGAGCCAATCGCAGTTTTGGAATACAATAAGTTGTAGCCAATATTATCACGAAATTCTTTTCGAGATTCACCTTTGTAAAGAACTTCAATTCTTTGCTTTTGGTGTGTTGGTAGTTTTTCGAAAACGTTAGGTGAAAAATACGCCAATGCAGACAAACCAACAATTCCTACAACTGCGAATATTAGTCGGTTAATATCACGTCTCAAATAGTTAAGATTCAAGACAATATATATTAGACCAATCAAAACAATTGCACCAACCATATACCATGGACTTTCCTCCATTGGATCATTAATATAATTCGCTATTAAGAAAATCGCTGCAAGTATAAATACAACTCCAAAGACTTTTCCGCTAAGTCCTTCTCGATAAAGTGCAATAAAAAAAGCACCAAACACCAACAACGACCCAACATCTGGAATAGCCAAAACTACGACTGCCGGAATACCAATAATTGCTAAAATCGTTATTAAGGATTTTCTGTTATTAAGGTTAAAATCGGAGCCCGAGACATAATTAGCAACCATTAAAGCGGTCCCTATCTTTGCAAATTCTACAGGTTGCATGGTAAATCCTCCAAACTTATACCAGTTCCGTTGTCCTAAAATTTCGGTCCCAAATGGAAAAAGCCCCACTAAAAGTAAAACACCTGCGACATATATAATGCCCGACATGTTTTCAAAAAATTTAGTTCTGGTAAAGAAAATTATCAACCCTATAAAAAGCGAAATACAAAAAAATGTTAGTTGCTTTGTTCCTAAAGATGGATTAACACTGTTAATATTAAGAATTGCAAAAACACAAATCACAAAATAAAGTCCAAGTCCTAGCTTGTCTATGCCTTCTGCCCACTTCATCGTCTTACAGGTTTTCTTGGGTTAGTAGTCTTTTTATTTTTGTCCGTGTTTTCTGCTTTCACACTAATTGCCTTTAGGCTATCTTGAAGTTTTTTTAATTTAAGTGAATCTGGTTTTGGTGGAACATACTTACCGATTTTTTTCAGATATTCAGTCCATTGACGGCGATATTCTGGTTGAAAGCTGGATGTAATCATCTTTTTGTAAAGATGTTCACGCTTTATTTCTCCCAATAAATAACGCTCTGCAATTACAGTACAAGCTGGACCTGCCCAAGTTGCACCAAAACCGGCATGTTCCATAACTGCAGCTACAACTATTTTTGGCTTGTCAGCTGGTGCAATTAGCACAAAAATGGAGTTATCTTTCCCTTGCGGAACCTGAGCTGTACCAGTTTTAGCAAGCTGTGTAAAATCATTAGATTTAAGACTACGACCTGTACCGCGCAACATTACAGCTTCCATACCTTGAAGAACAGGTTCAAAATATTTAGGATCGACTTTTGTATATTTTTTTTGTTTAAATAAAGGATTTGGATTTGGTTTTCCATCAATATTTTTAACTATATGTGGTGTAATAAACCAACCACGATTAGCAATAGCCGCCGTAAAATTTGCAAGTTGCATCGGCGTCGTCAAAATATCACCTTGTCCCATCCCGTTGAATACGGCGTTAATTGGTTTCCACTTGGGACCGTTACGTTTGATGTAAGTATTTTCATCTGGCATATAACCTTTACTACCTGTTGCAAGGTCGTTGTTCATATAAACGCCAAGTCCAAAACTCGCCATAATGTCCTTCCATTCGTGCATACCTTTTGATGGGTTGCCAGGATATTTATTTAAAATTGCTAGATAAGCGTAAGAAAAATAACAGTTACTAGACACTTGGATAGAAGGAATCAATGGATCAGCACCACCGTGACCTTTGATACGCACGCCCATATAACTAAAACCTCCACCACATGGGAATATTGTTTTCTCGGTCATAACGCCCATTTGCATTGCAGAAAGCGCTGTCACCAATTTGAACGTAGAACCTGGAGGATACGCCGCTTGAATAGATCGATCAAACATCGGTTGATTGATACTATCATTCACCAATCGATAAATATTTTTCATTTTATCGGGACCTGTAAACAAATTAGGATCGATATCTGGACCTGTTGCCATGGTTAGAATTTCGCCATTGTTAGGATCTAATGCTACAACTGCACCGCGTTTGTTTACCAACATTTCTTCTGCGATACGTTGCAAATCATAGTCAATAGTTAATGTCAAATCTTTACCCGTAACAACATCTTTATCCAGCTCTCCATTTTTGTAAGAGCCAATACTTCTTTGACGAATATCTTTCTGAATATATTTAATACCTTTTTCGCCGCGTAGATCTTTTTCGTAAGATTTTTCGACACCGCTTTTTCCGATGACATCACCTGGAAGATAGTACAAAGAATCTTTTTTGATGTCCGCTGTGTTAACTTCGTTGGTATAACCCAAAAGGTTACCCGATGTATTGACTTCGTATTGTCTTTGCGGACGCGAAACTATATTAAAAGCAGGAAACTTAAACAATATCTCCTGAACGCGGGCCATATCTTCACGACTCAAATTTTTCATAAAAGTCATTGGCGTTAGTTTCGAATAATACTGTGTTTTTTCAATGGTTTTAATGGTCTGGATAAACTCAGGTTTTGTAATCTTCATCAAGTTACAAAAGCTAATCGTATCAAAATCAGGACGCATCAAAGCCGCTGTGTAAGAAACTTCGAAAGAAGGTTGGTTACCGACTAATATTTTCCCATTGCGGTCAAAGATGACGCCACGTTGCGGAATTTCGTATTCAATTTTAATGGAAGTATTCGCTGCATTTAATGCGTATCTGTCAGTAAATAATTGTAAATAAGCCAACCTAGCAATAAAAATAATTGCTACAACAATCAAAATACCAGTAAGTTTAAGATATTGAGGCTTCAAATTTTCTGTTTAATTTTAAATGCTAATGCGTAAGCTATAATAAATATAAATGAGATTAGACTGGTAAAAACGACGTTTAATAATATTTCGAAAAAACGTTCTGGCTTAAAGAATTCAACGTATTGAACTATTAATTGGTGAATAAAAATACTCGTTAAAATAAAAACTACAAATTGTAACCATTGTAGCGACTGAAACGAGAAAAAATCTGTCGATGTATCTGTCGATGTTCGGAAAATTAACATTCTAAAATAAGCAATCGTCGTTGTTGCCAGAGCGTTAATTCCCCAAGTCCCAAGAAAAGCATCTACTGATAAACCTAGGATAAAACTTAATGCTAAAAAGTGAAAATTATTTCTAAAAAATGGATAGAACATCACAAATACTGGATAAAGTACCGGAATATATTTTCCGAACAAGGTAATACGATTCAGTAGAAAAACCTGAACCGCAACCAAAATTGCAATTAAAGCGATATCTGAAAATACGTTTCTACTTACCATCTTTATCTATCTGTACTTGTAAAGTATCTTGAATTTTTTGAACTTCAATTTTCTTAAGATTCTTAACGACAAAGACCTTACTGAGAGGCCCCATTTTTTCATTTAACTCCACGGAAACATCCCAGAAACCAGTTTTGGTATCAACCTCATAACCAGCAACTTTTCCAACCATAACGCCTTTCGGGAAAATAGCAGAACGTCCGTCAGTCACAACAGTGTCACCAACTTTCAGAGAAACATATTTTGGAATATCCGACAGATGCATCATTCGTGAGTCGTCACCACGCCAACTAAGCGTGCCGAAATATCCAGAATTTTTTAGCGCCGCACTGATTTTTATTTTATTAACACTCAGTACAGACTGCACCAAAGCATAATGATCAGTTGTATTAATTACAATTCCTGCGATACCATTTGGTGCGATAACACCCATTTTGGCAGCAACGCCTTGCAATTTTCCACGGTTAATTGTAAAGTAATTATTTTGACGATTGATACTGTTGTACACGACTTCACCATCAACAAAAGTATAGATTTGACCACCGCCAATAGTATCGTGAACACGACGAAATTGTGGATTAGCTCCGCCTTCCTTACCATAAAGCTCTTTAAGCAAAGCTTTATTCTGCATCACAAGATCATCGTTAATCTGTTTAAGCTTGAGATAAGAAGCACCTTCGTCGATATAACCCGAAACCCAAGCATTAAAAGCGGCTGTTTTTGCAGCTAAAAATGATTGTTGCATCGTGTTTTTCGAAAAAATCAATACTACTGCAATAATTTGCAAGAATATAAAGAAGACGAACAAAGCGTTCTTCGAAAATAATCTCAGCAAATATCCCATCCGTTAAATTCCCTAAAAAAGTTACTAAATTATTTAATCAAGAAATTGAATTTATCCATATTCTTCAAAGCGATACCTGTCCCACGAACAACCGCTCTCAACGGATCTTCTGCTACGAAAACTGGTAATCCGGTTTTTCTATGGATACGATCTGCTAAACCTCTCAACAAAGCACCACCACCAGCTAGATAAATACCAGTTTTGTAAATATCAGCAGCCAATTCTGGAGGCGTTAAAGAAAGTGTTTCCATCACGGCATCTTCGATGCGGATGATAGATTTATCTAGAGCTTTAGCAATCTCTTTGTAGTTAACCATAATTTCTTTTGGCTTACCTGTGATCAAGTCACGACCTTGCACCGGAATATCCTCGATGTCAACATCCAACTCTTCAACAGCAGACCCAACTTCAATCTTCACACGTTCAGCCGTTCTTTCACCGATATATAAATTATGGTGCGTTCTCAAATAATAAGCAATATCACTTGTGAAAACATCACCTGCAATTTTCACAGATTTGTCACAAACAATACCACCAAGCGCCACAACAGCAATTTCCGTTGTACCACCACCTATATCGATAACCATATTACCTTCAGGTTTTTGCACATCAATACCAACACCAATCGCGGCCGCCATTGGCTCATAGATCAATCTAACTTCTTTTGCATTTACTTTTTGCGCAGAGTCACGAACCGCACGTTTTTCAACTTCCGTAATTCCTGATGGAATACAGATTACGATTCTCAAAGCAGGTTGAAATAACTTCCCTTTAATACCAGGAATTTGTTTAATAAACTCTTTAATCATGTGCTCAGAAGCATGAAAATCAGCAATAACCCCATCCTTCAAAGGACGAATAGTTTTGATATCCTCATGTGTTTTCCCCTGCATATGCTTCGCTTGTTCTCCAACAGCGATTGGCTTACCACTTTGTCTTTCGATTGCCACTATTGATGGCTGATCTATGACTATTTTATTATTGTGAATTATTAATGTATTTGCCGTCCCTAAGTCAATCGCAATTTCTTGCGTAAACATATCTAATAAACCCATTTTCTACCTGTCTATTTTAATTTACAAAGATATAAATTTAACGTGAGTTTAGTGATTTTATCTCTACTCAAAAAGGTTAAAGTTTTATTAAAATCAAAAAACTTATCCACAAACACTGACGAAAAATCAATTAACTTTCGGTAACTTCTGAAAACAAGCACTTTAGGCTTTATTAAAACTGAGCATTATCATAGACCAAGTCACTCGCTATCACTACCAATATTCATTTTAAAAGCTTAACTTTGCGCCAGCTAAAATGAATCAGAATAAGGACATTTCAAAGACGTCAAATTTTGCAGTATTAAGCGTTAGCTACGAAAAAGCAGACGCCGAAACACGTGGTAAATTTGCGTTTTTTGATGAGCATATCAAATCTTTTGTCAACCAAATTCACGAACAGAATTTTGGCGACGCATTCGTTGTATCCACCTGTAACCGTACCGAAATCTACACGACAACTGCTAATTATTTGCTAATTGCAGAACAATATTGTAAAACCATTGGTGTTAATCTTTCCGAATTTTTGCAGTATGTTAACATTATCCAAAGAGAAGACGCGGTTTTGCATCTTTTCCGTGTGGCTGCAGGTCTCGAAAGTCAGATTATTGGTGATTTCGAAATTGTGTCACAGATTAAAAACGCTTACAACCGATTCAAAAAATATAAAGGAACTTCTAACCCTTATCTGGAACGTGCGATTAATTCGGCGATTCAGATTTCTAAAAGAATTAAAACCGAAACTGGCATTAGCAATGGCGCAGCATCTGTATCTTACGCTGCTGTACATTATATTTTGAATCATGTTAATAATGTTTCGGACAAAAATATTTTACTACTTGGCGTTGGCGAAATTGGACAAAACACCATCGAAAACATGGTTAAACATGTCTATCAACCCAAAATAAAAATCGCCAACCGTTCTTTCGAAAAGGCTGAGAAAATTGCAGAAAAACATAATATTCAGCAAATTGCATTTGACGATTTCCCAGAAGAATTAAAGAAAACCGACATCTTAATTGTCGCAACAGGTGCACAAAAATTTATTGTAAATCCTGACAACTTCCCAGCTGACAAAGAAATGCTGGTAATTGACTTATCGATCCCGAATAACGTTGCAAAAGAAATCGGAAATTTAGAAAAAGTTGATCTTATCGATGTTGACCAATTATCTCAACAGATTTCGGAAACGATGGAGCAACGTAAAAAGGAAATCCCAAAGGCTGAAGCGATCATTAAAGAAATGAGCAAAGACTTCACCGAATGGGAACGCAAGCGAAAATTTGCACCGAGCATCAACAATTTCAAAAACTCTTTGAAACAAATCGAATCTCACGAGCTTCATAATATCCACAAACGTCATCAATATGCAAAGGTTGAAGACATGGAGCTTTCTGATAAATTAATACAGAAAATAACCAATCGATTCGCCAAATACATTTTGGAAAATCCTTGGAAAGCCGATGAAGTTTCAAAATTAATGGAGGAGATTTTAGTCCTTCACAACCCCAAAAAGCAGAACAATGACGACGATAAAAATAGGAACTAGAAATAGTCCACTTGCTTTATGGCAAGCCAATGAAGTGGCTGCTAAACTACAAGCTATTGGTCACACGACCGAGATCGTCCCAATTGTTTCGTCTGGTGATAAAAACCTTACGCAGCCTTTGTATGCGATGGGCATTACTGGGGTTTTTACAAAAGATTTAGACATCGCTTTACTTAATAAAGACATCGACATCGCAGTACATTCGCTTAAAGACGTACCAACGCAATTACCGACTGGAACGCAGATTAGTGCAGTTTTGGAAAGAGATTTCCCGCAAGATGTTTTGGTGAGAAAAACAGATGCAAAAGATAAAGACCTTAAAGATCTTAAAATCGCAACAAGCAGTTTGAGAAGACGTGCTTTTTGGTCGCATACATTCCATAATACAGAGTTTGCAGACATTAGAGGTAACGTACAAACTCGTCTCAAAAAGCTAGAAGATGGCGTTGCCGACGCAACATTATTTTCTTTGGCAGGTCTTAAAAGAATGGAACTTGATATTGACTTCGAAGAAGTTGATTTCCTTTTACAAGCGCCATCGCAAGGTGTTGTTTGTATTGCAAATCGTGCAGAAGATATTGATTTAACTCAAGTTTTAAAACAGATTAATCACGACGCCACACAAAAATGCATCCAGATCGAACGTGAGTTTTTAAGAACTTTGGAAGGTGGTTGTACCGCGCCGATCGGAGCGCACGCTGAGTTTATCGGTGATAAAATAAGATTCCAAGGGAGACTTTGTTCTCTGGATGGAAAAGATTGCATCAACGTTGATGAAACTATCGACTGGAATCCTGAACAGAACTTCGGAGCAGAAATCGCAAGACAAGTCTTAGAAAGAGGTGGAAAAGACATGATGCTTCTTATAAAATCTCAAATTAAACTTTAATTTTAAAAGTCAAAAACAATGCGCCTATTGTTAACCAAACATATCAATGACGCAGACATTTCCAAATTAGGAGATGATATTGTTGTGGACTTTGTGGATGTTATTAGCATCGAAAACCTTAATTTCGAAACTGAAAACATCAACGATAAAGCTTTGATTTTTACAAGCATTAACGCTGTTAAAAGTTTTTTTAATAACGAAACTTCTAAGCAATTAACACCAAAAAATCCGATCTATTGTGTTGGAGAGCAATCTCAATTTTTTTTAGCACAAAAAGGTTTTAATGTTGTTAAAACTGAAAAGAACGCAGAAGAACTTTCTATTTATTTTATTAAAGAAAATAAAAATGAAACTTATCTTCATTTTTGTGCTGACATTGCTTTAGAAAAGCTTTCGGAAACCTTTAAAAATTTAGAAAAAGATTATAAAAAAATTGTTTCGTACAAGACAAAACTAACGGAACCAATATATAATAAAGATTTTGACGCCGTTGCATTTTTTAGTCCAAGTGGCGTCAGAAGTTTTACTACAAATAACACTTTGGAAGGAAAAACGATATTTTCAATTGGCGATACAACAACCAACGAAATTAAAAATTGGACTTCCGAGAAGATTTTGACTAGCGATAAAAATACTATCGAAGATCTACTAAATCTGATTCGCGACTACGCATCAGACAAAAAATAAAGAATATGATTAAAAACGATTTATATCTAAGAGCTCTGAAAGGCGAAATTGTTGAAAGACCGCCAGTGTGGATGATGCGTCAAGCGGGAAGATATCTTCCAGAATTTATCGAATTGCGCAACCAGTACGATTTTTTCACACGTTGTCAAACGCCAGAATTGGCTGCAGAAATCACCGTGCAACCTATCAGAAGATTTCCGTTGGATGCTGCAATTTTGTTTTCGGACATTTTGGTAGTTCCACAAGCGATGGGTATCGATTTCAAAATGAAAGAATCTGTTGGGCCTTGGCTAGACAATCCTATCAGAACTAAAGAGCAAGTTGATGCGATCGAAGTTCCGGATGTTGATGATACTTTAGATTACGTTTTTGACGCCATCGAATTGACTTTACAAAAACTTGATAATGAGATTCCGTTAATTGGATTTGCGGGAAGTCCGTGGACGATTCTTTGTTATTGTGTGGAAGGAAAAGGTTCTAAAGCTTTTGATATTGCAAAATCTTTTTGTTTTACAAATCCAGAAGCTGCACATTCTTTACTTCAAAAGATTACTGATACAACAATCGCTTATCTAAAACGTAAAGTTGAAAAAGGTGTTTCTGCAGTACAGATTTTTGATTCTTGGGGCGGAATGCTTTCTCCTGCAGATTATCAAGAATTCTCTTGGCAATATATCAATCAAATCGTTGAAGAACTTAGCTTGGTTTCTCCAGTTGTAGTTTTCGGAAAAGGATGTTGGTTTGCATTAGAAGAAATGTCAAAATCTAAAGCGTCTGGTTTGGGTGTTGACTGGACGATAACGCCAGAAATTGCAAGACAATTGACAAAAAACAATATCACATTACAAGGTAACTTCGATCCAGCAAGATTGCATTCTTCACCAGAAATTATCAGAAAAATGGTACATGAGATGATTAATCGTTTTGGGAAAGATAAATACATCGCCAACCTTGGCCATGGTATTCTACCAAATATTCCGGTAGAAAATGCGGAAGCATTTATCCGCGCTGTTGTAGAATGGAAACCATAAAAATAGAAAAACCCGAAGCTTTGCTTCGGGTTTTATTTTAGTTCTTTTTTCTTGCTGTTGGCTCTACAGCTGCTTTTCCATTTTCTTTAGCTCTTGCATTAGCTTTAGCTTGTTCTGATGAACCTGCGTCAAACATTTTTAAAGGCTGAACAATTGTCTCTTGCTTTGTCTTTTCTTTTTTAGGCTTAATAGAAGCTTTTTTCGCTTCTCTCATGTCGGCACTACCTTGCACAGATTGTGCACTCATCAAAGCAACACCGCCAACAAGAAGCATTGCGGTTAGTAAAACTTTTTTCATAACAATTTTTTTGATTTAGTGACAACTAAATAACGAAATTATTTTGAATAAAAACAATTTTCATTTTATTTTAACATTTTTTAACTTATTGCAAAATAAAGTAAATCGTATTTATTAACTATTTTAAAATAATTCTGTACAATAATACAATATTGGATTATTATATAAAAAGACAATCCTCGGAGCTACGCTTCCGAGGATTGTCAAATCAAAAACTACTCTAATAACTTACTCAACTTTCTCTATTTTTCTAGACCCTTCTTGCTTCGCAGTTTCAGCCTCTTGTAGCATTGGTTGATTTGTCGCTTTTTCTTTATTCAATTTACTCTTTAGCTTTTTGTCGTTCGTGATAATACTTTTATCACTTTCCTTCTTCGTCGTTGCTGGATTTTCTTCTGTCAACTTCGGCGTCGTTTGCACTTCCTCAACAGCAGTGACTTCTGTAGTTTTAGCTTTCTTTGTTTCTGTAGTTTGCGCACTCACTGCCACCATTCCGCCAGTCATAAAAAGTGCTGCGAAAAATAACTTTTTCATAAATATTCGTCTAGTGTTACAAACCTTAAACGCCGAAATATTTCCCAATAATATTTAGAAATCAAAAATTTAATACATTTTAAAACACTTTAAGAAAGCTTATGAAAACCAATTACTTCTCCAAAACTTTTCTTAATTTTTCGACGAAAACGTATGTTGCTGGGCAGATCAGCGTATTCTTCAAAGTCAAATTATTGATTTGATAAATCTTCTTTCGATCCGTGTGCGGATACTCGCGACAGGCTTTTGGGCGCACATCGTAGATGCTGCATTTATTATCATTTGGATCTAAGAAAAAGCAAGGCGTCGATTGCAAAACCCAATCTTGATCTTCATCAACACGCAAAAATTTCGTTTCAAAATCCGAAATCTTCATGCGCAAATGTTTCGCAATGCGTTCTTTATCTTTTTCTGTAAAAAGCGGACCCGTAGTCTTACAACAATTCGCACAAGACAGACAATCGATTTCCTCAAAAGTCTCTTCATGCGTATCTTCCACAACATAATCGAGGTTTTTCGGCGGCTTTTTCTTTAGTTGCTCCAAGAATTTTTTATGCTCTCTCGACTTTTGCTCCGCCAATTTTTTATAATGTTCAATTTCCAAAACCGAATTTTAAGGCTACAAAATTACATAATTTTTTGGGCGCCATTTCCAGCTTTCGCTACTCGCTGTCTCTCGCCAAAGCAAATCCCGCCCGAGAGACGAGCTCAAACAGGCCGCTCAATCTGGGGCGCAGATAGCACTCCGAATTTCATTTAATGATAAAAATCAAAGAAAGTACTAATAACCAATCCATTATAAATCCTAACTTTGTTAATATGAAAGCTTTAGAAACAAGAACTGATATCGAAGAACTCGTAGACAAATTTTATGATAAAGTTGTTATCGATGACACAATCGGATTTTTCTTCACAGACATTGCACAAATCGATCTCAAAAAACATCTACCCAAAATGTACAACTTCTGGGAAAGCATCCTTTTAGGGAATTCCGTGTACGACGGCAATCCGATGCGTGTCCATTTCCCACTCAATCATGTTGTTGCTTTAGAAGAACATCATTTTGATCGTTGGCTTGCATTGTGGCAAGAGACTTTAGAAGAAAATTTTGAAGGCCAAAATGTAGCGACAGCCCTACTTCGTGCACAAAATATTGCACGTATCATGTCTTATAAGATGAAAATCGCGCGCTCCTAGAGATGCGGATTCATTTGCATATCGAGAAAATCTGTAAACATATGGAACAACAATCCAACACCTAAAATCCTAATATTTCCTTTAAAAAAAAGCATCAAAATATAAACGCCAATCGGCACATAACCATGAAACAAATGGAAACCAACACTTCCTCTGTTCGGGTCAAAAATCGGCGTTGCAAAAAGATGATCTACGTCGACCAACATTGTCAACAACATTAGGAAATAAGCTTTCTTCCCATCTTTCCGAAAAAATAGCCACGCCAACGCAATCGGAAAAATAAGATGCAAAAAATAATGAATGATCGGACGTGCAATTTCCATTAGATAATGCCTTTTAGATAATCTTGACGTAAATTTTCGTTCAACTTTTCGATAGCGTAACGCAAACAAGTACGAGGCATTTCTTTATAATGTAGATTCAGAAAATCCAGAAGTTCTTGCTCATTTTTACCGCCCATTTCGCGAAGCAACCAGCCATTAGCTTTATGCATCAAATCGTGTGGATGTTTTAGATTTCGAACAACAAATTCTTTTGTCAACTCAAACTCACCTTTTTTAATGTAGTGCATCGTCCCAACAACTGCAATGCGCTTATGCCACATTTCATCGGACTTTGATAGCTTTCGCAATAATTCTGGTTGATCATTTTCGAAAGCGAATCTTCCTAAAATTTTGTAACACGTACTGTCCACCAAATCCCAATTGTTTACAAATTCTAGATTATTAAGATAGAAATCGACCACTTCTTGCTGAACAGTTTTATCTTTTTTAGCTTTCTCAAATTTAAGAACCAACATCAACAAAGCCGTCAAACGTTCTTCGTGATATTTGGAGGACAACAATTGTTTTAATTCTTTTAAACTAATTTTTTCGTAGAAAGCTTTGGCAACCATGCGTTGATCCGGAACTTTTACGCCCAAAAACAAATCGCCTTCGCCATATTCTCCTTCGCCAGTTTTAAAAAACCTAGGGAAAAATTCCTTCTTTTCAGGAATTGCTAAATCCTGCAAAGCTGCGCTTATATCTTCAACAACCATCATTTTTTTAATCCAAATTTAGTTGCTTTTGGAACTCCTCCAAATACATTGCGATATGTCGTCCATCCATTAATCCATGATGCGCTTCAACAGAAATTGGCATCATCTTTCGACCATTTTTTTCAGAAAATTTACCAAAGACAATTCTCGGAATACTTTCTTTATTATTAACATTCGCAGGATGCAAAATCGAAGTGAATTGATGCCACGGAAACGTCGAATGCCTTATTAAGTTTAAATCCAAATCATCATTGCTAAGTCTAAGTCCTTCTGATTCTTGCACAGCTTTTATTTCACTTTGTAAACCTTCATTAAAGGTTTTAAAATCGTTAGAAAAGTCCATAAAAGCAAAACCAAAAGTTCCGTCTTCTCTTGCAATCGTCGATCCAGTGTGGATTACGTCGTATTGAAAAACTTTTCCGTTGTCGATTCTTAATTTAAAAGCGTCGACTTTATTAACCGCGACCATCGACTTATGAAGATAGTGTGCAAAGAAAGATTCTTTTCTATCTTTTGCTAACCTAAAAGTTTCGGTACAATCGACTTCGGTCACAATACCAAACGAAGGCATATCCATATTCGAAAACAAATTGAAATGCTCTTTGCGATTCCAAGTTTCGATGTTAATTTCAGACTTCATTTAATGCAAATTTTCAGAGATTTGTTCATCTTGCAATTCTTCTTCAGTTGCAATTTTCTTAGGATTTGCCACTTTTCCGATACTTAAACCTTGTACAATAATCGAGAAAACAACCACGCAATACGTGATACTCAGTATAATCGTGCTGTATTCACTCTTCGGGATAGACATCGCCAATGCAATAGAAACACCGCCGCGAATGCCACCCCAAACCAAAACTTTAACCGTTTGCGGTGTAAACCTCGACTTGAAAGACATAAACTGCGTCGGTCCCCAAATCGATATGAATCTTGCCACCAATACAATTGCAATAGCAATAAGACCAGGAATCATGTAATGATCCAAATCTTTTATCATTAATAATTCAAACCCGATAAATAGGAATAGAACTGCGTTTAAGATTTCGTCAATTAACTCCCAAAATTTAATTAAATAATCTTGGGTGATGGATTTCATTTTGAAATTTTTATTAAAATTCCCCATAAACAATCCTGCCGCAACCATCGTCAACGGACCCGAAATATGTAATTGTTTTGCAATGAGATAACCTCCCATAACTACGGACAATGTCACCAAAACAGAGATAATATAATCATCCACTTCACGCATTAATCTCGATGTGAAATACCCCAAAAGTACACCCAGCAAAATACCGCCACCAGCTTCCTTAATCAATAATACGCCAATACTTTCAGCCGTAATATCAATATCGACACCAGTCGCCAACTGCAACAAAACAGCAAAAACCACAACCGCCATACCATCATTAAATAAGGATTCACCAGCAACTTTAGTCTCTAATGATTTTGAAACATTAGCTTGTTTTAAAATACTTAAAACAGCAACTGGATCGGTTGGAGAAATTAAAGCACCAAAAACCAAACAATACAGCAAAGGCATTTCGATACCGACCAAAGGCAAAATATAAAACACGCCAAAACCTACAATAAAGGTAGAAATTACAACGCCGACTGTGGAAAAAACAACAACGGGCCAAATTTGCTCTTTTAGATCATTAATGTTGATGTGGATTCCTCCTGCAAAGAGTAGAAAATTTAGCATCGCTCCCATAAGAACTTCCGTGAAATTGATGCTATTCATAAGGTCGTGAAGATGACCAAAAGTCCGAGGTAGAACCGCCTCACCAAAAAGTACTAAAAATATAGAAACGGCAATCGCAATTACCATGATACCGATCGTGCTCGGTAATTTTAAGAATCGATAATTAATGTAAGAAAATATCGAAGCCAGTACAATTAAGACTGAGAATGAGTAATATAACTCCATTTATTTGTTTTAAATTAAATTCTATTCTGGGGCATAACCCACCACGTTAATGTATATTTTTTCGCCATCTTTTTCCCAAATATCCATCATCCCGTCTTTGGTTGATTTTGAAGAACGTTTATAATTTTGAAAAGGGACTTTCAGAAGGTTCAGCAAGACATATTCTTCGCCAACCGTGTTAACGAGATATGGAGAATACTCTTTGTTACCCTCGCCAGAGGTAAGAACTGTCGCAGAAATCATCCTGAACTTTTGTATCGTCCAGACGAATTTGTTTTGATTTTTTTCTTGTTCATAACATTGCAAAAGTATCAGCAAAACCTCAAGATTAGTCGGCGCTTTGAAGTGTAAATCTTCACCAATTTTTATCGCTTCTTTAAAATCCCGTTGCTGAAATTTTTCACGAAACTTGCTAAAGTTCGGATTCATTTCTTCAAGGTGATGATCTGTAAATTTGGAGCCGTAATACAAATTAAAAGCTTCTGTACTGTCGATAGACTGCGGCATTCCTCGGAATTTGAACAACAATCTTTCGTAATAATAAGGTGACTCTTTGTCTTGGACATTTTTTTTGATTTCAGAAAAATCAATTTTATTTTGACCAAAAGCAAAACCTCCTAAAATTAGAAATCCTAGAAAGAATAAGCTTTTGATAAAGTTTAGTTTTAAATTATTCTTCATCTTCATCCTCAAAATATTCGAACAAGAAATCGTTGTATGGGAAGCGCGAGATATGAATTTTCATCACCTCATCATAGATCATTTTTTTCATCTCCGAAAAATTCTCTTTTGTCAATGCAGAAATGAAAACCGTTGGATATTTCGATTTTGCCATCCACGTTTTTTTCCATTCTTCTAAAGAGATATTTTTGCGTGTTGACGGCGTTAGATCATCATCTTCTTTTTTCTCGTAAGAAAAATCATCAATTTTGTTAAACACCATAATCATTGGTTTTTGATGCGCATTAATCTCCATCAAAATCTGATTAACCGATGCGATATGATCTTCGAAACTTTCGTGCGAAATATCCACAACATGAATTAACAAATCCGCCTCACGAACCTCATCCAAAGTTGACTTAAAAGACTCCACCAATTGCGTAGGAAGCTTTCTGATAAACCCAACAGTGTCTGTCAAAAGGAAAGGCAAATTGCCGATGACAACCTTTCTCACAGTCGTGTCTAGCGTCGCAAACAATTTGTTCTCTGCAAACACTTCCGACTTTGACAAAGCGTTCATCAAAGTTGATTTCCCAACATTGGTATAACCCACCAAAGCAGCACGCACAACCTTTCCGCGGTTATTACGCTGTGTCGCCATTTGCTTGTCGATGGTTTTCAATTTTTCTTTTAGCAAAGTAATTCGGTCACGGATGATACGTCTATCGGTTTCGATTTCCGTTTCCCCTGGACCACGCATCCCAATTCCCCCTTTTTGTCTTTCGAGGTGGGTCCACATCCTGGTCAATCGTGGTAAAAGATACTGATACTGAGCCAATTCTACTTGCGTTCTCGCATAAGACGTCTGTGCTCTTTGTGCAAAAATATCGAGGATAAGATTGGTTCTGTCAAGGATTTTAACTTCAATTTCGCGTTCAAGATTTTTAAGCTGAGAAGGCGAAAGCTCATCATCGAAAATCACTGTTCCTATTTCATTTTCTTTGACATAAGCTTTTATCTCTTCAGCTTTTCCACTTCCAACAAAAGTTTTAGAATCTGGTTGAGTCAATTTTTGGGTAAAACGTTTTTCGACAGTTGCACCCGCCGTATACGCCAAAAACTCTAACTCATCCATATATTCTTGAAGTTTTTCTTCGTCTTGATCTCTGGTTACAAGTCCTACCAATACGGCTTTTTCGTATTGATGTGTTTTTTTATCTAGCATTAAATATTTATCTTTTTGTAAGTTTCACAAGATAGTTTTTTTGAATAAAAAATGCAAAAAACAAAGCTTATTTTTTTACTAATTTTAAAAATTATGAAGCCTATAGATTTTGAAATTTTATTGGATCATTTGCAAAATGTTTTGAAACTCGAACTAAACAATGAAGATTCTAGCAGAGTTTGTTTTGCTTTTGAAAATGAAGAATTGAGAGATGATTTTAAAATCTCTTTTACACCAAATGATGTAGAATTATATTTAATTAAAATCAAAAACTATTGCGACAAAACCTCGTCTACAAAGAATTTTATCACAAATAAAAATTCCAAAATACCTCTACCGAAAACCGCAGAACTATTTTGGAATGTTACTAAATTTGATACAAAAAACTAAGAAACCAAAGTTGCTGTCAAGGTTTTTTCGAAACTAAAAGCAACACTTACTGGGCAAGTTTCTTTTGCCTTCGCAGCAATTTTTTGAAACTCTTCATCCGAAATCCCTGGAACTTTTGCTGTTAAAGTCAACTCGGATCTTGCGATTTTTCCATCTTCGAATACGACTACAGATGTCGTCTCTAAACTTTCTGGTACATAACCAGCTTCTGTCAAATCTGCGGAAGTTTTCATGGTGAAACATCCCGCATGTGCTGCTGCCAAAAGCTCTTCAGGATTTGTCCCAATCCCATCTTCGAATCTACTTTTGAAAGAATATTGCGTTTTATCTAAAACTTTACTGGCAGTTGTCAAATGACCACTTCCCTCTTTTACGGTGCCGGTCCATACGGCTGTTGCTTGTCTTTTCATACTATTTTGTTTTAAGGTTAATCCCAATCAGCAGCTACAAATTCCATGACAATTTTGTCGTTTTTATATAATTTTAAGAAATGTCCCTCAATTTTATAACGATTAACAGTGCCTAATTCGTTTCTGAAAACATATTCTAAAACATCAGAATCGATACATTTTTTAGAAGAATTTTCTTTGGTTTTAAATTTAATTTTATCAGCGTTAACTTGAAGCACTTCAACTAAAAAGTCGCCACAACCAAGATTGGCTTTCCTGCCAGAATATTGCGTCAGATCTAGCTGCGCTTTATTTTTTATTAATTTTTCTTTAGTAAAACCTGTAATAGACATTAACATCCATTGTCTTTCTAACTCGATGGGTAAGTTCTGTTTGGAAATCAAAGCTTTACAATTTAAAAGCATAAATAAAGGGATGAGAAAAAGAAAATATTTTGATTTTATAAGTTTCATTTCAGCTAAAATTTGGGTTAAACATCATTTTAACACTCTAAAATTAAGACTTTATAGAATAAATTGAGTAAATTAGCAAGCAAAAATTTTACTCTATGAAAAGAATATTTTTAGCACTTACTTTTCTTTTGAGTTTTGCTCAGATGAGAGCAGACGAAGGAATGTGGCTATTAATGCTTATCAAGCGTCTTAATGGCGTTGACATGCAAAAAGAAGGCCTAAAATTGACGCCTGAAGAAATCTATTCGGTTAACAACTCAAGTCTTAAAGACGCTATCGTACAATTCGGAGGTGGATGTACGGCAGAAGTTGTATCTAAAGAAGGTTTATTATTCACTAACCACCATTGTGGATACGGTAACATCGCAGCGCTTTCTACACCAGAAAAAGACTATTTAACAAATGGTTTTTGGGCAATGAAGAGAAGTGAAGAACTTCCTGCTAAAGGTCTTTCTGTACGATTCTTAGTAAGAATGGATGATGCTACACAAAGAATTACTTCTAAATTGAATAACAACATGTCTGCTGAAGATAGAAAAAAAGTTATCGATGCAGAATACAAAGCAATCCAAGCTGAAAACAGCGAAAACGGAAAATATACTGTCATCGTAAGAGATTTCTTTAACGGTAACGAGTTCTATTATTTCGTATATCAAGATTACAAAGACGTAAGATTAGTTGGTACACCTCCTAACTCTTTAGGAAAATTCGGTGGAGACACTGATAACTGGGAGTGGCCAAGACACACTGCAGATTTCTCAGTATTCAGAATTTACTCTGATGCTAGCGGAAACCCAGCAGAATATTCTCTTAACAACGTTCCGTTAAAACCTAAGCATTCTTTACCTGTTTCTCTTAAAGGATACAAGCCTGGTGATTTTGCAATGATCATGGGTTATCCTGGTAGAACTAACCGTTATTTAACATCTTATGGTATTAAGCAAATGGTAGAAAAAGACTATCCAGCTTGGGTAGAAGCTTCTAAAGTTGCTATGGATGTTATGAAAAAATATATGGACAAAGACCAAGCTGTTAAGTTAGGTTATGCGTCTCAATATGCATCTGTCGCTAACTATTGGAAAAACAGACAAGGCACAATTGATGCTGTTATCAAAAACGGAACAATTGCTGACAAACAAAAAGTAGAGCAAGCTTACTCGCAATGGGCGGCTATGCCAGATAATAACGCAACGTACTTCGGAGTTCTTCCTAACATCGATGCTTATTACAAACAAGTTTCTAACAGAAATGTTGAAAGAAACTACATGTCTCAACTTTCGAGAAACGCTAAATATGTGAGTATTGCTGCATCTTTAGGAAGCATGTTCAAAACTTATGCTGACCAAGATGACAACGGAAAAGCTCAAATGAAGCAAAAGGTAACTGACGCTATCAATAGAATGTACGAAACTTTCAATCCTCAATTGGAAGGTAATATGTTAACAGCGATGTTTAACCTTTATCAATTAAGAGTTAACAAAGAAGTTGCATCTCCTACAATTATGAAGACTGACATCCCTTCTCTTGCGAATGTAGCGTTTGCTTCTATCTTTGCTAACAAAGATTCTGCTATGAAATTCTTAAACAACCCAGATAGATTAGCTATCGATGCGGATCCACTTAAGAAAATCGCTGACGGTATCGTTACTGAACAAAAATTAGCTAGTGAGACTTACGAGAAAGTAGATGATAATTTTGCTAACAACACAAGATTATTCTTAGACGGATTGAGAAAATCTCAACCTAACAAAAGCTTCTATCCAGATGCTAATTCAACAATGAGATTAACTTATGGATCTATCGATACACTTCCAAAAAGAGCTGATAGAAACTACAAAGGCATCAAAGAAAACTACTACACAACTATCGATGGTATGGTTGCTAAGTATAAAAAAGGAGATGAAGAATTTGATCTTCCTACAAAATTGATCAGCCAAGCTAAGAAAAAAGATTTCGGTCAATATGCTGACAAAGACGGTAACCTATACGTTAACTTCTTATCAAACAACGACATTACAGGTGGTAACTCTGGATCTCCAATCTTAGACGCTAACGGTCACCTAATCGGACTTGCTTTCGATGGTAACAGTGAAGCTTTGAGCGGTGATATCGTTTTCGAACCAGAATTACAGAGAACCATCAATGTTGATGCAAGATTTGTACTTTGGGTAATTGACAAATTCTCTGGCGCTGGTCACCTTATCAGCGAAATGGAACTTTCTAAATAATCCTTACAGATTTATAAATATTAAAGAGACGCTAAATTTAGCGTCTCTTTTTTTTGCATCTTTTTTCAAAAAATTGTATTTTGTGACAAATAGAATTTCGATGAAGCTCAAACTGCACTGGACTCACATTTTCCCGATTTTAGCATGGATATATTATTTTACGGGAATCACAGATAACAACGGCTGGTTCAGTTTAATAGGAGCCGTGTTACTCATAACATGTGTTTTGTCGGCAGTTCATCATGCCGAAGTTGTCGCGTTAAAAGTCGGCGAGCCATTCGGAACCATCATTCTTGCTCTAGCTATCACCATTATTGAAGTTGCTCTTATTATATCACTTATGATTGCAGGAGGCGATTCTGCAGTTACTTTAGCGCGTGACACCGTTTTTGCTGCCATTATGTTAATCTTAAATGGAATTCTCGGCGCATGTCTTTTGGTGGGTGGCGCAAAGTTTCATGAGCAATATTTTGCAAGATCTTCCGCCAATACTGCTTTGGTAAGTTTAGTTGCGATTTTGGTTTTGACTTTAGTTCTCCCAAATTATACAACAAGTATTAACGCTCCATTGTTTAACAATGCGCAGTTAATATTCTTTGCGATAGCATCACTTATCATCTATGGTACTTTCCTGATGGTGCAAACGGTACGTCATCGTAACTATTTTCTAGCAGAGGGTGAAGGCGAACATGATAATGTTGTTCCGCCAACTAATACTAATACCATTGTTAGTTTGGTTTATCTCTTAATTTGTCTCGGAATTGTTGTACTAATGGCGAAAGCGCTTTCTCCAAAAATTGAAGAAATTGTGCACAATGCTGGAGCTCCCAAATCGCTAGTCGGCGTTATTATTGCAGCTGTTGTGCTCCTACCAGAAGGCGTTGCCGCGATAAAAGCAGCACGAAGAAATCATTTGCAAACCAGCCTTAATCTTGCTTTGGGTTCTGCTTTAGCAAGTATTGGACTTACAATTCCTGCTGTTGCTATTGTTTGTTTAATCTACGATTTCCCATTGGTGCTCGGACTTGACATCAAATCGATGGTATTGATGGCATTATCCTTATATATTGTAATGCTCTCGCTAAATCGAGGAAAAACCAATGTTTTATACGGTGTTGTGCTTCTCGTGGTGTTAATGGCTTATATTTTCACTGTAATTGTACCCTAAAGATGAGTTACAAAAGTTTTGAAACCGAAAGACTTATTCTAAAACCAACAGATTTAGAAGATGTAGATTTTATTTTTGAATTGATGAACTCCCTAAAATGGATTGAATATATCGGCGACCGAAACATCAAAACAAAAGAGGATGCTAAGCAATACATCATCGATCGACATATTCCTAATTTTGAAAAAAATGGTTTTGGAAGTTATACTTTAATTTTAAAAGAAAACGGAAACAAAATTGGTTCGAGTGGACTTTTTAAAAGAGAAGCTCTTGAGGTTGCCGATATCGGATTTGCATTTCTTGACGGCTTTGACGGCAAAGGTTATGGTTACGAATCTTCTATGAAAATCTTAGAAGTTGCAAAATCTGAATTTGGATTAAAAAAAGTATCAGCAATTACACTTCCTACTAATATTGCATCTCAAAAACTTATCGAAAAACTGGGTCTGAGTTATCAAAAAATGGTAAAACCTTTTGCGGATGACGATGATGAATTGATGTACTACGAAATGGAGTTGTAGTTTTTATTAAAATAAATTCTACTGTTTCAAAATCTTCTAAGAACGCCGAATCTGCGTGAGGGCGAAGCGCATTGTTGGAGCTCTTTGTTGTGGTGGCTGAGCGGAGTCGAAGCCACCACAACAAAAGCGACTGCGCGGAGACCGACCCGCTTGTTTTGGCGGCTGGGAAACCTCATAGGTTTTTTGAAAACCTATGAAGTTTTAGCCATGGGAAAACAAAGGGGCACGCCCAAATTTTAAGATTCTAAAATCTGCGCCGCGTGGTCTTTGGTTTTTACTTTTTCGATAACTTCGGTACAAATGGAATTTTCGTCAAACACAAAAGTCGTTCTGACAATGCCCATAAATTCCCGTCCCATAAATTTCTTAAGCTGCCAAACCCCAAATTTTTCGATAATATCGTGGCTTTCGTCAGCTAACAAATCGAAAGGCAATTCGTTTTTAGTAGCGAAATTTAATTGACGTTTTTCGGAATCAGCACTAACGCCTAGTAATTGATAACCTTGCTTTTTGAGCACCGAATAATTGTCGCGAAGATTACAAGCTTCTGCCGTACAACCTGGCGTACTTGCCTTTGGATAAAAGAAAACAACTAATTTTTTACCTTTAAGATCGGAAGACTTAATTATTTTACCATTTTGATTTTTGGCTTCGAACTCTGGAAGCGCATCACCTACATTCAACATTTCTTTTTTGTGTAAATTTACGTCCAATATGACAAAAAAACAAAGAGCCCAAATCGTCTTGGACGAATTGGAAAAATTATACCCTGTGCAACCAATCCCGTTGCACCACACCGATGCATTCACGCTTTTAGTAGCCGTTGCTTTGTCTGCGCAAACAACAGACAAAAAGGTTAACGAAATTTCGCCAGCCTTGTTTGAAGTTGCAGGAACGCCGCAGCGCATGGCAAAATTGGAAGAATGGGAAATAAAAGAACTCATCAAAGAAATCGGCCTCAGCAATACCAAAGCGAAAAACTTAAAAAAAATGTCTGAGCTTTTGTTAGAACGCCATAACGGCGAAGTTCCGCAAACTTTTGAGGAGCTAGAAGCTTTACCAGGCGTGGGACATAAAACGGCGTCGGTTGTTATGAGCCAAGCTTTCGGAGTTCCAGCTTTTCCTGTCGATACACACATCCACCGCCTTATGAAACAGTGGAAATTGACGGAAGGAAAAAATGTTGTGCAAACTGAAAAGGACGCCAAAAAACTTTGGCCAGAAAATACTTGGAACAAACTGCATCTTCAGATTATTTTCTATGGTAGAGAATATTCGCCAGCACGAGGAAAAGGGGAAAAAGATTTTATCACGAAAATGCTTTTTGAAAAGTAAAAGTCCAGAGGCGCCGAATCGGAGATTCGGCGCCTCTGGATTATAACATCAATTATTTATTTTTGTTTTTTAGACCAAAGATTCATTTTTCGATCTAAGACATCTAATGGCAAACAACCTTGGCTAAGCACTTCATCATGGAAAGTCGCAATATTAAACTTCTTACCCAATTGTTTTTGGTATTTGTCGCGAAGTTCACGGATTTTTAGTGCACCAATTTTATAACTTAAAGCTTGACCGGGCATCGCCATATAACGTTCCACTTCTGCAATTGCACCAGCTTCGTCATAAGCAACATTACTCAAAAAGTATTTAATAGCTTCCTCACGATTCATTTGACCTGTATGCAAACCTGTATCAATCACCAAACGTACGGCACGTAACATTTCGTCACTTAAAGAACCCATTTTTTGGTAAGGATCGGTATAAAGTCCAAACTCAGGACCCAAAGATTCGCAGTACAATGCCCAACCTTCTCCATAAGCGCCTAACCATCCAAATCGCATGAATTTCGGTAACTTAGTATTTTCTTGTTGTAATGAAACTTGGTAATGATGCCCTGGAATCGCTTCGTGCAAGAATAAAGATTCCATTCCAGAAGTTACATTGAACTTTTTAGGATCAGGAATCGGAATATAAAAAATACCTGGACGTTTGCCATCTGGCGTACCTTGGATATATTCTGCACTCGCACTCGCTTCACGGAACTTTTCGGTTTGACGAATTTCGAAAGGTGTTTTCGGTGTTACATTAAACATCGTCTGGAGCTGTGGTGTGATTTTATCCAAAATTGATTGAAAACCTTCCAAAATCTCTTTCGACGTTTTGTAAGGCATTGCCTTCGGATCTTGTTTTACAAAGGTTAAAAATTCTTCCAAACTTCCTTTGAAACCAACTTTATTTTTAACAACATCCATTTCTTTACGGATTCGTTCCACTTCTTTAAGACCTAAAGCATGGATATCTTCTGGTGTTTTGTCGGTTGTTGTCCAACTTTTAACATAGTATTTATAAATATTATCGCCAGAAGGAAGCGCATTGTAACCGTCTGTCAATCTAGCTTTCGGAAGATATTCATCTTTTAAAAACGTATGCATTTTTATGTACGCAGGGACAATTTTACTTTTAATAGCTTCCTGATAAAGTTTAGCGTATTTATTAGCAGAAACAGGTTTAAAGTTCTGTGGTAAATTTTTAATCGGCCCAAAGAAAATATTTTTATTAAAATCTAAAGTATTAATCTCCTCAGCCGCCATTTGATCAATCATTTTAACAACCAAAGATTTTGGAAGAACAACGCCTTTTGACATCCCTGTTCTGAAATTTGTAATCGCCGCATCCATCCATAGCGGAAACTGATCCATACGCTTTAACCAATTTTCGTAATCCAATTCGGTTTTGAAAGGTTGACTGCCTTTCCCACTTCCGAACAACGGAAACTCCAACGGCAATCCAGAGAATTGCGTGAACGGAATATATTCTGGATGATAAACATAGCGCTCCACCTTATCTTTTAGTGTCGCATCTAGCACATCATACACCACTTTATCTTCATCCGAAAGTCCATCATAATCGACTTGCTTAAGCTGTTTTTGTACATCATTATAAAACGAAATTTCTTTAGAAATAAATTCTGGTGCTATATTAATCGGCAATTGATCATTGTACAAGCTATCACCTTGTGCTGTGGACTCCAAAGGATACATCTTGAGATATTCCTCATAATATTTATCAGCGATGTCATTTAGGTTAGATCCTTTATTAGGTTGATCTTGAACTTTTTGCACAGGCGAATCATTCTTTTTGCAAGAACTCGCAGCAACTAGTATCAAAACACCAAGGCTTATGTTAATTAGTATCTTCTTCATATTTCAAATTGGACTTATAGCTAACAAAATTAACGAAATCTCATAACTTTTCAATTATAACAATTGATGTAAAATTTTAAAACAAAAATTTTCCCAATTAAATCAATTTTTTATCTTTGTTCTAATACAATAATCAATTTAAAAACAAACAACATTAGTAAACCTTACAATGAAAGGGCTATTAAAAATTTATCATCCGGATGAAACTTTAAAATATCACATCCAGAACACGTATTGCAAAGCAGTCTACAACAATTCGTTAAACACTTTGGAAGTTGAAATAATTACGGATGACTCTCTGGATCATGTAGATGACGATTCGCTTCAGTACAATTTTCCACAATTGTCGTTCAAGGTTTCCGACTTTCCAATTAACTCCGAAAATCTTCAAAATCAAAGTTTTAAAATCGATGATAACGACGATGTAGTCTATACGGAAGTTGATCTGTTCGACGACGAAGATGCTTATCTTTATGAAAATGAATTAAGCTTTGACCTTAACGAAAATGGTGAGTTACAACTTTTTTGGGAAGGTGAGATAGATGACTTCTACACAGGTAGCGACGAGACGATTCCATTTAAGCTAAAATGTCATTTCAAACAAGATGACATCGAAGTTGATGATTAGTCGATAATTTAACCTAATAATATAAAACCTATCTAACTCGTTATAGTAACAATTTATAACGACAGATAGGCTTTTCTGTAATAAAACCAAAAGTAAATGTATCAAGATCTAGACGACATAGTATTTGAAGACCGACATAAAGCTTACGGCGCTTATGCTTTTCGTAAACATTATGAGCATACACTTACGAAGGCTTTATTATTAGGAGTTTCCGTATTTTTGTTATTGTTTTTATTGTTCTTTTCAGGAGTAAAAGCCCCCAATGACAAAAAAGATGAGCACGAAGATATGGTACAAATGGATGTTACCAATATGCTCATAAACTTCGGAGACAACACCAACGGAAAAGGCATCGAAGAACCGAAGAAATCAGAATCTAGCCCTGCTCCACTTATTGAAAAACATCAGGAAGAGATTGCGGAAGTAGAAAAACCAAGCATCGAAAAGGCTGATAAACCAATTCCTGAAAATACTGTCCCTGTCCCAACACGAGAAAAAGACGTTGTTGTTACACCAAAAGCTTCTAAAGCCGATAAAAAAGCGAAAACCAATACGACGTCTACAACAGTTGCTAAATCTGATGCCGCACCAAAAACAAAAGGTCCGATAAAGAAAGAAGGCGGAACTGGCGATGGACGAGGTAACGCTGCAATTGGAAACCTACTTGCAGGTCGAGGTACAAAAGGATCAAGCCAAGGTACAGGCTCTGGTAGCGGAAATGCAGGAGATCCACTTGGCGGCGCAGGAGATGGCGATAGCAAAATTGGTGTTGATAGAAAATTGGTTGGATTTATCCCCGGAACTATGGGACGCGGTGGCGCACAACCAAAACATGATTGCTCTGGCTCTGGTAGCATAACTATTGCCTACACAGTTGACAAAGCTGGAAATGTTATTTCCGCATCGCGTGCTGGCGGTGTTTCGGATCCTTGTGTTGTGTCGACTTCTATTAAATGGGTGAAGCAATATGTGAAAGCGGAAAAATCTTCTGTTTCATCAAAAGGAACCTATAAAATCGTGTTTTAAATTTCTTTAAAACCTAATAAAAACCTAACTTTAACGTCATAAAATTTTTAAAATCAAATGGCAGACAAACATATTTCTGTATTAGAATTTCTTTTTGGTGGTGGACTTATTGAGACACTTATCGTTATCATTTTATTTCTTATCGGATTGGCGGTATGTTACTTCTTTGTAGTTCGTTTTTTAAAACTTAATAAAGAAAATAAAGTTGATCCTTATTTGATTAAAAATATTAATGACATGCTCAGCGAAGCGCGTATTGATGCAGCTATTGATTTTTGTAGAAGAGATGATTCTCCCGAAGCACGTTGTATAGAAAAAGGACTTTCGCGTGTTGGTCGACCGATCAGTGAAATTTCTAACGCGATGGAAACTCAAGCGCAGGTTGAAGTTCATTATGCTGAAAAATACGTTAATTATTTAGCAAGTTTTTCTGGTATTGCGCCTATTTTGGGAAGTATCGGAAGTGTCATTGCATTTGCTTCTATTTTTTCTGGGATGAGTCATAACTCTATTGATTCTCAACAAGTGATGTCAGCAGCTTTCTATAAAGCTTTATCTCCAGCTTTGGTTGGATTAATTGTTGGGTTTTTAGCCTACATTTTTAATAATTATTTAGTAGCTAAAATCGATTATATGGTGATGAAAATTCAATACCATACCAACGAATTTTTAGACGTTATTAACAAGCCTGCATAAGATGAATTTCCGCAGAAAAACCAGAGCTTTAACCGGAATTCCTGTTGGGATGTACATCGTCCTTGCCTTATTGGTGATTAGTTTGTTTTGGGCAAATTCTAGATTCACACATCCCGAAGCTAGCATACCCAATGCGGCTATTGACAGTCTTGTGGTTGCGCCTGAAACTCTAGCTGAAGAACCTGAAATAGACAGTCTTTCAAAACCTGAAATTTACGTTCCTGATGTTGCTGTACAGCCTATCGATACTGTTGTCACAAAACCTAGCGCCAAAGAAGAACCTCTTATAACAAAGGAAGACGAAAATGTCGCAAAGCAAAAGAAAGAGGATTTAAAAACTAAAAAGGAGGAAGACAAAAAATCTAAAGAGCCTAAGAAAACGAAAATCGGTACAGAACGAAAACTAACAGCCTTTATCCCAGGAACTATGGGTAAAGCAGGAAAGTTGCCGACTAATAATTGCAAAGCTAAAGGCGAATTAAGTATGTATATTACTGTGGACGAAGCCGGAAATGTGACTTCTGCTGGTCGCAACAAGGGAATTTCGGATCCATGTGCGGTTACTGCCGCTGTTATTTGGTTGAAGAAATACGTGAAAGCGGAGAAAAAAACCAACGAAACATCAACAGGAACTTACATCATTAAGTTTTAAATTTTTATTAAACTTTTGAATCTTTATCAATCTAAAGATTCTCAGCATTACTTTTACACCATACTTAAAGAATTATGTCGTTAAAATCTCCTAAAGAATTTACAGAACGAAACTATCAAGATGCCATCGATTGGTTGTTTGCGCAAGTTCCCAACTATCAACGTGATGGACAATCTGCCTACAAACCAGGTTTACAAAACATTACCAAACTCTGCGAGCATTTCGGAAATCCTCAAGACAGCCTAAAATGCATCCACATTGGCGGAACCAACGGCAAAGGTTCGACGAGTAATATGTTAGCTTCCATTCTTCAAGAATCTGCTTACAAAGTCGGACTTTACAATTCACCACATTTAATCCATTTTACAGAACGCATTAAAGTTGACGGAAAACAATGTGACAAGCATTTTGTATATGAGATGATTCTGAAATTACAAGAGCTTCCTGACGAGATTCAGCCATCTTTTTTTGAATTTACAACCATTATGGCATTTGAGTTTTTTAAACGTCAAAGTGTCGATTATGCGATAATTGAAGTTGGTCTGGGTGGACGACTGGACGCTACCAATATTATTAAATCTTTGGTGAGCGCTATTACAAATGTACAGTTAGATCATCAAAATGTTTTGGGTGAGACAATCGAAGAAATCGCATTCGAAAAGGCAGGCATTATTAAAGCTAATATTCCAATAATTTCTGGTGATGAAAATCCAATTGTCAAAGATATCATCAAAAATAAGGCTTTAGAAGTTGGCGCAATGTATATCGACGCAACAGAATTAAATATCGACTATCCATCGGACTTACAAGGTATTTATCAAGCGAAAAATAAAAAGGTAGTGTTTGCGATTGTTGAAGAATTAAAAAAACTTGGATTAAACATAACAGAAGAAAATATCCGTGAAGGCTTTCTTAATGTTCATAAAAATACTGGTTTTATTGGACGTTGGTTTATTTTCGCCGAAAAACCGTTGACAATTTGCGATACAGGACATAACCAAGCGGGATTAGAGCAAGTTTTTGCCCAACTTAATAGTTTTCCACAAAAAAAACATATTGTTTTAGGCTTTGTTAATGACAAAAAAATAGATGAAGTCATGAAAATTCTTCCAGAAAACTCGACTTATTATTTTGTAAAACCTGCGATACATCGTGGTCGACACCCAGAAGATTATAAAAATCTATTAGAAGAAGTGAAAATTTTTTATAAAATTTTTTACAATGTACAAGACGGCTATCTTGCTGCAAAACAAGAAGCTACAGAAGGCGAAATTATTTTTATTGGTGGAAGTAACTTTGTTGTAGGAGAATTTTTAGAAAAAAATTTGGAGAGTAAAGAATAAGTTGTATATTTGCACCACTCAAAACGAGAAAATAAAATCTCGAAAAGAGGGTTCTTAGCTCAGTTGGTTCAGAGCATCTCGTTTACACCGAGAGGGTCGGGGGTTCGAATCCCTCAGGACCCACACAAAGGAAACGAAACCTTTCAAAAAAATTCGGGTTCTTAGCTCAGTTGGTTCAGAGCATCTCGTTTACACCGAGAGGGTCGGGGG